>CP115966.1:2135696-2440796 GCA_027941995.1 Erythrobacteraceae bacterium WH01K | reverse complement strand
CGATCGCTGCCGTGCTGGAGCATTTTACCGGCGCAATCGAACAGGTGCCGCCCGCATTCTCCGCCGTGAAGATCGACGGCAAGCGCGCTTATGACCGGGCGCGGGCGGGGGAGGCGGTGGAGATGAAGACGCGTTCCGTCGTCATCCATTCGCTCACATTCCCCGGCGCGCCGGAGGGCGAGGAAGCGACAAGCGCCTTTGCCACCACGGCGGGCCGGCCCGACCCTTACGACCCGGCCGCGCCGCTGGAACTGGCCGACGACGTGACGCTGGTGGCCCATGTCAGCAAGGGGACATATATCCGTTCCCTGGCACGGGATATCGCACGCGCGCTTGGAACCGTGGGGCACGTGACCTATCTGAGGCGAACGAAGGCCGGGCCGTTCACGCAGGAACAGGCGATTTCGCTGGACAGATTGAACGAAATCGGTAAGGGCGCGGACCTTCAGGAATATCTCCTGCCGTTGGAGGCAGGGCTGGACGACATCCCGGCCCTTTCCCTCTCTCCCGACGACGCGCAGGCGGTCCGACAGGGCCGGAAACTTTCGGGACTGCCCCAGACCGACGGGCTCTACCTTGCGACACGGGACACTGTTCCGGTGGCGCTCGTGGAACTCGAAGGTGGCACGCTTCGCATCGTGCGGGGTTTCAACCTATCCGATGTCGCAGAGTAAGAGAGAACTGACATGTCGGTATCCGCCGAGAAGAAACAGGAAATCATCAAGGACAACGCCCGCGAAGACGGCGATACGGGCAGCCCGGAAGTGCAGGTCGCCATCCTGACCGAACGCATCCGCAACCTGACGGAGCACTTCAAGGGCCACCACAAGGACAACCACTCGCGTCGTGGTCTCCTCCAGATGGTCAACCGCCGTCGCAGCCTCCTCGCCTATCTCAAGAAAAAGGATGTGGAGCGCTACAACGCCCTGATCGCGAAGCTGGGCCTTCGCAAATAAGAGTTTCGTGAAAGGCGGCTCCGACAAAGGGCCGCCTTTTTCGCATGTGGCGCCACGTTGCAATCCGGCAGCGGGTGCCTTCCAAGGGAAGCCGAAAGATGGCTTCATACCGCACCGGGGCGGCTACCCCGGAACAGTAGGCCCCGCCCCGCAATAAGGCGCCGGCGGGTTCATTTAGGATAATCAATGTTCGACAAGAAAACCGTATCGATCGAGTGGGGCGGCAAGACCCTCACCCTCGAAACCGGCCAGATCGCCCGTCAGGCTGACGGCGCCGTGCTGGCCACCTATGGCGAAACCGTGGTGCTGTGCGCCGTGACCGCCGCCAAGAGTGTTCGCGAAGGGCAGGACTTCTTTCCGCTCACCGTCCACTACCAGGAAAAATTCTCCGCTGCGGGCCGTATCCCGGGCGGCTTCTTCAAGCGCGAAGGCCGCGCGACGGAGAAGGAAACGCTGACCTCCCGCCTGATCGACCGCCCCGTTCGTCCGCTCTTCCCGGAAGGCTTCTACAACGAAATCAACGTCATCGCGCAGGTCCTCAGCTATGATGGCGAGACCGAGCCCGATATCGTGGCCATGATCGCGGCATCGGCTGCGCTGACCATTTCGGGCGTGCCCTTCATGGGTCCGATCGGCGCGGCGCGCGTCGGTTTCCGCAATGGCGAATACGAACTCAACCCGAGCCTTGCTTCCGCGCTCGACGAAGACGGTCGTCTCGACCTCGTCGTCGCCGCGACGCAGGACGCGGTGATGATGGTCGAATCCGAAGCCAAGGAACTGACCGAAGAGGAAATGCTCGGCGCCGTAATGTTCGCGCACGAGGAAAGCCGCAAGGTCATCGGTGCAATCATCGACCTGGCCGAAAAGGCTGCCAAGGATCCGTGGGAAATCGACACTTCGGACGATACTTCCGCGATCAAGGAAAAGCTGCGCGGCATCGTGGGCGACGACATTGCCGCCGCCTACAAGATGACCAGCAAGGCCGACCGTTCGGACGCGCTCAACGCCGCCCGCGAAAAGGCCAAGGAAGCTTTTGCGGACGAAGAGCCGCAGACGCAGATGGTCGCCAACAAGGCAGTCAAGAAGCTGGAAAGCGAAATCGTTCGCGGCGCCATCCTGAAGGACGGCACCCGCATCGACGGCCGCAAGCTCGATCAGGTTCGCCCGATCGAGGCGATGGTCGGCCTGCTGCCCCGCACGCACGGTTCGGCCCTGTTCACGCGCGGTGAGACGCAGGCAATCTGCACCACCACGCTGGGCACCAAGGATGCCGAGCAGATGATCGACGGTCTCGAAGGCCTGTCGTACAACCACTTCATGCTGCACTACAACTTCCCGCCCTACTCGGTCGGCGAAGTCGGTCGCTTCGGCTTCACCAGCCGCCGCGAGACCGGTCACGGCAAACTCGCATGGCGCGCGCTGCACCCGGTTCTGCCGACGCATGAGGATTTCCCGTACACTATCCGCATCCTGTCGGACATCACCGAGTCGAACGGCTCGTCCTCGATGGCCACGGTATGCGGCGGCTGCCTGTCGATGATGGATGCCGGCGTTCCGATCGAACGCCCGGTGTCGGGCATCGCCATGGGCCTGATCCTGGAAGGCGACGATTTCGCCGTCCTGTCCGACATCCTGGGTGACGAAGATCACCTCGGCGACATGGACTTCAAGGTTGCAGGGTCGGAAAACGGCATCACTTCGCTCCAGATGGACATCAAGGTTGCCGGCATCACGCAGGAAATCATGAAGACCGCGCTGGAGCAGGCGAAAGCCGGCCGTGCGCACATCCTGGGTGAAATGAACAAGGCGCTGACCGGCGCCCGCACCGAGGTGTCGAAGCACGCTCCGCGCATCGAGACGATGCAGATCGACAAGTCGAAGATCCGCGACGTCATCGGCACGGGCGGCAAGGTGATCCGCGAGATCGTGGCCGAAACCGGCGCCAAGGTCGACATCGACGACGAGGGCGTGATCAAGATCTCGTCCAGCGACGGCGAGCAGATCGAAGCTGCGAAGAAGTGGATCGAAGGCATCGTCGAAGAGGCGGAAGTCGGCAAGATCTACACAGGCAAGGTCGTCAACATCGTCGACTTCGGCGCATTCGTGAACTTCATGGGCGGCAAGGACGGTCTCGTCCACGTGTCCGAAATGAAGAACGAGCGCGTGGAAAAGCCGACCGACGTCGTGTCGGAAGGCCAGGAAGTGAAGGTCAAGGTCCTCGAGATCGACAATCGCGGCAAGGTCCGCCTGTCGATGCGTGTCGTCGACCAGGAAACCGGCGAAGAGCTGGAAGACACGCGTCCTCCGCGCGAGAACAAGCCTCGCGGCGGTGGCGGTGATCGCCGCGGCCCGCGCGGTGGCGGCGGTGGCCGTGGTCGCGGCGGCGACCGGGGCGGACGCGGCGGCAACCGTGACGGCGGGGGAGACTCCGACGGCGGTGCCCACGTGCCGGACTTCCTGAAGGACTGATCCTTCGGACCTGCCAGAAGAGAGGGGCCGCGACGTGTTCGCGGCCCTTTTCATTCGTGAAAGAGAGCGATCATGCTACCCCGTGAAACCATCGCCACCGCCAGTATTCCGCAGGGCGACACGCTGACCCTCGTCAGCCATGGCCGCGATTTCATCATCATGCTCGGCCGCGACGAGCTGATGGGCACGCGCATGCAGTTCAGTGAGGAACAGCTGGCGCAGCTCACCATGGAACAGCTCGAGGCACGCGCGCCGCGTGTGCTGATCGGCGGATATGGCATGGGCTTCACCTTCCGTGCCGCGCTAGAGGCGCTGCCGGATGAAGGCGGGCAAGTCGTGGTGGCGGAAGTCGTGCCCGACATCCTCGACTGGGCGAAGGGACCGCTCGCGCACCTGACGGGCGATACGCTGGACGATCCCCGCGGCGAGGTTGCGATTGCCGACGTAGCGGCCCTGATCGACGATGCCGTCGATGGCACGACCGCGAAATACGACGCCATCCTGCTGGACGTCGACAATGGACCCGACGGCATAGTTCGCGAAGGCAACGAACGCCTTTATACCCGCACCGGCATTGCCCGCTGCCGAGACGCGCTGAACCCCGGGGGCATGCTGGCCATCTGGTCGGCGGCGGACGACCACAAGTTCACCGGCCGCCTGAAGGACGCAGGCTTCGACGTGGAGGTCCGTGCCGTGAGGGCGCGGCCGAACAACAAGGGGCCGCGCCACACGATCTGGTTTGCCCGCCGCCGCTGACCGCAGGCGCGCTGACGGACAGGGCTGGCTTCAACCGGCCAGGCGCATTCGTCCCATGAAATTCATCTTGCCCACGCCCACGCCCTTCATCCGCAGGATGTTGTAGGCAGTGGCGGCGTGGAAATAGAAGTTCGGCTGGCTGAAACTGAGCAGGAACTGGTCGGCGGTGAAGTCCAGCCGGTTTTCCTTGAACTCGAACCGCATCGGCTGGCCGACGAAGCTTTCCATCTCCGCCTCGTCCAGCCCTTCCATGAATTGCGTGGCTCCGGCCAGCTTCTCGCGCAGGGCGGCAAAGCTGGTGGGCGGCGGATTGAGGTCGGGCGAATAGACGCCTGCCCGCACACCCTCGACCGCGCCTCGCGTATGTTCGGCAACGCATTTCACCTGGTATGTGAAAGGAAGCATGTCTTCGATGATGCGTTCGCCGATCATGTCGGCTTCGCTCACGCCCTGTTCGCTGCACCATGTCTCGGCCTTCCCCAGCAGGTGACCGGCAGTGCCCAGCATCTGCAAGGCGCTGGGGACATAGGCGGCGTGAAGCGAAATCGGCATGGTGGACTCCCTCGGAAAATGTCTCGTAAACGAAAAGGCCCGGCTGTCTCGCGACGGCCGGGCCTTTTATGTCTGAAAAGTCAGCGTACGCGCGGTCCGCCGAACGGCAGCGGCGGAGGGGGACGGCGCGCACCACGGGGCAGCTGTGCCTGGTAGGCCCGGCCGCAATGCTCGACGCAATAGGGGAAGCCGGGATTGACCGCTTCGCCGCAGAAATGGAAATCGGCTTCGCCCGGATGACCCATCGGCCAGCGGCAGACCTTTTCCGACAGGTCCAGCAGGCTGGTCTTGTCGGCGATTTCGGGGCTGGGCTTTTGCGGGACGAGGCGGCGCGGCGGGGCCGGCGGGATCGGCGGCTGCTGGTCGCCCGGGCCCTGGCGCAGGAACCCGCCGGGGCCGACGGACACGATCTTCGGCATGTCGGACCGCTTTTCCGGCATGGGTTGGGGGGCCTTGCTGTCGCCAGAGACCTGCGCGGGTCCGGCAGCGGGGCGAGCAGGCGCGGCCGGCGCAGGTTTTGCAACCGGCTTGGGCGCAGGCGCTGCCTTTTTCGGCGGCGCCTTGGGAGCGGCCTTCGCCGCCGGCTTAGCAGCTGCTTTCTTCTTCTCGCCGGCCTTTACCGGGGAGGGGCGCGATTTCAGGCCCAGGCGGTGCGCCTTGCCGATCACGGCGTTACGGCTGACCCCGCCAAGCTCTTCGGCAATCTGGCTCGCGGTGGAGCCTTTTTCCCACATCGTCTTCAGCTTGGCAGTGCGTTCTTCGGTCCAGCTCATGGATGTCCTGTCATCAAATCTCTGCGCCGATTCGGGCGCCGTGTGCAGCCCACATAAGGCGCGATAGTGTCTTTACCAGCCTTCCCTCGTCCTGCCTGCACCCGTTCTTGCACGGCTGGTGGCAAGCGCCTAGCGATGCGCGCATGAAACAGAGCGCTGACAGCCCCGAAATCGTGCAACCGCAGGGACAGGCAAGCCCGGCGTTCTCACCGCGCGGAGAGCCCCTGATAACAGGCGTGAACCGCATCGGTTTGTGGAGCCTTTATATGAAGGAGGTGCGCCGTTTTCTCAAGGTCCAGATCCAGACCGTCTGGGCTCCGGCTGTCACGACCCTGTTGTTCCTCATCATCTTCTCGGTCGCGCTGGGCCGGGGCGGCCGAGAGGTCCTGGGCGTGCCTTTCGCCAGCTTCGTCGCTCCGGGGCTGATCGTGATGGGCATGATGCAGAACGCGTTTGCCAATTCCAGCTTCAGCCTGCTGTCGGGCAAGATACAGGGGACCATCATCGATCTGCTGATGCCGCCCTTGTCGGAAGGGGAGCTGATGACCGGCATCGTGCTGGCGGCCATCACGCGCGGGGTAGCCGTGGGCGGTGCGGTCGCGCTCGCCATGGTGCTTTGGCCGGGCGTCAGCCTGTGGCCGGCCGAGCCATGGGCGATCGTCTGGTTCGGCCTGATGGGGACGACCATGCTGTCCCTGATGGGGCTGATGACGTCCATCTGGTCGGAAAAGTTCGATCACAACGCGATGATCACCAATTTCATCGTCGCCCCGCTCAGCCTGCTGTCGGGCACGTTCTACACGATCGACAATCTCGCACCCGTTTTCCAGGCGGTGAGCCGGGCCAATCCGTTCTTCTACGTGATTGCCGGCTTTCGCTACGGGTTCCTGAGCGAAAGCGACATCGGCGAAGGCGCCGGGGCAGTCGTGCAGGCGGCGATCGGCCTGGGCGTGTTCAACCTGCTGTTCGCGGTCATCGTGTACCGCGTCCTGAAATCCGGCTGGAAGATAAAGGACTGATCCGGCCAGACCTTCGGAGCGTCAGTGGGTCAGCTTGCGCTGCATCTTGTAGCGGCCCTTGCTGAACGCTTCGAACAGCTGCGATACTTCAGGATGTTCGACCGGCCCGCCATCGGGATCGGCCAGCAGGTTCTGCTGGCTGACATAGGCGACGTAATTGCTTTCGTCGTTTTCGGCGAACAGGTGGTAGAAGGGCTGGTCGCGCCGGGGGCGGATGTCCCTGGGAATGGATTCGTACCATTCATCGCTATTGGCGAAGACGGGGTCGATGTCGAAGATGACGCCGCGAAAATCGAACATCTTGTGACGCACCACATCACCGATCGCGAAGCGCGCACTGGCACTGCGCGGCACTTCGATTTCGCGGCCTGCCGTGGAGGAGAAATACACCGAGTTGTCCATGGATCGGCATATAGTGTGTCTGCCAGCGCCCGGCAATGCGGCCACAAGGTCCGGTCCCCCGAGAGGTTCTAAAGCCCGGGGTGGGACGCGCGGTGATAGCGTATGGCAAAAGGGGGTTGGCAAGCCGCAGGCCTTGGGCTAACCGCCGCGCTCCTGACGACCCATGCGCGACAGCGCAGGAGCGAAATCCTCGTGCGGAGAGGTGCCGGAGTGGTCGAACGGGGCAGTCTCGAAAACTGTTGTGCCTTCTGGGTACCGTGGGTTCGAATCCCACCCTCTCCGCCACCGGTCCAATGCCTGCCCATGATGATCTTCACGGAATGACAGCATGAATTGCTGGCCTGGCTGCCGGCTTGGGCTAAATGCGTTTCATGAGTTCGCAATTTCGCTATTCGATCGCCGGGTGCGGCATGATGGGCCGCGAACATATGCGCAACGTCGCCCTGGTTCCGGGCGCGCGGCTGGTCGGTATTTGCGACCCCGACGAGGGTTCGCGCGAGGCGGCGCGGGTTCTTGCGGAAGAGCTGGGACAGGCGCCGGAATTCTTCTCCGATTGCGGCGCAATGCTGGACACTGCGAAGCCTGATGCCGTCATCATCGCGTCCCCGAACATGACGCATTTCGATGTGGTCCGGCAGGTCATGGCGGCGGGGCCGGCAATCCTGCTGGAAAAACCGATGTGCACCAACCTCGCCGATGCCCGCGCGCTGCACGCCATGGCGGCCAATTACCCCGCGCCCATATGGGTTGGGCTCGAATACCGTTTCATGCCTCCGGTCGCGCGTTTCATCGAGCGGGTGCATGCGGGCGAAACGGGGCCGGTGAAGATGGCCAGCATCCGCGAGCACCGTTTCCCGTTCCTGGAAAAGGTCGGCGACTGGAACCGCTTCAATCGTAACAGCGGCGGCACGCTGGTGGAGAAATGCTGCCATTTCTTCGACCTGATGCGACATATCCTGCAGGACGAACCGCGGCGCATCTATGCCAGCGGCGCGCAGGACGTGAACCATCTGGACGAACGCTATGATGGCGAGGTGCCCGATATCATCGACAACGCGGTGGTGGTGGTCGATTTCGTGCGCGGGGCGCGCGCCGTGCTGGACCTGTGCATGTTTGCCGAAGGGTCGGAGCAGCAGGAGGACATCTATGCCCTCGGCCCGGCAGGAAAGCTGGAAGTCGCCCTGCCGCGCGCCAGCGTGATCTGGTCCCCGCGCGACCGCAGCGGACCGGTGGCGGAACCGGTGGCGACACCGGCCGAAGCGCTTGCGGCAGGCGATCACTGGGGCGCCACCTATTACCAGCTATGCGCGTTCCACGATTGCCTTGCATCGGGCAAGGCGCCGCAAATCGGCACGCTGGACGGCCTGCGTTCGGTCCAGATGGGCGTGGCCGCACAGGAAAGCATGGCAAGCGGGCAGGCCGTCGAACTGGACTTCGGGAAGGACGCATAGACATGGCCAGCACACCGGACACGAAGGATTTCCCGGCGGTCATCCACGGGCAGGGCGATCTTGGCGAATTCCTCTCGCAGCAGAAGACCGCTGTGGACGATGCGCTGCTGCATGCCGGGACCTTGCTGTTTCGCGGGTTCGACGTGCCCGATGCCGGGCATTTCGATGCCGCTGTCGAAGGGTATGGGGAAGACGGCTTCACTTACGAGGAATCGCTGTCGAACGCGGTGCGCGTCAATGTGACGCCGCGTGTCTTCACGGCCAACGAGGCTCCGCCGGAAACCGAGATTCACCTGCATCACGAAATGGCGCAGACGCCGATCTACCCCTCGAAACTGTTCTTCTATTGCGAAATCGCGCCTAGCGAGGGCGGGGCGACGCCCGTCTGCCGGTCGGACTGGCTGCTGGAGCGCATGCGGGCAGAGGCGCCCGAAGTGGCCGAACGCTTTGCGCGCGAGGGCGTGCGTTACACCAATGTCATGCCCGGCGCAGACGATGCCGGTTCGGGCCAGGGGCGCAGCTGGAAAAGCACGCTGGGCGCACAGACGCGCGAGGATGCGGAGAGACGCCTCGCCGCGCTCGGTTACGAATGGCAGTGGCGCGAAGATGGCAGCCTGCGCGCAACGACGCCCGTGCTGCCTGCCATTCGTGAACTGCCCGATGGGCGGGAGACGTTCTTCAACCAGCTGATCGCCGCTTTCCGAGGCTGGTCGGATGCCCGTAACCGGGCCGACAAGTCGGTTACCTTCGGCGACGGCACGCCGGTTACGGCAGAGGACATGGCACCGGCCATCGAAGCGTCAGAGGCGTTGACGCGCGACGTGGAGTGGCAGGCGGGCGATGTCGCGCTGCTCGATAATTTCCTGGTCATGCACGGGCGGCGCCCCTTTTCCGGGAAGCGCCGGGTGCTGGCCTCGCTCGTCAGCTGACAGGCGCGGGCATCCCCCTTCGCCGCGCGGCAAGCCAGATTGCGACATTCGCCATGACCAGGCCCGCCATCGACAGGCCGAACAGGTCGCTGAACCCGGACTCCCCCGCCAGCGCCAGCGGCGAGAACAGCAGGTAAAGCGCCACGACGCAGGAAAACAGCGTGCCTGCCAGCGGTTTCGCATAGCGCCATTCTTCGAGGTCGATTTCATGACGCGGGGTGAAGGACCAGGGAGTCTCTCGCGGCCTCCAGTAACCCGCGGCCAGCATGATCGCGACCTCCGCGAGGAACAGCAGGGCGTATTGGTGGATGAAGTGCAGCGTCACCACATCGTCCAGCACGAACCGCAGCAGCGCGTAGACGACGACGTGAAAGACGATGGCGATCTTCGCGCCCAATGCGGGCACGCGGCGGGTGAAGAGGCCGACTATGACGATGGCGATGGTCGGGATGTTGTAGAAGCCGGTGAAAACCCGGATGACCTGCCACAGGCCTTCCTGCGCGAAATGAAGCAGCGGCGCGATGGCAAAGGAGAACAGCGCGATGACGACGCTGGCAAACTTAGCCACGCGGACCAGCTCGGCATCATCGACCGCATCGTTCCTGGCAGGGGCATAGACGTCGATCGCGAACAGGGTCGCTGCGCTGTTTAGCAGCGAGTTGAACGAGCTGAAAACCGCGCCCAGCAGGACCGCGAGGAAAAATCCCGACAGCGCCACGGGCAGAAGGTCCGCCACCAGCCGGGGATAAGCCTGGTCGATGGTCGCAAAGCCCGGTCCGTAGAGATGGAAGGCGATGACCCCGGGGATCATCATCATGAAAGGGACCATTATCTTGAAGAAGCCGGACGCCAGGACGCCCTTCTGACCCTCGGCCAGCGACCGCGCACCCAGCGTGCGCTGGATGACATACTGGTTGGTGCACCAGTAGAACAGATTGGCGAAGATCATCCCGGTGAAGATCGTACCGAACGGCGTCGGGGATTGGGCGTCCCCGATAGCATTCAGCTTTTCGGGATGGCCGGCGAGCAGGCGGGACAGCCCCCGAGTGAACTCGCCGTCCCCCAGCGCGATCAGCCCCAGGACCGGTATCAGTATCCCGACGATGAGGAGGCCCACGCCGTTGATAGTGTCCGAAACGGCCACCGCTTTCAGGCCGCCGAAGACCGCGTAGATCGCACCTGTCACGCCGATTGCGACGATCGTGGCGACCAGCGCGGGGACATAGGCAAGACCGGTCAGGCCCGGTACGTCGAACAGGGCCATGACGGCGACCGAGCCGGAATAGAGCACGGACGGAATGGTCACGAGACCATACCCGAGCATGAACAGGACGACGGACATCCTGCGCACGCTCTCGTCGAACCGGTCGGCCAGGAACTGGGGCAGGGTGGTGAATGCCCCGGCGAGGTAGCGCGGCAGGAAAACCAGCGCCATCGCTATGGTCGCCACCGCTGCGGTAACTTCCCACGCCATGCTCGACATGTCGTAGCCATAGGCCGATCCGTTCAGCCCGATCAGTTGCTCTGCCGAAAGGTTCGTCAGCAACAGGGAGCCGGCGATGAACGTCGCGGTCAGGCCCCGCCCGGCGAGGAAATACCCCTCGCCCGTGCTGG
This sequence comes from Erythrobacteraceae bacterium WH01K, assembly GCA_027941995.1. Lineage (NCBI taxonomy): Bacteria > Pseudomonadati > Pseudomonadota > Alphaproteobacteria > Sphingomonadales > Erythrobacteraceae > Erythrobacteraceae bacterium WH01K. The sequence goes on along the minus strand of CP115966.1, from coordinate 2,429,875 downwards.
CTGTCCCGCGCGTCCGGTACCAGCTGGCAAAGCCGACCAGCGCCATGAAGACAATGCAGGAAAGCCCTGTGAAAAGGATGTCGCCGCCTGCCAATCGAACCCCCGCTTCACAGGCAGGTAACGAGGCCCGCCCGGTGCCCGAAGCGCTTCTCGGCCGTTCCGGCATGCGAAGTCAACAAGGGCGGCGATGCGCATGGCAGGTTGTCGGCGGGCATCCCTGCGCGCTATCGGCACGTATGATGGAGGCGCGCGGATGAACCGTCAGGCTGAGAATTTCTATGCAGGCGACCTTTTCGGAGAGCTGCACCAGGCCGATGCCGCCATCGATGCTGCGCCCGCTCGCCTGAGCTGGAGCGATTACCTGCCGGGGCTGGTGGTGTGCAGCGTGGCATCGCTGGCCGCGGCATGGCTTGCCGAACATTACGGCTTTCCCATCATCCTGCTGGGCCTGCTGATCGGCCTCGCTATGAGCTTCATCGCGAGCGTGGAGGTCACGGCCCCGGGACTGGATTTCGCCTCGCGGCATTTCCTTCGCGCCGGCATCGTCCTGCTGGGCCTCCAGGTCACCTTCGCGCAGGTTGCGGGGCTGGGCTGGATCGCCTTTGCCGGAACGATGCTGGTCATGGCCTGTGCCTTCGCAGCGGCGATCATCGCGGCGCGCTGGGCCCGGGAAGGGCGCGAGGCAGGCATTCTGGCAGGCGGCGCGACGGCCATCTGCGGGGCATCCGCTGCCCTCGCTCTATACGGGGTCATCGGGCGCGACAGGCTGGACCGTGCACGGTTCTCCGTCGCGCTGGTCGGGGTGGCCGTTGCCAGCGCCATCGCCATGTCGGCCTATCCTGCCATAGCGCAGGGCATCGGCCTGACGGACAAGCAGGCAGGCTTCCTGATCGGGGCATCCGTCCATGATGCCGCGCAGGCCATCGGCGGGGCCTACAGCTATTCCGACCATGCGGGTGCCGATGCGACCGTGGTGAAGCTGGCGCGGGTCGCCATGCTCGGTCCGGTGGTGGCGCTGGTCGCCCTGTGGCTGGGCCGGGGCGAGGGCGGGACCAATTCCGCCTGGCGCAAGGTTGCCATGCCTTGGTTCATCGTCGGCTTCTTCCTGTTGCTGGCGGTAAACAGCGTCGTCACCATTCCCGAGGCGCTGACAGGACCTGCCCTGACTTTATCGAAGGCGCTGCTGTTGCTCGCCGTGGTTGCCACCGCGATGCGGTCGCAGCTGGGACTGCTGATAGAGGCTGGCTGGCGAGCCCTGGTGCCCGTGGCGGTGGCAAGCTGCGCCTCGTTCGTTGTGGCGCTGGCCGTGGCAATCCTGGCGATCGACTAGCGGGAAGCGGTCGCGGCGGCGCTTAGAGCGGCAGGGCGGTCGTGCTTTTCATCTCTTCCATGGAAAAGGTGGCGGTCACGTCGGCGAGGTCGGGAAAGCGGGACAGCATCCGCTGGTAGATGCGGTCGTAATCCGCAATGTCGCGGACCCGCAATTTCAGCAGGTAATCGACATCGCCCGCCATCCGGTGGCACTCGGTAATCTCGTCGATCGTCTCGACGGCCCGTGCGAACGCAGCCAGCCATGCCGGATCGTGCTGCCGCGTGCGAATGGCCACGAACACGGTCGTGCCCAGACCGACGCTGGCAGGGTCGACGATTGCGACACGGCGGGAGATGATCCCCGCGTCCTCCATCCGCTTTATCCGTCGCCAGCAGGGATTGGCCGATAGCCCGACCTTGTCCCCGATGGCCTGGATGGAAAGCGTGGCGTCTCGCTGCAGAACGCCGACAATTCGCCTATCAATGGAATCCAGTTCTATGTTTCCCGATTTCATTGGGGCAATTTACCCGAAAATCAGGTGGGAACAATGATATTTGGGACATAAGGCCCGACAGGGCGCGATATATTGCCTTCAAATCCGCGAAGGAGGGAAAGCATGATTGTCCGCAAGTTCACCCAGCATCCGCATTCGGTCGGCGAGACCTATTGGCAGCACCTGGCCCATGCGAGCGGCTTCGGCCTGCGCATGATGGCTGGCGGGGTCGCCTGCATGCTGCACGGCCTGCTCCCCTTCCTGTTCGTAAAGACGGGCAGCAGGCAGATCGAGACCCTGCATGGCAGGATGGTGGTCAGCCGCAGCAGAATGCCCCAGCCGCTCGATTTCGTGATCTGACGGTCAGGCTCAGCCGCTGTTCCTCAGCGCGGTGGCAATGGCATTGATCGACAGCTGGATACCTTCCGCTATCCGCTCGTCCGTCTCGCCCGCGCGGTGGCGCTTCAGCAGCTCGATCTGCAGCAGGTTGAGCGGCTCGATATAGGGGAGGCGAAGGCGGATCGAAGCGTTGAGCTTCGGCGATTTTTCCAGCAGGTAGGACTGGTCCGTCACCTCCAGCAGCACGTCATGCGTGCGGTGCCAGGCATCGCGGATCTGCGGAAAGATATGCGCGGCAAGATCACGGTCTTCCATCAGTTCCGTGTATTGTTCGGCCAGTGCCATGTCGGATTTCGACAGGACCATCTCCAGATTGGCGAGCGTATTCGAGAAGAAGGCCCAGCCCTGCGCCATGTCCTTCAGGTGGGCCATGTCGGAATGCGCAGTCAGCGCCTGGCCGACGCCGTACCAGCCCGGCAGCATGACGCGGGCCTGCGCCCAGGAAAAGACCCAGGGAATGGCGCGCAGGTCCTCGATTGCATTGGTCGCCTTGCGGCTTGCCGGGCGCGAGCCGATCTTCAGCGTCGCAATTTCCGCAATCGGGGTCATCTGGCGGAAGAAATCGACGAAGCCGTCCGTGCCGTAGACAAGGCCGCGATAGGCATCGAACGCGGTGGACGACAGCGTGTCCATGGTTTCCATGAACCCCTGGTACCGCGCATCCGGCAGCCGCTGCGGTTCCAGTGTGGCCAGCATGCTGGCCGTCGCCATCGCTTCCAGATTGGTGCGCGCGCTGTCCGCAGTACCGAATTTCGCAGCGATAACCTCGCCCTGCTCGGTAATGCGGATGCGGCCCTGCACCGTACCCGGGGGTTGCCCGCGGATTGCCTCGAAAGCGGATCCGCCGCCGCGGCCGACGGAGCCGCCGCGTCCATGGAACAGCTGCATCCCGACGCCGGCATCGGCAAAAACCGGGGCCAGCGCCTCGCTCGCCTTGGCGAGGTTCCAGCACGAGGTCAGGTAGCCGCCATCCTTGTTACTGTCGGAATAGCCGATCATCACTTCCTGGTGACCGCGTGCGCGCGCGATATGCGCGACTTCGGGCAGGGCGAAGTAATCCGCCATTACGCCCGGTGCATTCTCGAGGTCGCCGATGGTTTCGAACAGCGGGACCGCCATGATGGCTGCGTGGGGTTCGTCGCCGGACCGATAGAGACCCGCTTCGCGCAGCAGCACGTGGACTTCCAGCAGGTCGGACACGGTTTCCGCCATGGATACGACATACTGGCTGATGCATTCGGGGCCGAGAAGGCGGTGCGCCTCGGCGGCGGCGTCGATGATGGCGAGCTCGCCGGTGGTCTCTTCGGAATACTCGCTCCACGGCGATCGAAGCGGGCGCCCGCCTGCCAGTTCCGCGCGCAGCAATGCGATGCGCGCCGGTTCGTCGAGACAGAGATAGTCGTCCTGCACGCCCGCCGATTTGAGCAGTTCCGCAACGACTCGCTCATGCACGGCGCTGTTCTGCCGCATGTCGAGCGTCGCCAGGTGGAAGCCGAAAGTGCGCACGCTGCGAATGAGCCGGCCCAGCGCGCCCTGCGACGCCAGCGTCTCCCCGCCGAGACCGGCAAGAGCGCGTGCAAGTGTCCTCAGGTCTGCGGAGAACTCGGCGGGGCCGTCATACGGCTCGCCATCTCCGAGCGGTGGACGGGCGGGCTTCTTGCCGACCAGCCGTTCATAGGTGGCGGACAACCGGTTGTAGATGCCGATGATGGCGCGCCGATAATGCTCGTCCGAACGGTGCGCGGATGTGTCGCCGCTGGCATCGGCGAGCGCGCGCACTTCGGGCGCGATGTCGGCAAGTTCGCTCGAAATGGACAGTTCGGAACCCAGTTGATGCAGGGCATCGAGGTAATGGGTCAGGACCGTGTCGGCCGCCCCCCGCTGGGCATAACGCAGCGAATCTGCGGTCACGAACGGGTTGCCGTCGCGGTCGCCGCCGATCCAGCTTCCCAGCCTCAGGAAGCTGTCCGGACGTTCGCCCAGCACCTTTTCCCACTGGCCGTAAAGTCCGGGCAGGACCGGCAGGAAGACATCGCGCATGAAGGCGAGTGCATTGTCCACCTCGTCGGTGACGCCCAACCGTTCGCGGCGAAGGGTGCGGGTGCGCCAGAGCAGGGCGATCTGCCGCACGATGGCTTCTGCGACGTCATCACCTTCGGGGGTGGTCGTCGCGCCGGTATCGCGCATCTGCATCAGTTCGGCGATACGGGCGCGGTGGTCGATCACGCTCTTGCGCCGGACTTCGGTCGGGTGCGCGGTCAGGACCGGTGCGATCAGGGCGTCGTCCAGCATGGCCAGGATATCGGCCGTGGAAACGCCGTGATCCTTCAGTTCCCCGACCGCAGAGGCGAAGTCGATCTTGGTATCGACCATCACGCCCTCGCGGTCTTCCGCGAGATTTGCGAGCATGGAAAACAGGCCGAAACCGCGAACGAAGGAGAGCGTGTCGTCCAGCCCCAGCCGGTCGAGGCCGAGATCGGTCGGCGTTTCGCCGCGATGCCGTTCGACACTGGCGGAACGGATGCGTTCGGTATGCTCGAACAGGTCCTGCCCCCCTTGTTCGCGGATCACGTCTCCCAACAGCTTACCGAGATAGCGGATGTCCGGGTTCTGCTGGATGGCGGGGCGGGAGGGGGCATTCATTCGTGTTCGCTCCAATAGGCCGCGGCTGCGCCGTAGAGGCCCGGTTGTGGGTGGACGATCAGCTTGACCGGGATAGTGGCCATTAGCGCGGCGAAGCGGCCCTTGGCCTCGAACCGCTCGGCAAAGCCGGATCGGGGCAGGTGTTCGCGCAGGCGGTATCCGAGACCGCCGGCAATGACGACGCCCTGGAAGCCGCCCTGGGCCAGCGCGATGTCGCCCGCGACGCTTCCGAGCGAGAGGCAGAAACGGTCCAGTGCAGCGGCGGCAAGGCTGTCCTGCCCGCTCATCGCCAGCTTCCAGGTCTCGACATCGTCCAGTTCCGGAATGGTCCGGTTTTCCATCCGCGCCAGCGTGGCGTGGATGTCGACGATGCCCGGGCCTGACACCACGCGCTCGATCGACACGCGGTTGTGACGGCGGCGCAGGCGTGCGAGGATCGCATCCTCGATGCTGTCGAGCGGGGCGAAGTCGATATGGCCGCCCTCGGTTGAATGGACGTGATAGCCGCCTCTCCAGCGCCTGAGATGCGCCACGCCGAGGCCGGTTCCCGGGCCGAGTACGCTGAACGTCCCTTCGCCCGGGAGTGGGCCATCCGGGCCTGAGAGGTGGACCAGTTCCTCGTCCGGCGCGCGCGCGACGGCATGGGCCACTGCGGCAAAATCGTTGACCACCGTCCAGCTGGATACGCCCAGCTTGCTTTCGATGAGGGCAGGCCGGATCACCCAGGGATTGTTGGTGAAGCGGATGACATCCCCGCCGACGGGTCCGGCAATGGCAAGCGAGACGGCACCGGGCAGCGTACCGCCACGGCGTTCGCGGAAATCTTCCCATGCGGTCTGGAAACTGGCGTGATCTTCCGTCGCCAGCGTGACGGGCTCGTCCAGCTCTATGCTGCCATCCGCGCTACGCGAGGCGATGGTGAAGCGAGCATGCGTGCCGCCGATATCGACTGCGACCAGCGTGTCTTCGCTCACAATCCCGCCTCTTTCAGCATGGCACTGCCGCCCTGTTCGGCGGGGTCGCTATGCCGGCGCATCATGGCAAACAGTTCGCGCCCGGTGCCCCATTCCTCCGCCGGCGGCGCGGCCTGTTCGCGTGCTGCCCATTCGGCCTCGTCGACCTTTGCCTGCAACGTGCCCTCGCGAGCGCAGACCCTGACGATGTCGCCATCGCGCAGCTTGCCCAAAGGCCCTTCGTGCCATGCCTCCGGCGAGCAGTGGATGGCAGAGGGAACCTTGCCGCTGGCCCCGGACATGCGGCCATCGGTGACAAGAGCAACGTGATAGCCCCGGTCCTGCAAGACGCCCAGCGGCGGCATCAGTTTGTGCAGTTCGGGCATGCCGTTGGCAGCAGGACCCTGGAACCGTACCACAACAACCACGTCGCGGTCCAGTTCGCCCGCCTTGAAAGCCTCGCCCACCGCGCTCTGTGTCTCGAACACGCGGCACGGGGCCTCGATCGTCCGGTGTTCTTCCTGCACGGCGCTGGTCTTCATCGTGGCGCGGCCCAGATTGCCATGAAGCAGAGCAAGGCCGCCATCGCGCTGGAAGGGATCGGATACCGGTTTCAGCAAGGTATCGTCGTGGCTTTCCTGCGCGGCCTGTTTCCACACCAGTGCATCCTCTTCCATGAAGGGTTCCTGCGCCCCCTCCATCAGCGACGCGCCATAGACCGTCATGATGTCGGGATGGGCGAGACCGGCATCCAGCAATTCGCGAATGACGTAAGGCATTCCGCCGGCCGCGTGGAAATAATTGATGTCGCCCGCGCCGTTTGGATAGACGCTGGCGATCAGCGGGACGACCCGGCTCAGCGCGTCCATATCGTCCCAGTCCACCACGATGCCTGCCGCGCGCGCGATGGCGGGAATATGGATCACGTGGTTGGTCGATCCCCCGGTGGCGAGGAGACCCACCACCGCGTTGACGATCGCCTTTTCGTCGATGCACCGGCCCAGCGGGCGGTAATCGGCGTTTTCCTGTCCGTCCTGCGTCCAGCCGATCTCGGTCACACGGTGGGTCGCGGCCCGGGTCAGTTCCTGCCGCAGTTTTGCGCCGGGATTGACGAAGCTGGAGCCGGGCAGATGAAGCCCCATCATCTCCATCATCATCTGGTTGGAATTCGCCGTGCCGTAGAAGGTGCAGGTGCCCGCGCCGTGATAGCTCGCGCTTTCCGCCTCCAGCAATTCCTCGCGGCCGACCTTGCCCTCGGCATAAAGCTGGCGGACGCGGATCTTTTCCTTGTTTGCGAGGCCCGACGGCATGGGTCCTGCCGGCACGAGGATGGTCGGCAGGTGGCCGAAGCGCAAGGAACCGATCAGCAGGCCGGGCACGATCTTGTCGCAGATGCCCAGCAGCAGCGCGCCTTCGAACATTCCATGGCTCAGCCCGACTGCCGCGCTCATCGCGATGACATCGCGGCTGAAGAGGGACAGCTCCATGGAGTCCTGTCCCTGCGTCACTCCGTCGCACATGGCAGGAACGCCGCCTGCGACCTGCGCCGTCGCACCGCGTTCGCGGGCGGCGATCTTGATCTGCTCGGGGTAGCGTCCGTAGGGCTGGTGGGCGCTCAGCATGTCGTTGAAGGCAGTGACGATGCCGATATTCATGGCGTGACCGCTGCGGATCGTGGGCTTGTCTTCTCCGCTGGCAGCAAATCCGTGGGCAAGATTGCCGCAGGACAGGTTCGGCCTGTGAACCCCCTGGTCGCGCTGGCGGTCGATCAGGTCCAGATAGCGGGAGCGACCGTCCCTTGATCGCGCGATGATCCGGTCGGTGACCTTTGCGACAGTGTCGTTGATGGCAGGCATATCACTCATTCCAGCTGACCCCGTCCCTTTCCGTCAGGGCGATGGCGGCGCTGGGGCCCCATCCACCCGATCCGTAGGACTTGGGCTCCATGTTTTCCTTCGCCCAGGTTGACCGGATATCGTCGATCCAGCGCCACTGGGCCTCAACCTCGTCGCGCCTCACGAACAGGGTGGGATCGCCGTCGATCAGGTCCAGCAGCAGGCGCTCATAGGCGATCCTGCGACGCGCGCGGCTGAACGCCTGGGTGAGCGACAGGTCGAGCGGCACCTCGCGCAAGGTCACGCCGTCGCGGTCCATGCTGGGCTTCTTCGCCATGACCATCAGGCGGACATATTCTTCCGGTTGCAGGCGGATGACCAGGCGATTGGCATTCAGCCTGCCGCCGCGCTCTGCAAAGATATTGTGCGGCACGCATTTGAACTGGATCACGATTTCGCTGCGGCGCTCGGCCATGCGCTTACCGGTGCGCAGGTAGAAGGGCACGCCCTGCCAGCGCCAGTTGTCGATATGGGCTTTCAGCGCGACGAAGGTTTCGGTGTCGGACGCCTCGCCAAGATCGTCTTCGTAGCTTTCGACCGCGTTTCCGGCGACCGCGCCGCTGCCATACTGGCCGCGCACCATCTCGGCGGGCTTCACCGGGCGCAGCGAACGCAGCACCTTCACCTTTTCGTCGCGCACGCTGGTCGCGTCGAATTCCGCCGGGGCTTCCATCGCGGTAATCGCGAGCAATTGCAGCATGTGGTTCTGCACCATGTCGCGCAGCGCACCGGTGTCGTCGTAGAAGCCGTGCCGACCCTCCAGCCCCACTGTCTCGCTGACGGTGATCTGCACGTGCTCGATCCCGCCCGCATTCCACAGCGGTTCGAACATCATGTTGGCAAAGCGCAGCGCCATCAGGTTCTGGACCGTCTCCTTGCCCAGGTAATGGTCGATGCGGAAAATCTGGTCTTCATCGAAAGCGCTGGCAACCGCGTCGTTGATGACGGCAGAGCTGGCGAGATCGTTGCCGAGCGGCTTTTCCAGGCCGATGCGGACGTGTGTCCCGGTCAGGCCGGCATGTTTCAGCCCCTTGATGGTGGGTTCGAACAGGAAAGGCGCGGTCGAGAGGAAGATCGACAATCCGCCGGAAATATCGCCCAGTTTCGCGGCGAGGTCGTCGAACCCCTCCAGCGTGGAAGCGTCGAGCGGCTGGTATTGCAGGCGTTCGAGGAAGCTTGCGATACTGCCGGAATCCCTGCGGTCCTCTGGCAGGTATTCCTCCAGCGCCTCCTTTGCGAAGTCCCGGAACCCCTCATCGTCGAGTTCGCTGCGGGCCGTGCCCGTGATCCGCAGGTCTGCGTCGATCAGCTCGTCTTCATGCAGGGCGAACAGGGACGGCAGAAGCATCCTCTTCGCAAGGTCGCCGGTCGCCCCGAACAGCAGCAGGCTTGTCGAAGGCTTCAGGGAATTGGCAGCGGAAATGGCGCGGCTCCTCTGGTGCACAGATGTGATCAGTCTGCGATAAACACCTATCGCTTGCCATGGAAATACGAATGCGGCGGCGAAGGGTGCCCGCCGTCCTAGCCCTGGGGCAGGAAGGGAAAATTCTGCGCGCAGGCATCCAGCATGACAGCGACAGCCTGTCGGTCGGCAATCCGGACGGTTTCGGGCACGGGATGCATCTTGTCTGGGGAAGGGAAGGTACCATAGCCTGCGAACAGGCAGTGCCAGCTGGCATTGGCGTAATAGCTGCGGCCGCCATAGGCGCGCTCGTTCGCCTCGCGCATGTCGCCGTGACGGAACCAGGCGGTCATCATTGTTTTCAGCCCGTCGGAAAGATCGTCATTGGCGGCATTCTCGCGCCAGTACTGCGTATCGGTCCGCTGGTTCAGGCGGTAATGCGCGACGATGTAATCGCGAATGCCGTCATAGCGTGCCGCGATCGAGGCGTTGAAGGCGTCGCGGTTCTGGGGGCCGAACCCGCCCTGTTCATAGGCGCGGGCAAATTCCAGGGCGGTGACGATGACGATGTGCAGGGCCGTCGCCTCCAGCGGCTCGAGGAAACCCTGCGCCAGTCCTGCGGCAAGGCAGTTTCGGGTCCAGCTGTTCTCGACCCGGCCCACCTTCATGTCGAGGAACCGCGCCTCTGCCTCTTCTGCGGCAGGTCCGAGCGCAGCACGCAATTCCGTTTCCGCCTCGGCATCGCCGGTATGGCGCGAGCTGAAGACATATCCATTGCCTACGCGGCTGGTGAGAGGGATGGACCAACGCCAGCCGTTCTTCATCGCGATAGCGTCCGTCTGTGGTTTGTATCCGCCCTGATGCGGCGTCGGCATGACCACGGCGCGGTCGTTAAACAAATTGCCGGAGAATGCGCGGAATGGCGTACCCATTCGCCCCTGTGCGATCACACTGCGAAAACCGGAGCAGTCGACGAACAGGTCGCCCTCGATCCTCTCTCCTCCATCGCACAGCAATGCTGCGACGTCGCCTTCCGGCCCCATCTCGATCTCGCTGACGGTCAGCGGACGATGGACGATGCCGCGCGCGGTACCCCATTCGCGCAGAAATTGGCCCAGGCGATGCGAATTGAAGTGGTAGCCGTAGCTGGGCGCGAAGGGAAAACTGGCGTTCGCTTGCGCTGATTTCCCGCGCGAGGCGAGGACGGTGGCAAGGAACCAGTCGTCCGGGTGCGCAGGCGCGTCGAACCCGCGTCGTGCGGCGGCGCAATTGGCGACGAAGCCCGGTTCGCTATGCAGGTCGACGGGGCCGGGGAAGGGGTGGAAATAGCTTTCGTAACCGGGGCGCTCGCTCCAGCCGGAAAACCGGATGCCCAGCTTGTAGGTCGCCTCGCACGGCCCCATCCATTCGTCCTCGGCAATGCCGAGATGGTCGAAGAATGCTTTCAGCTGCGGCGTCGAACCCTCGCCAACGCCGATGATCCCGATCTGCGGACTTTCGACGACGGTTACATGGCCTCCGCGCTGCCCCCAGGCGTGGTGGAGAAGGCAGGCGGTGATCCAGCCCGCGCTGCCCCCGCCAAGGACCACCACGCGGGGCGGCTTGCCGGACGCTGCGCGCGGGCCAGGACCGTCACTGCTCACTCCTGGGGGACCAGCCGCATGGCAAAGCCGCCTCCAGGGGCGAGGCGCACGGTATAGGTATCGTCCGATGTCAGCATGACGGTATCGTAGGCGATATCGTGCCGGTCCTCTGTCAGATAGGTCGCACCCGGCCCGTCCTTCCACACCTGCGCTTCGTATACGACGCCATCGTCCAGCACATCTAGAGGCAGATCCACCGTCCGCTGCGTCGCATCGTTTACGCCGCCAAGATACCAGTCTTCGCTCGCCCGGTCCTTGCGCGCGAAGATCGCGTAATCGCCCACTTCGCCCGCGACCAGATGGCTTTCGGCCCAATCGGCGGGGACCTGCTTGATGAAATCCAGTTCCCGCGGATGGGCTTCCAGGCTTTCGATGAAGTCGGCGGCCATCTGGATCGGCGAATAAATGGCGAGATAAAGACCGAGCTGTTTCGCCAGCGTCGATGCGATAGGCACGTCCTGGTCGCCCTTCAGCGAAAGCACGCCCGGCGTGTAGTCCATCGGGCCCGACAGCATGCGGGTATAGACCAGCGTGGGGTCATGTTCCGGTCCGTTGTTGAACGGCCCCCACGCATTGTATTCCTGCCCCCGCGCGCCTTCCCGGGCGACCCAGTTGGGATAGGTGCGCCTGATGCCTGTATCCTTTACCGGCTCATGCGGGTTGATGGCGATCCGGCGCCTTGCTGCCTCTTCCACCACCATTTGGTGGTGCTGCACCTGCCGCTGTCCGTCGTGCCATTCGAACAGTTCGGTATTCTCGTCGCACGGATCGTCGATGTCCGCATTGCAGGACACGATCCCGCCGGCATCCGCAACATAGCCGGTCTTGATCCAGTCGATGCCGAGGCTCTCGTAAAGGTCGAGCGCGTCGCCCAGCTGTTTTTCGTAGTTGGCGATGTTCCCGCTGGTTTCATGGTGCCCGATGATCCGCACCCCCTTCGAGCGCGCATACGCGGCTACGTCTTCGAGGTCGAAATCGGGATAATCCTGCGTGAAGCTGAATTCGCGGCCATTGTTGAACCAGTCGCCATCCCAGCCGATGTTCCAGCCTTCGATCAGGACGCCGCGAAAGCCATGCTCGGCGGCGAAATCGATATACTCCTTCGCGCGCTCGGTCGTCGCACCGTGACGTTCGCTGGTGCCCCAAGTCCAGCGATTGGAGATCATTCCCCACCAGATACCGATATATTTCGCCGGCTCCACCCATGCGACGTCGCCCAGCCTATTCGGCTCGTTGAGGTTCAGTTCCAGATCGTTCTCGACCAGGTGGGCAGCCTCGTCGCCGATGCGAATGGTGCGCCAGGGCGTCGTGAAAGCGCCCTCGCGCACGACCTTCGCACCGCGGCTGGACGGGGCCAGCATGGCGCGAAAGCGCTGCCCATCCATCCGGCGCAGCCACATGCCGGAATAATCCACCAGCGCCGCTTCGTGGAACGACAGATGCGTCCCGTCGTCCAGCCGCATGGTCATGGGCGTGTGGGCAATCGACACCGCGTCGACCGGCGTTTCCTGGTACACCATCTCGTATCGGTTCCAGTCGCCGCCCGGGATCCACCACGCGGTGCCCGGCGATGCGATATTGAACTCCGTCAGTTCGTTCGTGATGTTCCATACCGGTTGGTCGGGATCATCCGGGAATTCATAGCGAAAGCCCACGCCGTCATCGAATACCCGCATGCGGACGGTCAGCGCGCGGTCGGCAGTATTGCGCGTCTCGCGAAACGTGACAGCCAGCTCGTTGTGATGGTCGCGTACGAAGCGGCGTTCGCCCCATGGCTGCTCCCAGGTGCCGTCATGACTGTCGCGCGCCTCACTCTCGACCACGAAGTTGCGGCGCATCATCTCGGCATCGCTGAAGGTAAAGCCCAGGTCGCTTTCGGCGATGATTTCCTTGCCATCGCGTGTGACGCGGTAAAACGGCACGCCGTCGCCATCGACGTCCATTTCTGCCACGATGCGGCCATCGGGCGAAGCGACTTCGGCAGCGGCCAAGGGGGCGGCCAATGCGCCAAGGGCGATGGTGGCAAGAAGGCGTGTCATAGCTCGGTCTCCAGGAACAGGGCGGCATGGCCCGGCAGTGTGCCGGGCGCTGCGCCGTTGACGGCCAGCAGGATGCGGCCCGCAGCATCGATCGCGATCGGATCGGGCGAAAGGTTGAACAGGCAGCGGACCTGCGTACCCCGATATTCCCGGACGAGGTCCAGCACCGAGCCTGCTGCCTCGCACGACCGCACGTCTCCGTGATGGAGGGCCGGGGCAGCGTTGCGCAGCGCCAGCACCTCGCGCGTGAAAGAGAGGAGGGAGCCGTCGTCCGCGTTCTGGACATCGACGGCCCTCGCGACGTTTTCCTCGCCATGCGGCAGCCATGGCTGGTCCGCTCCGAACCCGGCAGAAGGCGCGCCCGCTTCCCACGGCATCGGGGTGCGCGCACCGTCGCGCGAGAGGGTCAGCGGCCAGTTGGCGATGGCTTCGGGATCGTGCAGCTGGTCGAAAGGGATGTCGACCTGCGTCAGCCCCAGCTCTTCGCCCTGCCACAGGATGATATTGCCGCGCAGGGACGCGAGGAGAGCGATCTTCAGCCGGGCGAAGGCGTCGCGGTGTTCCGGAGCGCACCAGCGGGACAGTGCCCGCGGTGCGTCATGGTTCTCGAACGCCCAGCTGGGCCAGCCAGCCCCTTCCTCGCCGGACCACTGCGCCAGCGCGCCGCAGACCAAGCCGGGGGTCAGCCGGTCGGCATAGAGGAAATTGAAACCGTACGCGGAATTGAGATGCGTATCGCCCTTCGTGAACGCCTTCATCTCTTCCTCCGCATCGTCGCCGCCGACTTCAGCGACGGTGAAGATGGCATCGTAGCGGTCCGTCAGCCGGCGCATGCGGGCGATGAAGCCCGGAATACCGGGGTGGGATTGGTTGTAGACGCGCCGCTGGAAATCGAACGGCCTCGTGCGCGGCTTGTCGCTGGGCGGGGCAGGGGGATTATCGCGCAAATGCGGGTCGTGCATCAGGAAGTTCAGCGCATCCACGCGAAAGCCGTCGACGCCCCTGTCCAGCCAGAACTGCATGGCCGACAGCAGGGCGTCCTGCACATCGGGATGGTGTCCGTTCACCTGCGGCTGGCTGCTGAGGAAATTGTGCATGTAATACTGGCCGCGCCGTGCATCCCAGGTCCATGCCGGCCCGCCGAAGACCGATTGCCAGTTGCTGGGCGGCGTTCCGTCCGGCCTGGCATCGGCCCAGACATACCAGTCGGCCTTTGGATTGTCGCGGCTGGCGCGGCTTTCGCGGAACCACGGATGTTCGTCCGAAGTGTGCGAATATACCTGGTCGATCAGGACTTTCAGGCCCAGTTCGTGTGCGCGCGCAACCATCGCGTCGAAATCGGCCAGGGTCCCGAACAGAGGATCGACGTCGCAGTAATCGGCCACGTCATATCCGAAATCCCGCATGGGTGACGTGAAGAAAGGCGACACCCAGATGGCATCGACACCCAGCGAGGCGACATGGTCCAGCCGGCTGGTAATGCCCGGCAAATCGCCCACGCCGTCGCCATCGGAATCCATGAAACTGCGGGGATAGATCTGGTAGATTGCCGCGCCCTGCCACCACGGCAGGTCTTCCTGCGTCGCGGATGCCGGGTCTTGCATGCTGACACTGGCCATCGATCAGTCTGCCCCGCTCGTCAGCGTGCAGGCGGTATAGCCGAGGGCCGGCAGGTCGATCCGCATGCTGCCGCGCGCTGCCAGCGAGAGCGGGCACTGTCCCATCAGCGCGGATACGCCGGTGGCACCGTAATCGACTTCGACATGACGGGTAATGGGCGCGTTCGAGGTGTTGAAAGCGACGAGCACCCGCTCACCCGACGCAGGATCGTGCCGTTCCACGGCCAGCAGGCCGGGACCTTCGTGATCGAAGGCGCGCACTGCGGTCGTACCGCGCATCAGGGCAGGGCTGGAAAGGCGGACCTCGGCAAGGGCCGCGATCAGTTCGTACAGCGGATGACGCGTGTCGAAATTGTCCTGCGCGGTAATCGCATCGGTGCCCAGCAGGTCGTTGTCGTTGTAGACGTCGGTGCGGCTGGGGAACATATCCTCGCGCGCCAGCTGGTCGTTGCCGTCGCTGACGAAGCCCTGTTCGTCGCCGTAATAGATGGTCGGCACGCCGCGCAGGGTGAACATCATGGCATGGCCCAGCATGACGCGGGCGAGGATCTCGTCTTCGCCCGCCCCTTCCGCATGGTCTCGCACGAACATGGAGAACCGCCCCATGTCGTGATTGCCGAGGAATGTCGGCAGGCCCGGCGCCGTGTCGGCCCCTCCGGGATAGACCGCGTCCTGTTCCATCAGATCGGCCATCATGGACGGCGCGCTTTTTCCGCCGGCGACTTCTTGTGCAGCGGCTGCGAAGCCGAAGTCCAGCGTGTAGGGCAGGCCCGACTTCGCCATGATTTCCGCGCCCAGCGGCTGGACCGGATTGCTCCAGTACACTTCGCCGAAGACGTGGAAATTGGGAATGCCTGCGGCTGCGGCGCGGGCCCGGATGGCGGGCACGAATTGCTGCCAGAATCCGGGGTTCACATGCTTCGCGGTGTCGATGCGGAAACCGTCGATACCGAATTCGTCGATCCAGCCGCCGAAGATGTCGATCATGCCCTGGACCACGCGCGGATGCTCCGTGAACAGGTCGTCCAGCCCGACGAAATCGCCATAGACGCTGCTTTCGCCGACCCACGCGCTGTCGCCGCGGTTGTGATAGTAGATCGGATCGTTCAGCCAGGCCGGAACCTTGATATCCTTCTCAGCCTTCGGGACGACGGGCGTGTAGGCATAGGCCGGGTCGGTAAGCGCCGCCCAGTTCGCCGCGGCCGGATCATCGTCGCCGACAAAGCCGGTATTGATCGGCGCGCCATCTACCCCGCCGCGCGTGGAATAGGGATATTCGCCCTTGCTGCGATAGGCGTATTCGTCCTCCGCATAGCGGATCACATCGGCGGTGTGGTTGGTGATGATGTCCATGTAGACTTTCATCCCGCGCGCATGCGCCGCGTCGACGAAGGCCTTGAATTCGGCATTGGTGCCGAAATGCGGATCGACCCGGGTGAAATCGGTCACCCAGTATCCGTGATAGCCCGCGCTGAGCGAGCCCGGATTGCCGGGATCGCCCTGGACGGGCTTGTTCTTGAAAATCGGCGCGAACCAGATCGCCGTGACGCCCAATCCCTGGATGTAATCGAGCTTTTCGGTCAGCCCCTTCAAATCGCCGCCGTGATACCAGCCCTTGTGGGTCGGATCGTAGCCGCTAGCGAGCCTGTCCGGCCCATAGCCGCCGTCGTCATTGGTGGTATCGCCATTGGCGAAGCGGTCGGGCAGGACGAAATAGATAACCTCGTCCGTGACCGGGCGGGCGCGGAAATCCTGCTCTGTACCTGATGCCGGGCCTTGCGCTGCAATTTGTGCGGGCGGCGTGCCGGCGCAGGCGGGGAGCGCAAGCCCGGCACTGGCGGCCAGCAGGAGGGCGGCTTTGCGGATCATGCGGATTTCCTCTGCGAATGGTCGATGACGGCGCGCAGGAAATCTGCGTGGTCTGCCATGGATTGGACGGTCTGCCGATTGCGGGATGCGATCCGCTCCAGCATCGCGGAAAGCTGAGCGGCAGGCATCTGGTCCGCGATCGGATTGTAGCTGCCGGGGACAATGCCCTGTCCCGTCAGGACCTGCAGCCAGCCCGGTTCGGTGAACAATTCCTCGTGTTCACGGTGGATCGTGCCGCTGGCCCTGTAGAGAGCAATTTTCGCCGCAAGCGTGTCGGGGATTTGCACGGCCCGGCAGCGATCCCAGAACGGTTCTGTGGTCCTGCCATTTGCGACATAATGCAGGATCAGGAAGTCGCGGATACGCTCCCACTCGAACCGGGCCTGCCGGTTGAATTCGTCCCTGACAGCCTTTTCGCATGCCTTTCCGGGAAGCATCTGGAGAAGGCGTGCGATGGACGACTGGATCAGGTGGATGGATGTCGATTCAAGCGGCTCCATGAAGCCGGCGGCCAGGCCGAGAGCGAGGCAGTTGCGTTCCCACTGTCGCGTTCGCATGCCGGTCCTGAAGCGCAGGGTGCGGGGCTGGCCCAATGGCTCGCCATCGATAGCGCCCAGAAGAATCGCAGTGGCCTCGTCCTCGCTCATGAACTCGCTGCTGAAGACATGGCCGTTGCCGATCCGGTGCTGCAGCGGGATGCGCCACTGCCAGCCCGCCTTGCGCGCGATCGCCCGGGTATAGGGCGTCAGATCACCTGCAGAGGCGCAGGGCACCGCGACGGCACGGTCGCAAGGGAGCCAATGCGACCAGTCCTCGAACCCGGTGCCGAGCGTTTCGCCCAGCAGGAGCGAGCGGAAACCCGTGCAGTCGAGGAAGATCCCGCCTTCCACCCGCGTGCCATCTTCCAGCACCAACGCTGCAATATCGCCGGTGTCGCCATCGCGTTCGACAGAGACGATCGCGCCTTCGACCCGCCGCACCCCGCGCTCTTCGGAATAGCGGCGCAGCATCGCGGCATAGAGCCCGGCATCGAAGTGATAGGCCCAGGGCAGATCGGGCGCAGGCTGGCCCGGCTCTGCCCGGAAGAACTGCATCCTGCCGCCGCGCGCCGCGATATCGGTGAGGCAATAGTCGGCAAGCGGCCCTGCTTGTCCTTCCGCGCGAGCGCGCAGCCAGTAATGGTGGAACGGAAGGACGCCGGAAGGATGGCCCACGGACCCGAAAGCGTGGAGGTAGCTTGCCCCTTCGCCCGACCATCCGTCGAACTCGATGGCGAGCTTGAAGGTGCCCTTCGTCTCGCGCAGGAAGGTGCCTTCGTCGATGCCGAGAGCCGCGTTGAAAAGGCGGATCTGCGGAATGGTCGCCTCGCCAACGCCGACCGTACCGATGGCATCGCTTTCGACGAGGACGATTTCGCGCCCCGAGAAGCGCGCAAGCGTGGCAGCCGCCATCCACCCGGCGCTGCCGCCGCCGGCAATCACTATCGGGGGTAGGGCAGGATTGGGCACGCTCACATCTCCCTTATCGCCCCGTCATCATCAGCGGGGCAACCGCCAGGCCGGCAAACAGCTTTGCCGGCATGGCAGGGCGAACGGCGGATGGAGAGGCCCCCGCGACCCGCGAGAGGCCCCTCCATCCGGCAGGCTTCAGAACTTGTAGGTGAAGCCTGCGAGGAACCGGCGACCATATTCCTGGTAGTCGATGACCGCTTCGGGAACCGGCACGTCGAATTGCGACACGAAGGGCTGGTTGGTCAGGTTCTGGCCCTGCAGGTAGATCGACAGGCCATCGAGCGCGCCGCCTTCGAAGTCATAGCCGATCTGGGCGTCGATGATGGTCTCGGCCCGCGCACGGCGCCGCGTGGGCGATCCGCCGAAGCCGGTGAAGTCGGCCAAGAAGGAGGAGCGGTGACGCACGCTGCCGCGGGCGTTGAAGCCGTTCTTCTCGTAATAGGCAGTGCCGTTTGCGACCCATTTCGAGTAACCCGGGATGACCGCTTCGTCGCCATTCGCGTTCTCCACCTTGGAGTCCGTCCAGCCGAGGCCGCCGGTCACGCCGAACCCGTCCAATGCAGGCGTGATGATGTCCAGCGGGAAGACGATGGACGCCTCTGCCCCGTAGAAATCGCCGCCGCCCGTATTGGTAGGTGCATCCAGCAGGCCGATCTGCGTCGCCACAGGCTGGCCCGCCGGGTCCGGGAAGGCCGAGTAATCGAACACGAAGCGCGCGCGGTCGATATAGCTCTTGATGTCCTTGTAGAAGAACTGGAGCGCGACCACGCCCTGGCCCCCGCCGCCGAAATATTTCTCGATATTGAAGTCGACGGCGTTGGCGCGGTACGGACGCAGCAGCGGGTTGCCGCCGCCGCCGCTGATGAAGGGCGCGACGCCGGTCGGGCTTTCCGAGGGATTGATATTGATGCCGTAGCCGATGGCAACGCGCAGGTCGTCCAGGCGCGGGCGCTGGATTTGGCGGCTGGCGGCAATGCGGAACACCCAGTCGCTGTCGAGCCGAAGCGACAGGTTGGCCGACGGCAGGACGTCCCAGTAACTGTCACCCAGCGAGACGTTGACCTGCTGGCCACCTGCGAAGGCAAGGCCGGAGGATGTCTGGTCGGTCTGGATCGCCTGGACCCCGATATTACCGGTCAGGATGCCGGCGCCCAGCTGCTGGTCGATATCCAGCTGGCCGTAGATTGTCATCAGGTCTTCGCTGATGCGGAAGGCCTTGGCCGGGATGTCGTTCGACAGGTTGCGGTCGAGCACCAGTTCGCCCGAGGCGATGATGTCGCGTGCATCGTAGCTGACGATGGGCCCCAGGCCCAGGTAATCGAGATCGGTATTGCGCAGCAGGAACTGGTCCGGAATGGCGATTTCGGTCAGGCCGGCGCGCGGCTGCACGAAGAATTCGTCCGGCGTCAGGCTCTTGTCGCGATTGGTATAGGACAGGCCGAACAGCACCTTGCTGACGAAGCCGTCCAGTTCGCGCGAGATTCCCACGCGGTACTGCTTCAGCTCGTCCTCGATGATGCGGTTGTTGTAATAGCCCGCCTGCACGCGGCTGCCACCCCAGCCGAGCGGGTCGGTCAGGACGATCTGCGTGGGATCGCTGTAGTCGAGCGAAGGCTGGAAGCTGGTGCCGTTGCGGTCGGACTGGAAACCGATCGTATCGGTCGCCCCGACGCCTGCATTGTATCCGGTGCCCGAATAGCTCTCGATGCTCAGTTCGTTGCGGTCGGTGCGGGAATAGCCGAAATCGACGAAGGCGTTCCATCCGTCGCCATTGTCGTATTCCAGGTTCAGCCCGCCGGAATAGAGGTCGGCCTGGCGCTGGAAGATGTCGTTGCGGATGACGCCTTCGACATTCTCGAACGTGCCGGACGACGCGAACTCGCCGAATTCGGTGTCCACGGTGGTGGCGGTCGAGGAATCGAAGGTGGTGCCGAAGGCTCCGAAGCCCAGGGGAAGCTCGATGCCGCGTTTCGACTGGTCATCGTCGAAATTGGAATAGAATGCATCGGTGGTCAGCGTCAGGCTGTCCGTGAAGTCGATCTCCAGCGTACCGGACACGCCGATGCGCTGCAGCTGCGTGGAAGTCACGAAGCTTTTCGAACCGCCGATGACGAAGGGCGAGCCCGGCTCGCCGCTGCCGGCATAGCCCCAGGCGTTGAATTCCTGCAGCTGGTACGGCTCGTCGGTATAGGCGGCGGACAGCGCGATGCCGACCGTGTCGTCCGCGAACTGGTCGACATAGGTGCCGTTCACGCGGAAGCCGAATTCCTTCGACCCGGCGTTGAGCGCGCCGAGATCGGCATAGGATCCCTTAGCGCCGATCGCCAGGATGCGCTCTCGCTGGTCGAGCGGGCGGATCGTACGGACATCGATCGTCCCGACCAGGCCCTGGCCGACAAGAGAGGCGCTCGGCGTCTTGTACACGACCACCTGGTTGACGACTTCGGAAGGATACTGGTCGAATTCGATCGCGCGGTTGTCGCCGGTCGACGTCTGCTCGCGTCCGTTCAGCAGCGTCTGCGAGAAATCGGGGCCGAAACCACGAATGGCGATCACGTTGGCGCGGCCGTTCAGGCGCTGCGACGTGACGCCGGGCAGACGGGCAATGGATTCGCCGATGGAGTCGTCCGGCAGCTTGCCGATGTCCTCGGCAGTGACCGATTCCAGGATCAGGTCGCTGCGGCGCTTCTCGTTGACCGCGCTTTCCAGCGAGGCGCGAAAGCCGCGGACCACGATGACTTCGTCGCCGTCCTCGTCTCCTTGCGGGGCCGCTTCCGGCGATTCCGCGTCCTGTGCCATCGCAGCCTGCGGTGCAGCGGCCAGGGCGAGCGAAAGGGCCAGCGCCGATCCGCTGATACCTGCCGAGAATGTCTTCCGGTTGATCACTTCGTACTCTCCCAAAATCGCCGTTCGCCGGCATTGTTTCGTCATGCTGAAGATGGGCGCCGCCCCCCTTCGGACAGGCCCGTTGGCTAGCTTGATGGAACGCCATTTTGGTGCGGGGAAGACGGTATACGTATGTTTGTGCAGCGCAGCATCAGCCCATGTCGCCAAATTGCCACACCGCGCCGTGCCCGCTTGCCGAAGGGTCTGCAACGCGTCATTATGCGGGCCGAGGAGCACGCTATGGGGCGGCGCAAGACCGGCAGGCCAACCAGCATCGACATTGCCTACAAGGCGGGGGTTTCGCAGCCCACCGTCAGCCGGGCGCTGCGCGGCGATACTTCGGTCAGTGTGCAGACGCGCGAGCGGATCGAGCGTATTGCAAGGGAGCTGAACTACGCGGTCGATCGCAATGCTTCCTCGCTGCGGACCCAGCGGTCCGACACGATAGCCCTGCTCATCTTCGAAGATCCCACACCCGACGAAAGCATGATCAATCCCTTCTTCGTCGCCATGCTGGGGTCGATTACCCGCGCCTGCGCCCGTCGCGGTCTCGACCTGCTGGTATCGTTCCAGCGCATGGAAGACGACTGGCACCAGCGATACCATGACAGCCACCGGGCAGACGGGCTGATCCTGCTGGGCTATGGCGACTGGCAGCAATACGAGCGCCGATTGCAGCAATTGCAGGAGCAGGGCACGTCCTATGCCCGTTGGGGTTCCGTCAGCCAGGATAGCGGTGGCAAGACCATCGGGTCCGACAATTTCGAAGCCGGGCGGATCGCCGGTCGGCACCTGATCGACGGGGGACGGCGCAATATCGCGTTCCTCGGCCGGATCGACGACAATGCGCCCGAATTCGCGCAGCGTTACCGCGGAATGGCCAGCGCGCTTGCGGATGCGGGCTTTGCTGTCCAGCCTCCGTTGCAGCATGATGCCATCACCAGCGAAGAGGCGGGACGCGCCGCGATGGAGGAGGTCATCGCCACCGGCCGGCCGTTCGACGCGGTCTTCGCAGCCAGCGACCTGATTGCGATCGGCGCGCTGCAGGTCCTTGCAGAGCGCGGCATCGCCGTGCCGGGCGACGTGGCGGTCATCGGGTTCGACAATATCGCTGCCGCCAGCCTGACGACACCGCCGCTCACCACCGTGATGCAGGATGTGCAGGGGGCTGGTCAGAAACTGGTCGACACGCTGCTGGCCCAGATCGAAGGGACTCCGATGCCCGATCCGCGAATGCCGACGCGGCTGATCGTGCGGGGCAGCACGGGCGGCTGAGAACCGACGATCACCGGCAACATTCGTATACATGTTGTCGATCCCCGTTGTCCGTGCGAGCCCGCATGGTGACGGGGTGCGCATTGTGACGACGGCCCCGCGGACAGGGAGAGTTCGCGTGAGTGCAGGCAAGCCCCGGCTGGGCCCGGGGGCATTGTTCAATATCAGCTTCGGCTTCTTCGGCATTCAGATCGGCTTCGCGCTGCAGAATGCGAACATGTCGCGCCTGTTCCAGACGCTGGGCGCCAGCATGGACGACCTGCCGGCATTGTGGGTCGCAGCCCCGCTGACCGGTCTCATCGTGCAGCCGATCATCGGGTATCTTTCGGACAAAACCTGGAACCGCTTCGGACGGCGCAAACCCTATTTCCTGACCGGCGCGATCCTGGCGTCCCTTGCGCTGTTCCTGATGCCGCTCAGCCCGGCATTCGGCGCGCCGCTGCTGTTCGCGGCGGCCATGCTGTGGGTGCTGGACGCATCGCTCAACATCTCGATGGAGCCGTTCCGCGCCTTTGTCGGCGACATGCTGGGAACCGACCAGCATAGCGCAGGCTATGCCGTGCAAACCGCTTTCATCGGCGCGGGCGCGGTGGTCGGATCGATCTTCCCCGCCCTGCTGGAATGGCTGGGCGTGGCGAATGTCGCGCCGCCGGGGCAACTGCCCGATACCGTCCGCTGGAGTTTCTGGTCCGGCGCAGCAATCCTGTTCGCGGCAGTCATGTGGACCGTTCTAACGGTGAAGGAATACAGCCCCGAACAGATGGCGGAATTCGGAGGTGATAGCGCGCAGGACCTGTCGCAACCGGCGCGTGTCCTTGCCTCGAAATCTTTCCTTGCCGGCGGTTTATGGATAGCCCTTGGCACAGCGGTCGTCCTTGCGGTCGAGGCATTCTCGCTGGAGAAGGAAGTCTATCTCCTCGGCGCATTGCTGGCAGCGTATGGCGTGCTCAGCATTGCAGCGATCACGATGGCGCGGCGCGGACAGGATGCGAACATCCTTTCCAGCATCATCGGCGATTTTTCAGGGATGCCGCCGGTCATGAAACGGCTCGCCTTGGTCCAGTTCTTCAGCTGGTCGGCGCTGTTCATCATGTGGATCAACACGACGCCGGTCGTCACGCAATATGTTTACGGCAGCACCGATACGGCCAGTGCCGCCTATAACGAAGGGGCGAACTGGGTGAATGTCCTGTTCACCGTCTATAACGGGGTGGCCGCGATTGCAGCCCTTGCGCTGCTTCCGGTCATGAGCCGCAGGATCGGGCAGGTCTGGACCCATGCCGCCTGCCTGATGCTGGGCGCGGCAGGCTTCCTGATGTTCTTCGCCGTGCGCGATGCGCAGGCCCTTCTGCTGGCGGAGATCGGTATCGGCATCGCCTGGGCCAGCATCCTTGCCATGCCCTACGCCATCCTCGCCTCCAACCTGCCCCAGCAGAAGCTCGGCATCTATATGGGCCTGTTCAATGTCTTCATCGTCGTGCCGCAATTGCTGGTCGCAACGGTCATGGGCAGCGTGATGAATGCCTTCTTCCCAGGCGAACCGGTGTGGACAATGTTGTTCGCGGCGTCCTGCTGGGTGGTGGCCGCAGCAGCCATGATCCGTGTGAAATCCGTGCTTTAGCAACGATGGGTGTTGTAAAGTTACACAACCGGCAACAAAATTGTCATATCCTATTGCCGCGCCCTGATCGTGTGTGCATGATGCTCCCCTGTCTTGGGAGAGGGGCATGCATTTGAACGGTCCGTAAACAAGGGCCGCAGTGCGTCTGATGTTCTCCCCGAGGTGCAAACCCTTGGAGGAGAGCCAAGATGATGCGTACAGATTACCTCAGCACCGTTGCGCGCGGCGTACTTGCCAGCGCAGTCCTGATAGGGGCCAGTCCTGCACTGGCCCAGGTCGATCCCATTACCGCGGGGTCGGATACTTCCGAAAACGACAATACGATCGTCGTTACCGGCTCGCTTATTCGCGGCACGCCGGAAGATGCATCGCTTCCGGTCGATGTCTTCACCGCCGAAGACCTGGCTGCGAACGGCATCGATTCCCCGCTAGACTTCATCAAGGAACTGCCCTCGGTCGGCGCGGTCCTTGGCGATACCAACCAGTTCTCGACCGTGGCGCAGGGTTTCCAGGGCGTCGGCTCCATCAACCTTCGCGGTCTCGATCCGACCCGTACCCTCGTGCTTCTCAACGGCAAACGCACCATCCAGGCGCCGGGCGCAGGCTTTGCCGATACCAATTTGATGCCGCTGTTCGCACTCGACCGGGTCGAGCTGCTAAAGGACGGCGCGGCAGCAACCTATGGTTCCGATGCCATTGCGGGCGTGGCCAACTTTGTCACGCGGCGCAATTTCGTCGGCGCCGAATTGCAGGGCAATTACACCTTCATCGACGGGTCTGACGGCAATTATACGTTGAGCGGGCTGGTCGGTCTCGAGCTTGGAGAGGCAAACGTCCTGCTCGGCGCTGGGTATCAACACCGCTCCGAACTGCGCACCACGGAACGCGATTACACGCAGACCGAATATACGGTGAACCCGTCGGCCTATTCCGCTCTCTCCACTCCCGGCCTGCTCGCCGTGAGCTATTTCGATACCGGTACGGGAACCGTGAACACGCAGGTCCGGCCCGACGTCGGCTGTGAATCTCTGGGCGGTTTCCAGGACGGGGCGCTGTGCCGCTTTACCTACGTTCCCTACGACAACATCGTCGAGGACGAGGATCGCTACCAGATCTACGGGCAGGTATCGGCCCCGATTTCGGACCGGATCGATTTCTTCGTCGAGGCCCTGTTCGCGACGAGCAGGCTCGACAACCTCAACTATTCGCCGTCCTTCCCGCCGACCCAGGGGCCGCGCGGCTCGGGCTTCACCAGCGCTTTCACGACGTCGCCAGCGAACCCCGGCCTGCCGGCGTTCCTGGACCAGGTCGGATTGCCGCAGAGCAGCCCGACCAATCCGATCGTCGCGGTTACCAACGTACTGTTCCGCCCGTTCGGCTTCCTCGGCAACCCGCGCGACCAGGATAGCGGTGCAGCGCGCGGTTTCGCGGAAAACCACGCCTATCGCATCAGCGGCGGGTTCGATTTCGAACTGTCGGACAACCTGTTCCTCGACATCGACGGGACCTTCTGGGAATCGGACCGGACCTTCTTCGCGCCGGGCATCATCGGCTCCCGCCTGCAGGCCGCCCTGAACGGGTTCGGCGGACCGAACTGCCGGGGAACGACCCCGGGAGAGAACGGCTGCTTGTTCTTCAACCCGTTCACCAATGCCGGGCCGCGTAACCCGGCGCTGAACATCGACAACCAGTTCTACGTACCGGGTGCGGAAAACAGCGAAGAGCTGGTAGCCTGGCTGCAGGTTCCCAATGGAACCGAGGAAGAGGAAACGCAGGTCGTGTTCGATGCCGTCCTGTCCGGTGGTACCGGGTTCGAGCTTCCCGGAGGGGAAGTGGCGTTCGCTGCCGGCGTCCAGTACCGCAAGAACAAGTTCACGACCGACCCGCTGAACCAGCTGTCGAATCTCGACGTGAACCCGTGCTTCATTCTGGGCGACCAGAGCTGCGTGGGCACGGCGACGGAAGGCGTGGGCTCCTTCATCTTCCTCGGTGGTTCGCGGCCCGCGCGCCTGTCGCAGGACGTGTATGCCGTCTTCGCGGAAGTCTCGGTCCCGGTGACCGACCGGCTCGAGCTCGACGGCGCAATCCGTTACGAGGATTACGGTTCGCCCATCGGGTCGACCGTCAATCCGAAGGCTTCGGCCCGGTTCGAAGCGACGGACTGGCTGACCCTGCGCGGTTCGGTCGGCACCACCTTCCGTGGTCCGCTGGCATCCAACGTATCGCCCAATGGTACCACGGCGCTGCAGGGGTTCACCGCGGCCGGCGGCAACTACAAGTCGCTCGACATCTTCGGCAACCCGAACGACCTGGGACCGGAAACCGCGCTGACCTACAATCTCGGTTTCATCCTGACGCCGGGCAATCTGACCTTCAGCGTGGATTACTGGTCGATCGACCTGGAAGACCGGATCACGACCACGCCGGGCGATGCCATCGCCAGCTTCGTCGCCAATGGCCAGACCACGGGTAACGAGCCGGTCAATTGCGCCAGCCCGCTGGCCAACCTGATTACCTTCAGCGGCAACCAGTGCGTGCAGGGCACGACGACCGGTCTCGACATCGCCCGCGTGCGTACCGATTTCGTCAACGGTCCGGATGTGAAGATCACCGGACTCGATGTCGCGATCAATTACGACTTCCCGTTAGATTTCGGGATGTTCTCGATCGGCGGCAACGGGTCCTACAATCTGGGCTACGAATTCGATCCGTTCGAAGTGCAGGGCGTGCAGGTGATCGACAGCTACGACGCGGTCGGTTTCGGCAATTATTTCCGCGACCCGAACACGGTCCCGGAATGGCGCGCCAATGCCTATGCCAACTTCAACGCCGGCGGGTTCAACGCCCGTTACGTCCTGACGCATATCGACGGCGTGACGGACGATCGCTGCATTGGGCGCGATCCATGCTTCCAGACTTCTGCCGGTCCGACCGATTACGGGATCGAGAGCGGTAGCTTCACGAAGCATGATTTCTTCCTGACCTACGAATTGCAGTTCCGCGGCGTGGAAGCGCAATTGCAGGCGGGCGTGGAGAATTTCACCGACGCAGCACCGGCCGAGGCCCAGCTTCCGCTCGGCTACAACCCGTTCATCGGATCGGCGCTGGGGCGGACTTACCGTCTCGGCCTGAAGACGAACTTCTAGGAGGAATGGATGCCGGGATCGCGGACCCCGTGATTCCGGCATCACGACATATATGAACACAGACCAGACCCAGCAGACGCTGAGCCCCCGTGCGACCCGCGTCACGCTGGGGCTGCTGACGACGACCTATTTCTTCAGTTACATGGACCGGCAGATCCTCGCGATCCTGCTGGAGGACATCAAGGCGGACCTCCTGCTGTCCGATACGCAGCTAGGCCTGCTGTCGGGGCTGGCCTTCGCCCTGTTTTACGCCACGCTCGGCGTCCCGGTTGCGGCCCTTGCCGATCGGTCGAACCGGCGAAACATCATCGCCGTAGCTCTGGCTCTGTGGAGCGGGATGACCGCGCTTTGCGGCCTCGCCCAGAACTTCACGCACCTGCTGCTCGCCCGTATCGGGGTGGGCGTCGGGGAGGCCGGGTCAAGCCCGCCGAGCCATTCGATGATCGCCGATATGTATCCGGCGGAAAAACGCGCGCTCGCCTTGTCGATCTACTCGCTGGGCGTGACCTTGGGGGCCGCTGCGGGCCAGATATTCGGCGGTAACATCACCTATTTCTTCGACTGGCGGACGGCGTTCATCGCGGTTGGCCTGCCGGGGCTCGTGCTGGCAATCCTGGTGCGCGTATTCGCCAGCGAGCCGCCACGTATTGCAGAACCGGGCCACGCGGCGCTGGAAGGGCAACCGACCATCCGCGAAGGCTTCGCCTCCATTTTCTCGAACGAAGCGGCGCGCTGGCTGGTGGCGGGCGTGACGCTGACGTCGTTGATCGGTTACGCGCTGACCGGCTGGACGCCGCCTTATCTCATTCGCAGCTTTGGCCTGAACACCCTGCAGATCGGCAATATCGTCGCGCCCCTGCTCGCCGTTGCAGGCGTTGCCAGCGGACTGGGAAGCGGATGGTTCGCCAACCGGCTGGCGCAGCGATACGGAATGCAGGCCCAGCCTCTGATGATCGCGGGATTGAAGCTGCTCGCCCTGCCATTCCTCATCATGTTCTACCTGATGCAGGACGCTTTCTGGGCGGTGGGTGCCTATTTCATCGCGGTCCTGTTCCAGAGCTGTTACCTGGGGCCCACATTCGCCATGCTTCAGACACTGGCTCCGATGAAGATGCGGGCCGTGTGGGCCGCGATTACCCTGCTGGTCATCAACCTGATCGGCCTCGGTCTTGGGCCGACCCTGATCGGGGTCATTTCGGACCTCTACATCCCGCGCTTCGGCGACGAATCCCTGCGATACGCGCTGCTGACGGTCGGCTTGCTGACGCCGCTGGCAATCTGGTTCTACTACATGGCCTCGCGCGCCCTGCGGCTGGAGGCGGAGCGCAAGGCTGCCATGGCCTGAGCCACGGACAAGCCGGGACCTGCCCCGTCAGGTCAGGTCCCGGACATTCGCGATCAGCGTTTTCTCCAGCGTATCGCCATGGAGAACGGACACGTCACCTGTCGTCTCCAGGACTACGGCCCGGACCTTGCCCATTTCCAGCACATTGGCTTCGCGCAGCTTGGCCATGACGTCGGACTTGGCGACGCGCTCGTCATGCAGCGCTTTTTCGCAGAACTCCCCGTCCTTCATCAGCAGGACGGCATCGTTCTGGATCGCCTGCTCGAACGGGTCGGAGTTCTTGCGGATACGGGACATGGTCAATTGCACGAAGAACAGTGTGGCCATCGCCAGCATCGCCTGCGCGAAGCCTTCCCATCCGGTCGCCTGCGCCGCGCCGGCCAGGAGCGAACCCGTCGCGACCGTCATGACAAAGTCGAAATTCGTCATCTTGGAAAAGGAGCGCAGGCCTACGATCCGGACCAGCAGGACAACCCAGAACAGGCCCACCGTCGACAGGATTACGGCGCGCGCGATCACGTCGGGCCAGGTCGCCTCGAAAAACATCAGGCCTGAACCACTTCCTGCCGGATGGCGCCGAAGATCGAATGCCCCTCCGCATCGTCCATCCAGATTTTGACCGTGTCGCCCGGATGCATGAAGCGGGTCTTCGCCTCGCCTTCGGCAATCGTCTCGATCATGCGGATTTCGGCAATACAACTATAGCCCAGCCCGCCTTCGCTGACAGGCTTGCCCGGATCGCCTTCCGGCCCCTTGTTGCTGACCGTGCCCGACCCGATGATCGCACCCGCGCCCAGATTGCGCGTCTTGGCCGCGTGGGCGACAAGATCTGCCAGGCTGAAGGTTGCATCCTCGCCCGCCTGTGCCCTGCCGAAGGGCTCGCCATTGTAATTCACCATCAGCGGCAGGTGGATGACGTTGTCCTTCCACGCATCGCCCAGTTCGTCGGGGGTCACGCATACCGGGCTGAATGCGGTCGCAGGCTTCGACTGGAAGAAGCCGAACCCCTTTGCCAGTTCGCCGGGGATAAGGCCACGAAGCGAGACGTCGTTTACCAGCATGACCAACTTGATGTGGCCAGCGGCTTCCTCGCTCGACACGCCCATGGGAACGTCGTCGGTAATGACGGCCACTTCGCCTTCCATGTCGCAGCCCCATTTGACATCGCTCAGGGGAATGTCGGCACGCGGCGGAAGGAAGTCGTCGCTGCCACCCTGGTACATCAGCGGATCGTGGTAGAAGCTTTCCGGAACCTCCGCACCGCGCGCCTTGCGCACCAGTTCGACGTGATTGATATACGCGCTGCCATCGGCCCATTGATAGGCGCGGGGCAGGGGGGAATGCGCCTCGCGCTCGTGGAACCGCTCGCACGGGACAGCCTGGTGTTCGACATCGCGGTAGAGCGCTTCCAGCTTCGGCGCGCATTCTTCCCAATTGTCGAGCGCGGCCTGCAGCGTCGGCGCGATATTGTCGGCGGCGCAATAGCGGGTGATGTCTTTCGAGACAACGACCAGCTTGCCGTCGCGGGTTCCATCGTTGAGCGTTGCGAGTTTCATAGATTCTCGTCCTTAGGTTCTAGTCTGTGTTTTTCGGGGCGTCCGGCTGCGCATCGGGATGCGCGCGCTGGAACGCCGGCAAAGCAAGGCACGCAGCCTCGATCCGGGTGGTGTGGGGCTTGTCGCCGAAATCGAAGTCGAAACGGCGGGCATTGTAGATCTGCGGCATCAGGACGACTTCGAAAAAGCCGGGCCTGTCGAACAGGAAATCGCCCGTTCCCAGCTGCGCCAGCCGCTGCTCCAGCGGCTCCAGCGTGCGGGCGAGCCAGTGGCGATACCAGTCACCCACCTGCTGCGGGGACTGGTCCAGTTCGTCCTTCAGGTATTTCAGTACAGGCAGGTTCAGCGGCGCGTGCAGTTCGGTCGCGATCGCATAGGCTAGCTCTCGTGCGAGATACCTTTGCTCCGGATCGGCGGGCATGAGGGGCGCACCGGGATAAGCATCGTCGAGCCATTCGATGATGGCCATAGACTGCACCTTGTCGCCGTCCGCCGTCTCCAGCATCGGCACGCTGCCGAACGGATTGCGACTGGTGAAGGCCGCGTCCTTCTGCTCCGCTTTCAGCAGATTCACCGCGCAATTTTCATACGCGATCCCTTTCAGCTCCAGCGCGCAGCGCAGGCGGTAGCTGGTCGAACTTCTGTAATAACCGTAGAGCTTCATGTGCCCGTCCTCCGTAGCATCGACGAACGGGCAGGCTGCGCGTTCCAGACGTATGTCAGAACGCGGCCAGCCCCGTGATGGCCCGGCCCAGGATCAGCGCATGGACATCATGCGTGCCCTCGTAGGTGTTGACCGTTTCGAGGTTCACCATGTGGCGGATGACCTGGTATTCCTCGGAAATCCCGTTGCCGCCATGCATGTCGCGCGACTTGCGGGCGATATCCAGAGCCTTGCCGACATTGTTGCGCTTGACGATCGAGATCATCTCGGGCGCGAACTGCCCCTCGTCCATCAGGCGCCCGACACGCAGGCTGGCCTGCAGGCCCATGGAAATGTAGGTCATCATGTCGGCCAGCTTGAGTTGGTAAAGCTGCTTGGATGCCAGCGGCACGCCGAATTGCTTGCGATCGAGGCCGTACTGGCGCGCCGCGTGATAACAGAACTCCGCAGCGCCCATTGCGCCCCAACTGATGCCGTAGCGGGCGCGGTTGAGGCAGCTGAACGGACCTTTCAGACCCTGAACCTCGGGCAGCAGCGCATCGGCGGGCAGTTTCACCTCGTCCATCACGATCATGCCGGTGGTGCTGGCACGCAGGCTGAGCTTGCCCTCGATCTTGGGCGCGGAAAGCCCTTCCATTCCCTTTTCGAGGATGAAGCCGCGAATGCCGTCGCCATGCGCCTCACTCTTGGCCCAGACGACGAAGACGTCGGCGAAGGGGGAGTTGGAAATCCACGTCTTTGCGCCCGACAGGACATATCCGTCCCCGTCCTTCTTGGCATAGGTCCGCATGCCGCCCGGATCGGACCCTGCATCGGGTTCCGTCAGGCCGAAACAGCCGATCAGTTCGCCCGACGCCAGGCCGGGCAGGTACTTGCGGCGCTGTTCTTCCGATCCGAAGGCGTGGATCGGGAACATGACGAGGCTGGACTGGACACTGGCCATGGAGCGATAGCCGCTGTCGACCCGCTCGATCTCGCGCGCGATCAGGCCGTACGACACGTAACTCGCACCCGCGCCACCATACTCTTCCGGCACGGTCGCGCCCAGCAGGCCCGCCTGCCCGAACAGGGGGAAAAGTTCGGGCGCGTCGATCTCGTCGCGGTAGGCATCGGTCACACGCGGTTGCAGCGTATCCTGCGCAAAGCCGTGAGCCGCCTCGCGGATCATGCGCTCGTCTTCCGTCAGCTGATCGTCGAGGCGGAAGGGGTCGTCCCACGTGAAAGGGGCCATTCCGGAATTTGCGCCTGCCATTGTCTCTCCTTCGCTAGGCACCGGTCATTGCCCCTTGCGAACCGTCTTCGCAAGACGTGTCTAGGTCTGCATCGGCAAGGGCCGGTTTTCCCGGCGCCAAACTGCGCCGGATATTGGGCTCAGCGCGAAAGAGCCTGCTTCACTTCCGACAGGATTTGCGCCGGTGCAGTCGGCTTCGACAGGGTTCGCGACCTGGGGAATCTACGGCTTACGTCGTCACCGGAATAGTGACCCGAATGGAAGATCACAGGGACGTCTTCGGCCATCATTTTCTCGGCCAGCGGGAAGACCACGCCGTCGCCCAGTTGCACATCCAGTATCGCAAGGTCGGGCTTGTTCTTCTGGTAGGCCAGCATGGCGGACGATACCGCCTCGAACGGACCGTCCACGTCGTAACCGGCTTCGGCCACGGTTTCGCACAGGTCGAAACCGATGATGCGTTCATCCTCGGCGACCAGTATCGTCGGCTTTTCCATAGTTATTCTCCCACCTGACGCAATCAACGGGGTGGGAGAGCTTCGGTTCCCGTTATTTTATAACTTGCCGAATTCGCTCTCATATCCGGATGTGTCCCCGGTAGCGAGGAAGCGCGCCTGGGTGCGCCAGTCGTCCCGGCGGATGCGGCCCTGGAAGCGCCCGAGTTCGGCGTCGATCCGATCGACCTCGGTATCGTCCCACGCGGCGATCTGCGCGAAGCTGGTGACGCCCAGCTCGTTGAGGAGCGCGGCGAGCTTCGGCCCCACGCCCTTGATCCGTTTCAGATCGTCGGCGGTCCCGGAGGGGGCGGGTCCGGTCGTTTCCGCCGGTGCGGACGCGGGTGCGATTGCCGGGGCCGGATCGGAATCTACGGCGGGGTCGGAAGGCTCGTCGCTGGCAAGGGTTTCCTCCTGCACGGCAGGAGCTTCCGGCTCGGCAGAAACTGCTGCGCCCTTCGCGGCCACGGTAGCCCCGCCGACGGCTCCTGCGGCAACCGGCGGTGCATCAATCAATGCCTGGTTGCGCCGGGCAGGTGCTCCGTCTTCCGGGGTATCGGTACCGCGCGCGATGGTCGTCTTGCGGTTGCTGCGGAATAGCAGCCAGGCGACGATCAGTCCGATCAACAGCGCGGCGAGGAGAATGGGCCAGTTGGCCTGGGCAAGTTGCATCATGACACGGGTCCTTCTGCAGAAGTTTGTTCGGTTTCGTCAGCGTCCGGCGAAAGGGATGCCGAGCGTCCCCATAACATCCAGCCGATGCCGAGACCGATGACATAGGCCGCGAGCGACAGGGCGACGAGTTCGAACCAGATGGGCACGGCGTTCCTCCTACCTCGCGCTTGGTGTGTCGACGGGGGTGGGGATGAGGGGAACTTTCGCGATAACGGAAAATTCGATCCGCCTGTTTGCCGGGTCGGCCGGGTCCAGTCCTTCGACCGGCACGCTTGCGCCGACGCCGCGCGCCCTCAACCCGTCTTGCGGGATGCCGCGCGCGACGAGTTCGCGCCGGACCGTATCGGCACGGTCCCGCGACAGGGCGAGATTGGCCGCTTCATCGCCCGAGCTGTCGGTATGGCCCGTAATGGCGATGATGCTGCCAAGGCACGGGCGAAGCGCTGCAGCCACTTCGTCGAGCAGTTCGTCATTGCCGAAATCCATGTCCGCGCTGGATTCCTCGAACCTGAGCGTGCGGGCATTCAGCAGCGCTGCGACATCGTCCTGGCAATGCATCGAAGTGAAGGTAGCCTCGCCGCTTTCCGCCAGCATGGTGCCATCGCTCCAGTGGACGCCGCCGACGCCGGGGATGGCGGCAATGGCACCGGCCAGATCGGCGCGCGTTCCCTCGTCCAGTTCGGCGGTCGGCGTCAGGAGGGCATGGCGACTGGGCCAGCCATCGGCGGTCGCGAAGCTGACCTGCGCCTCGCGCGCGCCGGACCGGGCGACGACGTCCTGTGCCTGTCGTGCAAGCTCGTCCGCCAGTTCGCCTGCCGTGCGCGTGCTCCACAGAATGGCGAGCGCAGCCACGATGATGGCTCCGGCAAAGATCAGGAGGGAGGAACGCGCGGGCATATCCCGCCCCCTTAAGGCGGCGCGGCGATGGTGAAAAGGGGCCGGTCCAAGTGAACCAGCCCCCTATTCCCGAATTTGCTGCCTATTCCTGCGATGCCCCGGCGAGGCCGACCAGCTTGATGAATTCCTGCCGGTAGAAATCGTCCTGCCGTCCGGCCAGCCGTTCGACATTGCGCCAGCTGTAATCGGCCAGCATCGGATCGCCCCGCAATTTCTGGCCGAACGCGCCCACCGCGGTGGCGAAGGCGAAATCGCCCGTGGGCATGGACGAGGTGGCAAGCGCGCTGGCCGGCAGGACCTGCTCTATCAGGGTCGATGTGTCGCCGTCCGGCTGCTTGTAACGAAGCTTCACATACGCCGCTTCGTTGGCTGCGCCGGTGGCTGCCGCCGGAAGCGGATCGTCGTAGCGGCGGGCCGGAACCCATCCATCGGACCCTGCCGGAACCACTTCGTACAGTGCGGTGACCTGGTGCCCCGCGCCGATATCGCCGGCATCGACGGCATCGTTGTCGAAGTCTTCCTCGCGCAGGATGCGGTTCTCGTAGCCGATCAGCCGGTACTGGCTGATGACGGCCGGATTGAACTCGACCTGCACTTTCACGTCCTTGGCGATGGTGAAGATGGTCGCGCCCATCTCTTCGCCCAGGACCTTCTTCGCTTCCAGCGCGCTGTCGATGTAGCTGTAATTGCCGTTCCCGTTATCGGCGACCTGCTCCATCATCGCGTCGTTGATGTTGCCGCGCCCGAAGCCGAGGACGCTGAGCGTGGTTCCGCTTTCGCGCTTGCGCTCGATCATCTCGACCAGCGCTTCGCGGCTCGACAGGCCGACATTGAAGTCCCCATCCGTCGCCAGGATAACGCGGTTGACGCCGCCTTCGATCCGGTTCGCCTCGGCAATGCGATAGGCGAGTTCGATCCCTGCACCGCCAGCGGTAGAGCCGCCGGCCTGGAGATCGTCCATCGCGCTACGGATCGCGACGGGATCGTTGGTCGGTTCCAGCACCAGCCCCGCGGCGCCTGCATAGACCACGATCGATACGCGGTCCTGCTCCTGCAACTGGTTTGCCAGCTGGCGCATTGCGGTCTTCACCAGCGGCAGCTTGTCCGGGCTGCCCATTGACCCCGAGACATCGAGTAGGAAGACAAGATTGGCCGGCGGGCGGTCCTGCTTCGGCATTTCATATCCGGCAAGCCCGATGCGCACGATGCGCGTCTGCGAGTTCCACGGGCTTTGCGCCACATCGAGGTTCACGCTGAAGGGCTGGTCCACCCGGTCCGGGGTGTCGTAATCGTAGCGGAAATAGTTGATCAGTTCCTCGGTCCGCACGGCGGCCTTGGGCGGCGTCTGCCCATCGGTCAGGAAGCGCCGCGTATTGGCGTAGCTGGCGGTATCGACATCGACGGAGAAGGTGCTGACAGGTTCGCTGCGGGCGATTTTGACCGGCGAGACTTCCTCGCCCTCATATTGCTCGCGCCCCGGATCGGCAGGCACGACGACGGGCGGCACGTAACGGTATTTCTGCGATCCGGCGACAGTGGACGTCTGCGGTCCGCTGCCTACGGCCTCCGACGCGATAGCGCCCGATACCGGGGAGGACGCAACGGCCATACTGACGGGCGGCGGTGTTAACGGTGGCGGGGGAGGCGGCGGCGGGGGAGGGGGCGGCGGAGGCGCGGTTCGAACAGCCGCGTCGTTCGAAACACGCGACCCGGTGACGACGATCTGCTCATCGCCGACATTGTCCTGCGTCGTGGCGCAGGCGGCTAGCGTTCCTGCCAAGGCGGTGGCGGTAACGAAACGGACGGTCCGCATATGATTATCTCCCCGGATGTCGGGCGCGCGGTGGCGCCCATCACCGCAAGGCTCGGCAAAAAGCCGTGAATGGCGACTGAATGCCCCGTAGCTACGACGAAGCGGTCGCGTCTCCTGCCGGTTCCGTGTCCCTGCTCCTGCTGAAAAGCACCCGGTCGTCCGGTCCGAAGCCGCGGTGCCAGATGACGAAGCCATACACGCCTAGGATGGCAGGAATGCCGACCAGCAGTTCGAGCCATTCCGGCAGGAAGGTCGCGCCATAGCCGACCAGCACGGCAGGCGTCGTCGCCCAGACCAGCGCCCAGCGCCAGTTTACGACGGGCGCACCCAGCAGCTTCGAGAGAAGCAGGGCCTTAACCAGCGATGCCAGGGCCAGGGACACCATCAGTGCTCCGGCTGCGCCTGCAGCCATGAAACCGTTTGGCAGGGCGGATCGCTCGATAAAGGTCAGGACCACCACCGTCAGCGCGGCCTGCACGGCAATCGTGCCGATGGAAATCCAGAGATTGCGGACCCGGGCGATGTACACCAGCGCAGCCTCCGAAACCACGGCGGCAGAGGCGACGACCTCGGCCAGCAGGAGGAGGCCCAGCGCCCCCGTACCGCCGACGAAATTCGGCCCCAGCAGACCCATCACGGCTTCGCCCGGTATGCCCAGCGCCAGCGCGATTCCGGCCTGTGCCGCAATGATCCAGAAACCGACCTGCCGAACCTGCCGGGCTATGGCGCCATATTTCCGGGTCTTCAGATTGCGGGTGATGACGGGGCCCAGGATGGGCTCGAAACTCGTCTTCAGCTTTTGCGGCAGGCTCGCGACCTGCTGCGCTGCATAGTAGATGCCCACCGCTGCGGGCGCGGCGAAGAAACCCAAGATGAAAATGTCCACCCGGCGCGTGCCCCATTCGATCGCGTCGGCGGTCGCCAATGGCAGGGCGCGGCCGGTAATGCCGAAGATGCGGCGCGGGTTGGGGCGCCAGTCCATCGGCAGGCCGTAATCGCGCATGAAGGGCCAGAGTGCTGCAAAAAGCCCGGCATAGATCGAGGCGATATAGGCCAGAGCCAGTCCCGCATCGGGCTTCCAGAAATAGAACGCGCCTGCCGCGATGGAGATCGTCCAGGGCTCCACGATGGCCCGCGCATTGACCGTCGCCTTGATGTCGTAGCGATAGGCCTGGGCCGCCAGCAGGACCTCGGTCAGCGCGTAAGCCGGGATGGCAACGACCAGCAGGGGGTCGAGCGGGCTGTTCATGCCGTTGGGAAACATGGGCGCAGGCACGAACCACAGGAAGGTCGCCGCCAGCAGCGAGAAGACCAGCGCCAGCGCCAGTCCGTCGAATACTAGGTGGGTCTCCTGCCCTGTCTCGCCATCGGAAAGCCGCTGCGCCAGGCCGCGCTTCTCGCCCATGGAACAGACCAGGGCGAGAAGTTCGATCACGACCAGGGCGCTGGCAAACCGGCCAAGTGCATCGACACCGTAAAGGCGCCCGGCGATGAAGAGGAAGGGAATGCGCGCCGCAAGGCGCAGCAGGAACCCCAGGACATTGGTACGCCCACCCTTCGCAAGCGCCTGCATGTCGCCTGCGCCGCCGTCATGGTCTGCCTTGGTGCTCACCCGGCCGCTTTCGCGCCGTCCTGTTCGGAGCGCAGCGGGCGGGCAAGGAGGTCGCCGACGACTTGCCGCGCCGGATCACCTTCCAGCAAGCGGACTACGGCATCGACGATCGGCATGGCGATGCCGCGCTTGTTTGCCAGTTCCGCCAGGACCGGGGCGGTGTGCGCCCCTTCGGCGACGGTGCGCCGGTCGTTCATCAGATCGGCCGCCGACTGGCCCTCGCCAAGCGCCTTGCCGAGAGAGAAATTGCGGCTGGAGGTCGAGGAGCAGGTGAGGACAAGATCGCCCAGACCGCACAGGCCCGCCAGCGTTTCCGCCCGCGCGCCCAGCGCCTCCCCGAACCGCAGCATCTCGGCATAGCCGCGTGCGATAAGCGCTGCGCGGGCGTTCTGGCCCAGCTCCAGCCCGTCGACCACGCCGCAAGCGATTGCGAGCACGTTCTTCACCGAACCACCGATTTCAGCGCCTGCGACATCGTCGGAGAAATAGGGCCGGAAAGATGGCCGTGCGATGACTGGCGCAAGGCGGTCCCATTGCTCCCGCCCGTCGGCGCAGGCCAGGGTCACGGCGGTGGGCAGGCCGGCGGCAACCTCGTGCGCGAAGGTAGGGCCGCTCATGATGGCAATCGCGCTGGCGGGACATGCCGCCGCCGCGACATCGTTCATCAGCCGCCCCGTACCCCGCTCGATCCCCTTGCTGCAAAGGACGAGGTCGCGCGGGCTTGCCGCAAGCTCGCCCAGAGTGGAGCCCAGATGCTGCGCCGGCGTGACCACGAAAACTGCATCGAGGGACGCCAGTTCGGCAAGGTCGCCGGTCGCACGGATGGATGGGGCCAGCTTTGCCGAGGGCAGGAAGACATCGTTCCGGTGTTCGGCATTGATGCCTTCGACCACTTCCGGTTCGCGCGCCCAGAGCAGGACGCTGCGCCCGTCGCTCGCCAGCATCTGCGCGATGGCCGTGCCCCAGGCACCTGCTCCGATGACGCCTGCCCTTGCCGGTTCGCTCATGCCTTCACTCCTGCTCCGCGCACCGGCTCCGCCTTCGGATCGAGCGGCCAGCGCGGCCGGGCCCTGAAGTCGAGCGGGTCGGATTGCTGCAGGGGCAGCCGCTCGCAGCCCGCCCAGGCGATCATCGCGGCATTATCGGTGCACAGGGCCATCGGCGGCGCTGTAAAGGCCATGTCGCGCCCGGCAGCGAAATCCTCCAGCGCTGCGCGCATCGTCATGTTGGCAGCGACCCCGCCCGCAACGACCAGCGAGGGGAGATCGCCGTGCCCCGACAAGGCTGTTTCCAGCCGGTCGATCACGCAATCGACCGCCGCCTGCTGGAAAGAGGCCGCGATATCGGCATCGGCATATTGTCCGCTCTCATGTGCGCGCAGGACAGCGCTTTTCAGGCCGGCGAAACTGAAATGGGGTTCGGCAGAGCCGAGCAAGGGCCGGGGGAGGGGAACGGCCGATGCATCCCCCTGCAGCGCCAGCCGCTCCACCGCCGGGCCGCCGGGATAGCCAAGACCCATGATCTTGGCCGACTTGTCGAAAGCCTCGCCCAGCGCATCGTCGATGGTCGTCGCCAGCCTGCGATATTCACCGACCCCGTCGACCCGCAATATCTGGCAGTGTCCGCCCGAAACCAGAAGCAGCGCATACGGAAATTGGAGGTTCTCATCGGCCAATCGGGGGCTGAGCGCGTGGCCCTCGAGATGGTTGATTGCCATCAGCGGCTTGCCGGAAGCCATGGCCAGCGCTTTCCCGCTGACGAGGCCGACCATGACCCCGCCGATCAGCCCCGGGCCCGCTGTCGCGGCAATCGCGTCGCAATCGTCCAGCGTCATGCCTGCATCGTCCAGGACTGCAGCGATCATCGGCGCGAGCCGGTCTGCATGGGCGCGGGCCGCGATTTCGGGGACCACGCCGCCATAAGGCGCGTGTTCTTCGTCCTGCGACGCTATGCGCTGGGCAAGGATGCGCCGGTCGCTGTCCACCAGCGCCGCTGCCGTTTCATCGCAGCTCGATTCAAGACCCAGTACCACGCCCATCTTGGCTTCCCCTTAGCCGATGCCGACGCTAGGGCAAGCCGCGCACCATGACAGTCGCTTCCCAGAACACACCCGAACTTCGTCTCGGCACTCGCCGTTCCCCGCTTGCCATGGCGCAGGCGGAAGAGACGCGCGATCGCCTTTGTGCAGCGCATGGATGGCCGCAATCGGCCGTCGAACTGGTGCCGGTCGTTGCCAGTGGCGATAGGATACAGGACCGTCCTCTGGCCGAGATTGGCGGCAAGGCGCTGTGGACGCGGGAACTCGATGCATGGCTTGCGGAAGGCCGGATCGATGTCGCGGTGCATTCCATGAAGGATGTCGAGACGCTGCGCCCGGACAGCCTGACCATCGCTGCCATCCTTCCCCGCGCGGACAAGCGCGACGTGCTGGTGGGCGCCGCGTCGCTTGCCGACCTTGCGCCCGGTGCGAAGGTCGGCACGTCCGCCCCGAGACGCGCGGCACAGGCGCTTCATGCAAGACCGGATATCGAAGTCGTGATGTTCCGCGGCAATGTCGCGACACGGCTGGGCAAGCTGGAAGCGGGAGAGGCGGATGCGACGTTCCTCGCCAAGGCAGGGCTGGACCGCTTGGGCGAGGACGCAGGCATTACCCTTGCGGTGGACGCCTGGCTGCC
This sequence comes from Erythrobacteraceae bacterium WH01K, assembly GCA_027941995.1. NCBI lineage: Bacteria > Pseudomonadati > Pseudomonadota > Alphaproteobacteria > Sphingomonadales > Erythrobacteraceae > Erythrobacteraceae bacterium WH01K. Next base: position 2,390,207 of record CP115966.1, on the reverse strand, counting down.
CGCACCTGCGCAAGGGGCGATTGGGCTGGAATGCCGGACGGACGATTCCCGAACCCGGCAGGTGCTTGCCGCCATCGACGACAAGCCAAGCCATGCCGAGGTGCTGGCGGAGCGCGCGGTGCTGGAGGGGCTCGGCGGTACGTGTCAAAGCCCGATCGCCATGCTCTCTACCTGCCGCGGCACGATGATCGACCTGCGCTGCGCCCTTTACAGTCCGGATGGCCGGGACCGGGTCGAGGGCGAGGCCACGATGTCCGTGGGCGACCTGACAGGCGCGAAAGCTCTCGCGGCGGACCTGCTTTCGCGGGCGCCCGCCTCCATCCGGTCCGTCTTCGAGGCGGCCCGGTGAGCAGGCCGCTGGTCGTCCTGCGGCCCGAGCCCGGGCTGACATCGACGCTCGTCGCCGCGTTCGGCCTCGGGCTCAAGGCAACCGGAATGCCGCTTTGCACCGTGTCGGCAGCCGCGTGGAAGGTGCCTGCCGAGCAGTTCGACGGCATTCTGCTCGGCAGCGCGAATGCCATCCGCCATGCCGGCGCGGAACTGGAAAAGATCACGCACCTGCCGGTCCTTTGCGTCGGGGAGGCGACCGCGCGGCTGGCCCGTGATGCCGGCATGAACGTGGAGCGCACGGGTTCGGGCGGCCTGCAATCGGTTCTCGACCAGATCGACGGCGAAACGCGCCATTTGCTGCGGCTCGCCGGGGAAACCCATCTGGCGTTGAAGGTGCCCGCCTCGGTCACGGTGGACACCTGCATCACCTATCGCACACACTATCATTCCCTTTCCGACCGGCAGGTTTCACTGCTGCGCGATGGGGCCACGGTGCTGCTCCATTCGGGGGAAATGGCCGAACATTTCGCCCGCCAGTGCGACGCAGCGGCGCTGGACCGCGCTGCGTTCGATTGCATTGCGATGGCGCCTCGCATCGCTGAGCGGGCCGGGGCGGGCTGGCGGTCCATGACCGTGGCGCAGCATCCGGACGACGCGTCCCTCTTGGCAGCCGCGCGGGAATTGTGCGACAAGCCGTAAACAGGGATCGCATTGGTGGCGCGGCCGGTTTCGGCCGCCGCGTCTGACTGGAACGTATGAACGACTTTTCATCCAGACGCCGCTCACGCGGCGCGGCACGCTCCGTTCTGGCAGCGGTGCTCATGGTCGCGCTGATTGCGGCGGCCGTTTTCGGCTATCTCGCATGGCGAGAGGCATTCGCCGATACCTCGCCCGTCGATGCCACCATTGACGAGGCGAACGATGTCCTCGCCCGCATAGAAGGCGAGGTGCCCCCGGAAGAGTCGCCTGCGCCGGCACAGACCGCCGCTGCGGTGGAGACGGTGGAGCGCGCCACGCAGGCAGTGGCCCGGGTTACGGAGCAGCAGGGCGGCATAGACCAGCGGCTTGCCGCGGCGGAGCAGCGTCTCGCGCGCCTCGATGTCCAGGCGCAGGCGGCAGCCGGCAATGCGGCGCGGGCGGAAGGCCTGCTAATCGCTCTGGCGACCCGCCGGACGGTGGAGAAGGGGGCGGAACTCGGCTTCCTTGCGGACCAGCTGCGCCTGAGGTTCGGCGATGCGAAGCCGAACGCCGTGCGGACCATCACCTCCGTATCGCGCGACCCGGTGACGCTCGACCGCCTGATTGCCCGGCTTGAGGGTCTGGGACCTGACCTGCAGCAAAGCAGCGAAGCGCCCAGCCTCGATACGATCCGCCGCGAGCTTGGCAGCCTGTTCGTTATCCGCAGGGAAAGCGCACCATCGCCGCAGCCCCTGCGCCGGATGGAACGTGCGCGGCTGTTCCTTGAAAGTGGCCGGTATGAATCCGCTATCGAGGAGGTGCAGAACATGCCGGGCGCCGACAATGCGGAAGGCTGGATCGCCGACGTGCGCCGCTATGCCGCGGTCCAGCGCGCGCTTGATCTGATCGAGACGTCCGCTATTCTTGAGCCGCAATTGCTGCGCGATGGCACCGGAAACCGCATCGGCGGCTCTCTCGAACCGGCCAATCCCTGAGGACGGCAGCGATTTCGCTCAGGCTTTGAGCAAGCTCGGGCGGTCGCCGGTGATCCCGCGCGCCTCGTCCATGAACCAGCTCTTGAGTGCCGGAACCCGCTGGACGCCCGCCATGCCGAGGCGCCGTACGGCGGAGGCCGCCTTGCCCGGTACCCCGAACAGTCGCGTCAGCCCGTCGGTCGCCAGCGCCACGGTGAAGGCATCAAGCCCGCGCCAGTTTTCATAGCGCTCCAGCATCTGGGCATCGCCGGGCTCCAGTCCGAGACGCCGGCCTTCCTCCAACACTTCGACCAGCGCGCCGACATCGCGCAGGCCGAGGTTCAGGCCCTGTCCGGCAATCGGGTGGATGCCATGGGCGCTGTCGCCGATCAGGGCCAGCCGGTGATCCGTGATGCGGGCCGTGTGATGGAAGCCGAGCGGGTAGGAACTGCGCGTCCCGACTTCACTGATCGTGCCGAAAATGCCGCCCATCTTTCGGGCAGCCTCTGTCAGGAATGCGCGATCGCCGAGTGCCAGCATCCCGGCCGCATCCGCCTCGTCCACGGTCCAGACGAGCGCGCTGCGATGGCGTCCCCGCTCGTCATCCAGCAGCGGGAGCAGAGCAAACGGGCCGTCGGGGTAGAAGATTTCCCAGGCGACGTTGCCGTGCGGCTTCTCGTGGATCAGGCCTGCGATGATGGCGCGGTGATCGTATTGCCACTTGGCCACGGAAATGCCGGCCTCGTCACGGGTGGGGGAGCCGCGGCCTTCTGCTGCGATCATCAGGCTGCCCTTCAAGATTTCTCCGCTTGCCAACCTGGCCGAGCATCCGAATTCCCCGCGCGTGCGCTCTGCGACTTCGGCGCCGCTGTGCCACGTTATCAGCGGTTCCTTCCGCGCGGCGTCGAACAATGTCAGGCGCAGCGTCCGGTTGGCAAACATGCGGCCAAGAGAGCTTTCATGCGCTTCGGGCTGGAAATCGATGCGTCCGGGCTTCATCTGGTCCGATACGGCAATACTGTCGATCGGGCTGCCAAGCGGCTCCAAAGTATCGGCCAGGCCGATCTTCGAGAACAGGTTCCAGCTGGCTGTGGAGATGGCCGTTGCGCGCCCGTCGAACCCTTCTGCGGTCAGGTCCTCGGGCTGCGCACGGTCGATCACGTGGCTGCTGAAACCGCGGCTCGCGGCGGCGAGGGCCAGAGTCATGCCGACCAGTCCGCCGCCGAGGATCAGCAGGTCGCGGGTTTCGCCATCGGATGCATTCATGTTCCGTGTCCCATCAGGTGCTGCCCTGCAGCGTTCATTGTCCCAACACCCGATAGGCACTAGGGGTCCGCGCATGTCCCTTGCAAGGTCATTCCTGCTGGCCATGATGGCCCTCGTACTGTCCTTCGGCACGGCGATGGAGTCAGCCCATGCGCAGGGCTTCGCCGGTTCGGGCGGAACGCCGAATATCCGCGCCACCCTGGAGGTCGAGGGGCCTGTCACACCCGGCGGCCAGACGATGCTGGCCATAAGGTTCGTGCCCGTGTCGGAGGAATGGCACGGCTACTGGTCCAATCCCGGCGATGCGGGGCTGGGGATGCAGGTCGAGTGGGACCTGCCCGACGGCGTCTCGGTCGGCGCGTTCGAATATCCCGTCCCCAGCCGCCTGACCATCGATGGGCTGATGAACCACGTCTACAAGGGCGAATACGCGGTCCTCGCCCCGCTGAGGCTGGCGGAGAATGCCGCCGTACGCGGGCCGTTCCGCATTTCGGGCAAGGCATTCTATCTCGCTTGTACGGACCAGATCTGCGTGCCGGAAGAAGCGCGGATCGAGGCCGCCGTGACCATTGCCGATGGCGGTGTGCGCGACCCGCGCTTTGCCGAGTACCGCGCCGCCATTCCGCCCTTGCTCGATAAAAAGGCCCGGTTCGAACAGTCGCGCGGTCTTCTGCGTATTGCGATCCCGCTGCCGTCTGGTGTGGATGCAGGGCAACCGCACCTGTTCCTGGAGCAGAAGGACGTGGTGCAATACGCGGCGCGGCAAGGTTTCTCGCAGGGCGGCGATCAATTGATTGCCGAGATACCGCTCGCCGGATCGGGAGAGGAGCCCCGAACGCTCAGCGGCATTCTCAAGCTGGCGGCGGGCACCGATGAAGAGCGCGGCCTGCGGTTCGAAGCGGTACGCGGCGATGTGCCCTCCGGCGGCCGGGTTCTGGTTGGCCGGGAGCCTGCGCTGCCCTCTGCCTGGCTGGTCCTGCTGGGCGCATTCGCCGGGGGACTGCTGCTGAATGTCATGCCCTGCGTTTTCCCGGTGCTGAGTTTGAAGGCGATGAGCCTGGCCCGCGCCGGTATCGACCAGCCGACTGCGCGGCGCGACGGGCTGGCCTATACGGCTGGCGTCATGCTGGCGACCACCGCGCTGGGCGGCGTGATGCTGGCCCTGCGCGCTGCGGGCGAGCAGGTGGGCTGGGCCTTCCAGTTGCAGGAGCCCGGCGTTGTCGTCGCGCTGCTGGTCCTGGCGACGCTGATTACCGCGAATTTCGCCGGCCTGTTCGAATTGCCTTCGAGGCCGATTGCGAGCGGGGGCAAGCCTGCAGGGGCCTTTGCTACCGGACTGCTTGCAGCGGTCGTCGCAACGCCCTGTACGGGCCCGTTCATGGCTGCGGCCATCGGCGCTGCCCTGCTGCTGCCGACCTGGTTGGCGCTTGCCATCTTTGCCAGCCTAGGACTTGGACTTGCCCTGCCGTTCCTGCTGCTCGGCTTCGTGCCGGCCTTGCGCAATCGCCTGCCGAAGCCGGGGAAGTGGATGGACACGTTCCGCAAGATACTGGCCATCCCCATGGGCCTGACCGTTCTGGCTCTGGGCTGGCTGTTGACGCAGCTGGGGGGAGTATCCCTGCTGCTGCTGGGCGGGCTGGCGGCGCTGGCGGCGATCTCGCTTGCTTTCTTCCTGCACCGGCGCCGGTTGCCGGTCGCGGCATGGGCCGCTGGCTTGGGACTGGTCTTTGCCGTCGGTGCTGCCCGTGCGGGGTCGGTTGCTGACGCACACGATGCCGCGCAGTCGGCATCGCTGCTGGATCCGCAGCCATTCTCCGAAGAAGCCCTGGCCGATGCGCGCGCCACGGGCAGGCCCGTCTTCGTGTGGTTCACCGCAGACTGGTGCGTGACCTGCAAGCTGAACGAGCGCGTGGGGATCGAGCGAGAAGAGACCCGGCAGGCGTTCGAGCGGGCCGGCGTCATTTCGCTGCGCGGCGACTGGACGCGCCGCGATGACGAGATCGCCGAATTCCTGACCCGGCAGGGGGCGGCGGGCGTGCCGCTCTACCTGTGGTATCCGGCAGGCAGCACGGCGGAGCCGCGCAGGTTGCCGCAGGTTCTCACACCCGGCACGCTGCCGGACCTCGCCCGGTCCGTCACGACCCCCGTTCGATAGCGGGCGGGACGTCTGCTTCCGCTGCTGCTTCCGTCTCGCTTGGCGACCGGCAGTCTTCCACGAAATCGCCGGGGACCGGACTGGCATTGAGTACCAGCGAGCCCGCGCCCGGAATGGTCAGCTCGACGTCCCGCGGGCCGGTCAGCGCCTCGAGATTGCCATTCGCCGGATCGACGCTGCCTTGCCAGACCCATGCGCGGCCGTTGAAGGTCGCATCGACCGGAATACGCGCGACATGGAAATTGCCGACCAGGGCCATCAGGGCCTTCGATTTGGCATCGGCCTTGACCAGCCGGGTAAAGACCAGCCGGTTCGGACCGTCTCCCGGCAGAGGCTCGCAGGCCAGTGCCAGCATCGGCGTGCTGCCGGGGATCCCGTAAAGGAGGCGGGTGCCTTCCTCAACCTCAGCCCAGACGGCGCCTTCGACGCTGGGAGAAGGCAGCGGTTCGCCTGCGAATTGCTGGGCTTCTTCCAGAGGAACCCGCTCGACATACGGATCGGTGTCTTCCTGCTGGCAGGCCGTCAGGGCCAGCAGCACGATGGCGGCGAACCTCATCGCGGGCCCATCCGCTTCTTCGTCTCGCGGCCGTATCGCAGCTTGCGCGTGCCCGGCTTGCCTTCGTTGGACCGGCCCACGACGGGCGCCTTCTTCTCGGTATCGGGCAGGCCCAGCTCGTCGTTCTCGAGCCGTCGTATCTCGTCGCGCAATCGGCCTGCTTCCTCGAATTCGAGATTGGCTGCAGCATCGCGCATGCGTTTTTCCAGGTCCTCGATATAGGCGCGCAAATTGTGCCCGACGAGGTTGTTGCGCTCCTCGTCGCCGGTATCGACGGTGACGCCGTCCTGGGCTGCCGAATGGGCCACGATATCGGCAATGTCGCGCTTGATCGTGCGCGGCGTGATGCCGTGTTCCTCGTTATAGGCGCGCTGTTTCTCGCGGCGGCGTTCGGTTTCCGCCATGGCGCGTTCCATGCTCCCGGTAATGCGGTCGGCATAGAGGATGACGCGGCCATCGACGTTGCGCGCGGCGCGGCCGATGGTCTGGATCAGGGACGTCTCGGACCGCAGGAAGCCTTCCTTGTCGGCGTCGAGGATGCAGACCAGCCCGCATTCCGGGATGTCGAGACCTTCGCGCAGCAGGTTGATGCCGATCAGGACATCGTAGACCCCCAGTCGCAGGTCGCGGATGAGTTCGATACGCTCCAGCGTTTCAACGTCGGAATGCATGTAGCGGACACGCACGCCCGCCTCGTGCATGAACTCCGTCAGGTCTTCGGCCATGCGTTTGGTCAGCGTGGTGACGAGCGTCCGGTAGCCCTGCTTCGCCGTGGCGAGGCATTCCTGGATGCAGTCCTGCACCTGGTCCTCGACCGGGCGGATCTCGACCGGCGGGTCGATCAGGCCGGTCGGGCGGATGACCTGTTCGGCAAAAACGCCGCCCGACTGGTCCATTTCCCACCCGCCAGGCGTGGCCGATACGCAGAAGGTCTGGGGGCGCATCGCGTCCCATTCGTTGAAGCGAAGGGGCCGGTTGTCGATACAGCTTGGCAGGCGGAATCCGTGTTCCGCCAGCGTGATCTTGCGCCGATGGTCGCCCTTCGACATCGCGCCGATCTGGGGCACGGTCTGGTGGCTTTCATCGACGAACAGCAGCGCGTTTTCCGGCAGGTATTCGAACAGGGTTGGCGGCGGCTCGCCCGGCAGGCGGCCGGTCAGGAAGCGGCTGTAATTCTCGATGCCGTTGCAGCTGCCGGTTGCGGCAATCATCTCGAGATCGAAATTCGTGCGCTGCTCCAGGCGCTGCGCTTCGAGCAGGCGGCCTTCTTCCTGCAATTCCTTCAGCCGCTCGGTGAGTTCGAAGCGGATCGCTTCCGATGCCTGTTTCATCGTCGGGCCCGGAGTCACGTAGTGGCTGTTGGCGTAGATGCGGACGGTTTCCAGCTCGCGGCCCTTCTGGCCGGTCAGCGGATCGAATTCGTGGATGCTCTCAATCTCGTCGCCGAAGAAGCTGACGCGCCACGCCATGTCCTCGTAATGCGAGGGGAAAATTTCCAGATTGTCGCCGCGCACCCGGAACGTGCCGCGCTGGAAGGCGGCGTCGTTGCGCTTGTATTGCAAGGCGACCAGCTTGCGGATGATCTCGCGCTGGTCGACGCTTTCGTCCTTCTTGATATCGAAGATCATGGCCGAATAGGTCTCGACCGAGCCGATGCCGTAGAGGCACGAAACGGACGCCACGATAATCACGTCGTCGCGTTCCAGCAGGGCGCGCGTGGCCGAGTGGCGCATCCGGTCGATCGCCTCGTTTACCGAGCTTTCCTTCTCGATATAGGTGTCGGATCGGGGGACGTAGGCCTCGGGCTGGTAATAGTCGTAGTAGCTGACGAAATACTCGACCGCATTGTTCGGGAAGAAGCTCTTGAACTCGCCGTAAAGCTGGGCGGCCAGGATTTTGTTCGGGGCCAGGATCAGGGCGGGGCGCTGCAATTCCTCGATCACCTTGGCCATGGTGAAAGTCTTGCCCGAACCGGTGACGCCGAGCAGAACCTGCGTCTGCTCGCCACCCTCGGCCTCGCGCACCAGTTCCTCGATCGCGGTGGGCTGGTCGCCGCTCGGGGTGTAGTCGCTCACCAGCTCGAACTTCTTGCCGGGCATGGATTTTTCCGGACGCGCCGGTTTGTGGGGCGTAAAGTTGTCGCTCGTGTCGGGTTCTTCGAGACCGCGACGGATTACCAGTTCTGCCATGAGAGGGGATATGGGGCAAGCAGACCCGGTCCTCAAGCGGGCGGTTGCCAGACCGGAGCCGATGCGGCACATCCGGTGTAGCAAGAGGAGCCCGTTTCAATGCCGCAAACTGCCAGAACGACCGGATTGCTTTGTGCCATGACGGCGCTCGCCCTGACCGCATGCGGAGACAGCGCCGAAGTGGCCGACCCCGCCGATGCGGAGCAGGTGGCCGCGCTTGCTGACAGCCTGGTGAAACCGCAGCCCGGCGAATACGAAGTCGCCTCGGAACTGATCGAGTTCCAGCTGCCCGGCATCCCCGACGAGCAGGCAGAGATGATGCGCGGCATCATGGAAGGCGGTTTCTCGCAGACGACGACCTATTGCCTGACGGCGGAACAGGCGGAGAAGGGCTGGCAGGACGCGGTCGAGGGAATGCAGCAGACCGACCAGGATTGCGAATATTCGAAATTCGAGACGGCGGGCAATACGCTGACGGCCTCCATGACCTGCACGCAGGACGACGGCACCGTGGCACAGGTCGACATGACGGGCGATCTTGCCGAAACCAGCCAGGACATCACCATGGCCATGTCCGGCAAATCGCCCGAAATGCCGGGCGGCGAGATGCAGATGAAGCTTCGCATGAAATCGACGCGGATCGGTGAATGCGCCGCCTGATAACCATTGCGGGCTCGCTGGTCCTCGCAGGCTGCGGTTCCGAGCCGATGTCGCCCGAGGAGGTGCTGGGACAGGTCGATGCGCTGGAACGGCCGGCGCCGGGCCTCTACCGGACCGAGGCGAAGCTCCTATCTTTCGAGATGCCCGGGATTGCCCCTGCCGACGCCGATCGCTTCCGCAACCGGATGGCCGGTCTGGCAGCGCAGCCCCAGCAGCAATGCCTGACGCCCGAGGAGGCGGAGCGAGGCTTCGAGGATTTGCTGCGTACCATTGGCGAGGACGTGAACGGCCTGACCTGCGCGTTCGAGGATTTCGCCACCGATCCCCCGGCGCTGGAAGCGGTCCTGGCGTGTCAGGGCAGCGGCATGGAAGCGCGCATCGGTTTCGACGGCACTGCCGATGCGGACGGACTAGACCTGGAAATGGCGATGGACGCTAGCACGCCGCTCGTCCCCGGGCAGTCGATGCAACTGGTATTCGACGTATCGTCCGAGCGCGTGGGCGAATGTCCCGCAGCGCAGTGACAAGACCGTCTTTCGCAGGGTAGCCTTGCAATCCGGCACCGCGATGTCGATTTGTCGGAAGATGATGCCAAGGCCATCCATTCCCTTCCGGGGCGCAGCGAGCGGCGTCGGCGGCGAGATTGCGCGCCGCGTCGGACTGGCGCGCGAACCCTGGCCCGAAGACTCGCGGACGCCGGACTGGAAGCTCCTGGTCGGCGAACTCAGCGCGCTGGCGGAGCCGGTAAAGCGCGTGGTCAAGGCTCCCTCGACGCGAATAGCATTGCCCCCGACCCGGACACGCCGCACGGTAATCCTGTTGCCCGGTTTCGCCACCCATCCCGTTCGCATGCGATATTTCGCCCGCGTGCTGGAAGGTGCCGGACACACCGTCAAACGCTGGGGGCAGGGTTTCAATTGGGGCGTCTCCAGCGAGCGGTTCGAGGCCGCGGAGCTGAGATTGCTCGACGTGTGCCAGCGAACGGGCGAACCTGTCGTCCTTGTCGGCTGGAGCCTTGGCGGGCTGTTCGCGCGGGAGCTGGCGAAGAGAAATCCCGATGCCGTTGCCAAGGTCATTACCATGGGCACGCCGTTCTCTGGCAGTCCGCGCGACAACAACGCATGGCGGGCCTACCAGCTGGTGGCGGGTCATTCGGTGGACAGCCCCCCGATCGAGGCGGACGTACCGGCCAAACCCCCTGTCCCGACAATCGCACTGTGGAGCCCGCGCGACGGGATCGTCCATCACCGCGCCGCCGCCGGACGGCCGGGCGAGCGGGACCGCGCGATCGCCTTGCGCTGCACGCATATCGGCTTTTCCTATGCCCCTGAATCCATCGCTGCGGTTGCGCGGGAACTAGAGGCGGACTGAACCGTCAGTATTGCAGGCGAAGCGCGGTCCTGCGTTTCTGGTTCAAGGTCCCGGGGGTTTGATGGCCGAAGGCGCGAAGCCTTTCGACGAGATGCGTAATGGCGATGGCGGGGTAAAGCCTGCCTATCGGTCTTACTGCGACTGGTTCGAGCAGCAGGATAACGATCTGCTCAAGCGCAAGCACCGCGATGCGGAGGACCAGTTCCGCCGCACGGGCATCACCTTCAACGTTTATGGCGACGACGAGGCGGAGGAGCGGCTGATCCCGTTCGACATGGTCCCGCGTGTCATCGACGCGGCCGACTGGCGGAAACTGACGCGCGGCATCGAGCAGCGGGTCAGCGCGCTCAACGCCTTCATGTACGATCTCTATCACCGGCAGGAGATCATCCGCGCGGGCCGCATCCCCGAACGCCTGTTCCGCCAGAACGACGCCTGGCTGTCGAACATGGTCGGCTTCACGCCGCCGGGCAGTGTATACACGCATATCGTGGGGATCGATCTCGTGCGCACGGCGGACGGGTTCTTTGTGCTGGAAGACAATGCCCGCACACCCAGCGGCGTATCCTACATGCTGGAAAACCGCGAAACCATGATGGCGATGTTCCCGGACCTGTTCATGCAGGTGCCGGTCGAAACCGTCTCAAATTATCCTCGCCGCCTCGCAAAAAGCCTAGCCGCCTGCGCCCCGCCGAAATGCGAGGGCAAGCCGCTCGTCGCCGTGCTGACCCCGGGCATCTACAACAGCGCCTATTACGAACATGCCTTTCTGGCAGACCAGATGGGCGCGGAGCTGGTCGAGGGCAGCGACCTGCGTGTCGTCGATGGCCGCGTAACGATGCGCACGACCCGCGGTTACGAACCGGTCGACGTCCTCTATCGGCGCGTCGACGACGAATTTCTCGATCCTCTTACGTTCAATCCGGATTCCATGCTGGGTGTCCCGGGGATCATGGATGTTTACCGTTCCGGCGGGATCACGATCGCCAACGCGCCCGGAACCGGCGTCTGCGACGACAAGGCGATCTATTCCTTCATGCCGGATATCGTCGAATTCTATACCGGCGAGAAACCGCTGCTGCCCAATGTCGAGACATGGCGCTGCGCGGAGGAAGACAGCCTGAAATACGTGCTCGACAATCTGGGCGAGCTCGTCGTCAAGGAAGTGCACGGATCGGGCGGATACGGAATGCTGATCGGCCCCACATCGACGAAGGCCGAGATCGAGGACTTCCGCAAGAAAATCGAGGCCAATCCGCAAGGGTATATCGCCCAGCCGACGCTGTCGCTGTCGACTTGTCCCATCTTTACCGAAGCCGGGCTAGCTCCGCGCCATGTCGATCTTCGCCCCTACGTGCTGGTGTCGCCGGACGGCATCGACATCACGCCCGGGGGCCTGACCCGCGTGGCGCTGGAAGAAGGCTCTCTCGTGGTCAATTCAAGCCAGGGCGGCGGGACCAAGGATACGTGGGTGTTGAAAGAATAATGCTGGGGCGCACCGCAAACGGACTGTTCTGGATGTTCCGCTATCTCGAGCGGGCAGAGAATACCGCCCGCCTGCTGGACGCCGGCCTGCGCATGTCGCTGACCAGGGACCTGGTGACGGCGGAGGAGGAATGGCGATCGGTCATCCAGACCGCCGGACAGCGCCCCGCCTACGAGACCTATAACGAGACCTATACCGGCGTTCAGGCGTGGAATTTCATCCTGCGCGACCCGAAAAACCCGATGTCCGTGCGGGCCATGCTGGAGAATGTTCGCACCAATGCGCGGGTCGCGCGCAACGCCATCAGCGGCGAGGTGTGGGAAAGCGTCAATGAAAGCTGGATGCAGATCGAATCCGCTCTCGAGAAACCAGTCGGGCAGGGCCAGCTTGGCGATGTGCTCGGCATGGTCAGGCGGGCAGGGACACTCGTCCACGGCGCACTGGGCGATTCCATGCTGCGCGATGCCGGCTTCCATTTCGCCCGCGCCGGAATGTTCGTGGAGCGGACCGACAGCACCGCCCGCATCCTCGACATCAAATATTACCTTCTTTTGCCGAGCCTCTCCTATGTCGGCTCCAGCCTCGATGCCGGACAGTGGGATACCGTCCTGCGTTCGGTTTCCGGCGACCGCGCGTTTCGCTGGCTGAACGCCGGAAATATCGATGCCAAGGGAATCGTCGAATTCCTGACGCTCGATGCGCGCTTTCCGCGCTCCATCGCGTTCTGCCAGTCCGCCCTGCGCGACGAACTCGCCGCTCTCGCCCGGCTCCATCGGAACGAGGGCCGCAGCAACGAACTGATGCGGCAGGCGGATATGCGGCTGACCGACAAGACCGTGGACGACGTATTCGACGTCGGCCTGCACCAGTTCCTCGTCGATACGATGAACACCAACGCCGCGATTGCCGAGGCAATCGCCGAAGATTACAGGTTCCACGCCTGATGCGCCTCGCGATACGACATACCACCCGGTACAATTTCGAAGAGCCGGTCGTGCACGCCCTGCAACGGCTTCGCCTGACACCAAAGACGACGCAGGGGCAGGAAATCCTGTCCTGGGACATGTCGTTCGAGAACGCGAAATGCGAGCTCGAATACGAGGACCAGCACCACAACACCGTCAGCCTTGTCGCGGTCGACCAGGGGGTGCGCGAAGTTATTGTCAGGTGCGAAGGCAATGTCGATACCGAGGACAATCTCGGCGTGATCGGCCGCCATTCCGGCCACCTGCCTCTATGGAGCTTCCTTGGCCAGACCAGGCTTACCCAGCCGGGCGAGAAGGTGAACAAGCTGCTGGATGGACTGGAATGCACCGAAGACGGTCGTCTGGACTTCCTGCACGAATTGTCCCGCCGGATTTCCGACCGCGTCGAATACCGGATAGGCGAAACCGAGGTGCATACCACGGCAGAGGAATCGGCCGCGCAAGGAAGCGGCGTGTGCCAGGATCACGCCCACATCTTCATCGGTGCGGCCCGTGCGCATGATATCCCCGCACGCTATGTCAGCGGATATCTGATGATGAACGACCGGATCGATCAGGAGGCGACCCATGCCTGGGCGGAAGCGCATATCGACGGGCTGGGCTGGGTCGGGTTCGACATATCGAACCGGATCAGCCCCGATCCCCGTTATATCCGTGTCGCCACGGGGCGCGATTACCGCGATGCGGCCCCGGTGACAGGCATCAGTTTCGGCGGCCTATCCAGTTCGCTGCATGTCGACGTTGCTGTTGAACAGCAGCAGGTCGAACAGTAACCATCCCCCGAATTATCGGTGCCATCGCACCGGTCGAAAAGAGGCGAAGCGCTGTATGACGTATTGTGTCGGAATGATGATCGACAAGGGGATCGTCCTGATGGGCGACACCCGCACCAATTCGGGGGTCGACAACATTTCCGTCTTCCGGAAGATGTTTCACTGGCAGGTGCCGGGCGAGCGAATGCTGGCGGTGATGACCGCCGGCAATCTGGCAACCACGCAAGCGGTGGTCAGCCAGCTGGAAGAGCGAACGAAAACGCCTGACGATCGAACCAATTCGCTGCTCCAGCTTCCCACCATGTTCATGGTCGCGACCGAGATCGGCAAGCTGCTTCGCGCAACCGTGCAGGAACGGCAGGATGCCAACGGCGTTCGCGGAAAGGGCCGCTTTACCGCCTCGATCATCCTCGCCGGACAGATTGCGGGAATGGAGCCGCGCCTTTTCCACATCTATCCCGAAGGCAATTTCATCGAGGCGGGTCTCGAGACGCCGTTTTTCCAGATAGGCGAAACGAAATACGGCCGGCCGATCATCCTTCGCGGATACGACCGCGAGATGAGCTTCGAAGATGCGGTGAAGCTCCTGATGGTATCCTTCGATTCCACACTAAAGGCCAACCTGTCCGTCGGCCTGCCCCTCGACCTGATGGTGATCGAGCGTGACAAATACGAACCCACGCACGAACGGCGTATTACGGCGGACGACCCGTATTTCGAAGCGATTTCATCGAGATGGGGCGATGCGCTGAGGGAAGCCTTTCACTCGCTACCGGACTATACTTTTTACAATAAGTAATTCCCCTCAGGCGGCGCACCCTTACGCGCAACTATCTAGAAATACTTCGTCAATTCGAACCATTTCCGATCTGGGAAACGCGCGGAATATCGTGATTTGTCGAGCAATCACAGCCATCTAGTTCGGCTATGGTGCTAATACGAATTGGCAAGTCTGCCCGATCCGCGATGATGGCCGCTATGGAAAAACGGCTAATACTTCACTGCGTCGATGCCGACGTCCGCGTCCGGGCAGAACTTGCCCGCACCGGTTTCGCCCTGGGCCACCATGCGGAGGTCTACAGCTCCATCTCGGAACTTTGCGAGCGGCCACCGCGCGAAGGCCTGCTGGTCGTGCGGGACAATCCGCGAGACGGTGGTTTCATCGCCGCGTCCGAGACCCTGGTGATGAACGGCGTCTGGTTGCCGGCTATCGCCACGGATCATGCGCCTTCGACGGGGCGGATCGTCTCCGCCATGAAGGCCGGCGCGCTCGATTACCTGCCCTTGCCGATCGACCGGCAGCGTCTTGGTGCGACGCTCGACCGGCTGGGCGGGGAAGTGCAGCGCGAATCCGCTCTCAGGAGACGCAAGGTCGAGGCGAGGGGGGCGCATTTCGCAGCTCTCCAATCGCGAGCGGGAAGTGCTCGACTGGCTCAGCGAGGGCAGCAGCAACAAGGCCATCGCACGGCAATTGTGCATCAGCCCGCGTACGGTCGAGATCCACAGGGCGAACATGATGCACAAGCTGGGTGCGCGCCACGCAGCGGAAGCGGTCCGGTTGCGGCTGGAAGCCCAAATCGAGCCGCCCGTCGCCTATTAACGGCAAAACCCCCCGCCGCCCGTCTCGACGTGGAAGTGATCGCGGTGCGCGGCGTTGTAGTCCGGGCCGAGGACGGTACCGAAGCGCTTGCAGGCGCTTTCCTGGATGCGCCGCAGGAATCGCCGTTCCGCCCGCGATCCGTCGTCCCAGTCCGCCAGAACCGACACCCGCCTGCCATCCTCCAGCACGAAGGCGGCGATGTCGATCGCCTCTGCGCGCGAATGACCGGACCGGCGCGACGTGCCTGCGACGTTGCGGCACGCGTAGCTGCCCATGGTTTCAATCCTGGCAAGGCCGCTTCCGAGATATTCGCGCGCAGCCCGGTCGACGCCGTAGCGCGCCCAGCCCGACAGGGCATTCGCCGCCGTACACTGGACCGCTCGCACATCGGTCACCGTGAACCGGCTCCGGTCGCCCTGCAATTCGGTCAGCGACAGCCCGCCGGAGAAATAGCAGCCCGGACCGTCGCTGCGGTTGGGGATGCGCGTGAAGCGGGCCCCGCTGGCGGCGAGATTGCCGAGGCATTTCCGGTCGCTGTCCGAGGTGGCGGGCACTACGCCCTGACCCGAACCGGAGCGGTCGATCGGCGGAGGAAGCCGCCGCTCGCTTCTGTCCCCCTGCCTTTCCGGCAGGACCTGGCAGCCCGAGGCGACCAGGGAGAACGCGGCAAGCGCTACGAGGGGAAACCGACCGAGCATCGCCCTCCAGATGAAGGCCCTGGCCTTAATGGCGGCCTAACCCCTCCCAGCGCTGCTCAACCGCCTACCCGCCGCGTCGCGTTCGAGACCAGCCAGATGGCGAGGCTCGATGCGATGAAGCCCGGTATGATTTCGTAGACGCCCGGCCCGCCGAGGAACGCGCCGTTCCAGCCGAGCGCAATCCACGCCATCACCACGCCTGCGCCCGTCACGAGGCCGGCCACCGCGCCTCCGCCGGTCATCCGTTTCCAAGTGAGGGCGAACAGGATCAGCGGCCCGAACGCCGCGCCGAAGCCTGCCCATGCGTTAGCCACCAGCCCCAGGACCTCGCTTTCCGAATCGGCGGCAATCGCGATGGCCGCCAGCGCCACCAGCAGAACGGCGATGCGGCCGACATTCACCGCCTCGCGCTCGCTGGCTTCCTTGCGCAGGAACAGGCGGTAGAAATCTTCCGTCAGCGAGCTGGAGCTGACCAGCAATTGCGAGCTGATGGTGCTCATGATCGCGGCCAGCAGCGCTGCCAGCAGGAAACCGGTGACGAGCGGGTGGAACAGCAGGGTCGCCAGGACGATGAAGATCGTCTCCGGGTCCTCCACCACGACACCGTTCGCCTCGGCATAGGCGCGGCCTGCAATGCCGACGCCGATGGCCCCGATCAGGGCGACCAGCATCCACGACAGGCCGATATTGCGCGCCACCTTCACATCGGCGACGCTGCGCACTGCCATGAAGCGCACGATGATATGCGGCTGTCCGAAATAGCCGAGGCCCCATGTCACCGCGCTGAGCCAGCCGATCAGGGTCAGACCGCTGAACAGGTTCAGATAATTCGCATTGCCTGCCGCGCGCGCCGCCTCTGCCGCCAGTGCGAGGTCGGTTCCGCCCGTCAGCACGACCAGCGGCATGATGACGAGGGCGACCACCATGATGCAGCCCTGCACGAAATCGGTCAGGCTGACGGCCAAAAAGCCGCCGATCATGGTGTAGGCGAGGACGACGCCCGCCGTGATCCAGATGCCCAGCATGTAGTCGCTCATGCCTGCATCGGGCAGCAAACCGGCAAAGGCGGTCTCGAACAATTTGCCCCCGCCGACGAGGCCAGCGGCGGTATAGACGGTGAAGAACAGCACGATGATGATCGCCGAGACCACGCGCAGCGCGATGGCCTTGTCCGGGAAGCGGTTGGCGAGGAATTGCGGGATGGTCAGTGCATTGCCCAGTTCCTCTGTCTGCTGGCGCAGGCGCGGGGCGACGATGATCCAGTTGGCGACCGCGCCGGCGAACAGGCCGATGCCGATCCATGCCTCCACGAGGCCCGCGGCGTAGAGCGCACCCGGCAGGCCCAGCAGCAGCCAGCCCGACATGTCGCTGGCCCCGGCGCTAAGCGCGGCGACTGCAGGGTGCAGGTTGCGTCCGCCCAGCAGGTAGCCCTCGCTGTCCTCCGTCGATTTGCGCCAGGCATAGAGCCCGATGCCCAGCATGAGGATGAAATAGGCGGCAAGGGAAATGAGTGTTCCGGTCTGCATGGAGCCGCGCGCTACCAAAAAGACCGCGCTATGGCCACCGGAGCGGGGCCGAGGGCGGCGACGTTCGCTTCTGCGAGCGCATGGCGGCCGGTGCGAAGTTGACAAAGGCGACACTGCAAATTCGCGATGTGGCGCGCCAAGTGCCTGACATGGCGGAGAAAACCGCCTTCTGGCGAAGTTGACACATCGCGTGGGAGAAAAGGAAAGCGCGCTTTGTCCATGACCGCTACATGGCAGGCAAAGCCGGTGTAGGAAAATGTTCCGTCGCCCCCGTGGACCTCTGCGTCCCTTGTCCGCCGGCGCCCGGCTGCGTTACGAAGGCGGCCATGGACCTTTCCCCGACCCTGCTGACCGCCGCGATGGCCGTGGCCTTCTCGCTGGTTCACCTCTTCGTCGGACGGCTGCGCTTCCTCGATGTGGAGCCGCGCAGCGCCTGGCTCAGCTTCGCCGGCGGCGTAGCCGTGGGCTATGTCTTCCTGCACATCCTGCCCGAACTGGCAGCACACGGCGCGACCTTCACGCAGGCGACGGGCATCTCCACCGGGCTGGCGGAAAGCATGGTCTACACGCTGGCGCTGGCAGGGCTGGTGCTGTTCTACGGGCTGGAAAGGGCGATAGTCGTCAGCCGGGACGCGCGGCGTTCAAAGGAGGGGCGCGACAGGCCGAAACACGGCATATTCTGGCTGCACATCGCGGCCAGCAGCACGCTGATCTTCGTCGTCGCCTATCTCCTCAACCACCGGGAGGACCCGACACTGGCCGGGCTGGCGCTGTTCTTCGGCGCGCTGCTGCTGCATTTCGTGACCGCCGATTTCGGGGCGAGGGCCGACCATCCCGAACTTTACGACCGGCAAGGGCGCTGGGTGCTGGTGGCAGCCACGATGGGCGGCTGGGTGACGGGCCTGTTTCTCGAACTGCCCGAACTCGCCATCGGATGCCTGTTCGCCTTTGTCGGCGGGGCGATCATCCTGGTGGTGATGAAGGAAGAACTGCCGGAGGAAGCGGCCAGCCGCTTCCTGCCTTTCCTGGGCGGCGCTGCCCTGTATTCGGCGCTGGTCCTGTCGGAAGTCTACCTGTTGCGCTGAGCACGCCACCTTGTGAACGGTGCCGACCCGCGCCGGACCCATTCCAACGCCGGTCCGTTGCGACAGGGAACACCCCACCAAGGAGATTTCCCGCATGAACCGTTTCACCGGCAAGACAGTCATCGTCACAGGCTCGTCCTCCGGCATCGGAGAGGCGACTGCGCGCCGCTTCGCTGCGGAAGGCGCGAATGTCGTCCTCAATTCCCGCAGCCGCGACGACCTGGAAAAGGTCGCGAAGGACCTGGACGAGGACCGCACCCTGATCGTGGAGGGGAGCATTTCCGATCCCGACATGGCAGAGGCCATCGTCGCCCGCACGATCGAGCATTTCGGCCAGCTCGACGTGCTGGTGAACAATGCCGGCGTGGCCGCGGCGGGCATGATGCGCAAGGCCAGCAATGACGACATCGACAAGGTGATCGACATCAATGTGAAGGGCACGATGTATATGTGCCGCGCGGCCATTCCCGAACTGGCGAAGACGCAGGGGTCCATCGTCAACACGTCCAGCGTGTCGGGGCTGGGCGGCGACTGGTCGATGCCGATCTACAACGCGTCGAAGGGCGCGGTTTCGACCCTGACCAGGGCGCTGGCGCTGCAACTGGGCAACAAGAAAATCCGCGTGAACGCCGTGTGCCCGTCCTTCACCCGGTCGGAGATGACCGACGGGATGGGCGACAATGAAGACCTGATGGAAGCGTTCGACCGCCGGATGCCGCTGGGCGCGCCAGCCGAAGCGGACGATATTGCCGGGCCGATCCTGTTCCTCGCCAGCGACGATGCGCGCATGGTGACGGGCGTGAACCTGCCCGTCGATGGCGGGGTCAGCGCCAGCAACGGCCAGCCCAACTTCCTCGCATTCAAGTGAGCGAAATGGGGACGGGGGGTGTTGCCGATCGCGTGCTGAAAGACAGCAAGCGGGCCTCCGGTAGCCTATAGATCCAGAACAGCCGGCGGCGGCGATTGCAAGGTGATGGGCTCGGCTGGCGGACCATTGGAACGGAAACCGCTGGGCGCAGGGAGGGATTGCGTACGCGCAGAGCTTGTTTGACGCCGGAAAGTCGGCGTGGATCGCGATGAAGATGGGGCGGTGGTCCTTCGCCCGGTTATCTGGTCGCTTCGGGATTCCTCCAGCGCGGTGTCTGCCCTGTCGCGAAAACGATCATCCGCAAACCCGCCGTCTTCGTCCGGCCCGTAAAAATCGTCGAGCAGCGCATTGCTCGAATCGGGCTGACGATAATTGATTCGCCCCGTTCGGGAGTCTGGATCTTGCGTCCGGGCAGAGGCATCGGCGCTCACCTTTCTCGAAGACGGGAACGACACATCGTCGGACGCGGCTATGGTCGACACGGTCGAATCCTCGCCGGCAATCAGCATGGCGGCCAGAGCGATGATGGCGACGAAGGACAACCAGTATTTCGGATTCATCGAAACCCTCTCGTCCTAATCAGGATGCTGAATAGATGTCGCATGTGCGCACGGGCAGTCCGGGGGACGGATAGACGCCAGACAGGTCACGTGAGCCGCGTACGTTGAACGCGGAATGGGTGCGGATATATTCCTTCGACAGGAAACGGGTCGCCAGTTCCAGGTCGATCAGAGGTTCGTATTCGTAGATGATCTCCACGAAAATCACCGCCTGGTTCGGCGAGGCGGTGATTTCCTGTCCTGTCTTGCCCATGCCGGCAAAGCCTGTACCGCTCGAGCCGGTGCCTTCCGGTCCGTAGGCGGATTCGACCTCCAGCTCACCCATGCAGCGCTGCCAGTGGATCCACTGGCCGCCCTCGCTGTTCTGTTCCAGGCTGCTGACGATCACGCGGGCGTTTTCGAAAAGCTCGATCTCCGCGCCCGCCTGCAGATCCACGCCCAGCAGGATATCGTTGATGTCGGCTTCGTAGATTTTCTGCGCGTTGAGAGCGTCCCGGTCACCGATGCGCGAACCGTTGTCGGCAATATGCATGGCCGCCTGGCTGACGCGCAAATTGGTTATCGCATAATTGGACAGTTCGATCCCGCTCACGCCTACCAGCGCCAGGATTGGCGCGAGCATCGCGAATTCGACCATGGCAAGGCCGGATGCATCGCGCAGGCCCAGCCGGATGTTCCGGCCCATGAGGGAAAGGCGTTCGGACAAGCTCATGTGCAATTGCCCAGCACGACGGGGCGTTCCTGCTGTCCGTCATAGGGTTGGTTGCGCAGGACAGTCGACGCGGTCACGGAGATTTCCCTGGGCACGTCGATGAACGTGTCGAGCGGAAACATCCGGTCGTATTTTGCGGTTACGGTGTAAAGCACCGCATCCCGCGCACCGCCAAGCCCGCTCTTGCCGCGATCGGCATCCCAGGTCCCGTTATCGTTGACATCGTCGAACTGCTCACCGTTGTCGCAAACGCCGTTGCCGTTGGTATCGATGTAATCCTCGGGCTTTTGGACATCGGCAAATGTCGTGTAATTCTTGCGCTCGAAATCGATTTTCGCGTTCGGCACGATGAGCTTGATGTCCTGCCTGACGGCAGCATCGAGAGCATCGGTCGTCGTGATCGTCGGCTCGAGTGTCGATCTGCGGGCCGATTGCTGCAGGGCGCCTTGCATCACGGTCTTGGCGTAGATCTGGAAACCGAAATCGAACAGACCGACCAGCATCAGGCAAAGGATCGGTGCGACGAAGCCGAATTCCGTCAGCGTTGCGCCGGTCTCGTCGCGCGCCAGCCTGCGCAGACCGGACCCGTATGCGTGAGCAAACCTGCGCGTCATTCGACCAGCCTCAGCTCCGCGATGCTTGTTGCGATCGTGCGGAAACGTGTGATCAGCGTGGTCTGGTTGTCGGCCGTCATTGCGCGGCTCTCGTCGCTCGCGCAGCCGCGGGTGTGGTTGTTCAGGGGGTTGTTGAACGAGACGGTCCAGATCGTGATGCCCTTGTTCTTGGCCTGTTCGCAAACCGCGTCGAGCCGGGCATTGTGGATCGCAGCGATACCGTCCCAATCGTCACGCCATTTTGCCGTACCGCCTTTGAACCCGGCGAGATGACCATCCATGTCGGGGTTGCCATAGGCGTTCTGCCAGTACGGACCGGGCGACATCGCGCCGTCTGTCATGAAGATCATGTGGCGGATGATCGGATCACCGTTGGGGGCAGTTCTGTTGCTGCTGGAGAATATGCCATCGGGAGACAGCAGGCGCGCACCCCACAGGACGCCGAGATCGTGCATCGTGCTGCCGCCCGCGGTCAGCGCGTTGATCCGGTCTTCGAAAATCTCGTTGCGATCGGTGCCGCTCAACTTGTATTCCGTAAGCTTGTACGCGCGCGGGGGACAGACATTGTCCCTTCGCTGCCAACCGCTCGGCACCGCCTTCCAATTGGTCGTGGTCACCGGATCTTTCTGGTTCCGGTCCTCTGTCATCGCGTTCCACAGCGGCCGCCACTGGGTGTTCACATTGGCCGGATCCGGGACGAGATCGATATCCAGGTCATAGGCACCCGCCGGGATCGGATCGAAGTCCGTCGTCGCGACGGTCGTCGCTTCTTCGATACATCCGTCCCAGGTCTGGGCGGGGAATGGGTTCCTGAACCGGAAAGGTGTTCCGTCCGCCTTCATAACCTGCGTTACGGTATCGAATTTCTTGAAAGACGACGTGTCGAGGGTTTTTTCCGCGAAGGTGTAATCCTTGAAACGGGTCTCGTAAGTCGGGGGAACAGCAGGCTTCCCGGGTTTGGCAGGAGAACCTTCGACAATCCTGTACTTGCGCACGCGCGCTTCGCAGGCTCCGTAATATCGCCCGGATCCGT
The DNA here is from genome assembly GCA_027941995.1 of Erythrobacteraceae bacterium WH01K. Classification (NCBI taxonomy): domain Bacteria; kingdom Pseudomonadati; phylum Pseudomonadota; class Alphaproteobacteria; order Sphingomonadales; family Erythrobacteraceae; species Erythrobacteraceae bacterium WH01K. The sequence goes on along the minus strand of CP115966.1, from coordinate 2,368,087 downwards.
CGCGGAAATAGTTCCGGTAGTAATCGTCGTCGCTGATGACCCACTTCTCGCCATTGACCGTATAGGTTCCGTCATAGGCGTTGCAGGCCGCCGACCCGTAAGTCGAATGATTGGGGTCGTTCGACCAAGCGTAATCGAACAATGTCGAACTGCCGAGCTTCCCCTTGTCGCGCGTTACCAGTTCGCGCTGATCGGAATAGAGTTCTTCCCTGTCGGGAGTCGCAGGCTCACCCGGCACGGCAGGCGACCCGGGGTCGGTCATCACGGTTTCGAAATTGGCTTCACGCGTCTGGTACTGGTGCGTGTCGGCCAGATAATCTGTGTTGAGATCGTTCAGGATATTCCCGACATTCATGTTGGAATTGTACGGAACGATTGCGATGCGCACGCGAGCATCGGCAGGGGCCACAGCCATGATCTCGTCATAGAACGCGAATACGGCGGACTTGAGCGCGTCGATCTGACTTACGCCTTCGTTCAGATCGTTCATCGACCCCGACATGTCGAGAACCAGCGAAATATCGATATTGGGCAGGTTGAGGTCGGCGCTGCAATCGACGTCCAGCTCAATGTTGTCGAACCCGAATACCTTCATCAGCGTCACGGGGACGCTCGTCTGTGCCGTGCCGTCAAACCGGGTACCGCTGGCGTGAGACAGTTCGTAGGTCGTCGTCCCCGTTCCGTACATTCCCTGCGTGAAATTGACCTCGAAGAAATTGTCTGCAAGATCCTCGATCTCGGTAGGGATCACGCCGTCGGTAATACTGTCGCCGGCCAGCTTCTTGCGCGCTGCCAACGTCGCCGCATCGCATGCCTGCTGGAGACGCGACTGGGCCAGGTACATCCGGCTGGCGTCCACGCCGCCCCCGATCACGCCGATGATCGGCAGGATGGCAGCCGCTCCGATAGCCAGCGTATTCGCGCGCTTGTCACGAACGAGCGAACGCAACAGCGCATTCGAACGCCGCGACGCTCTCGCCCCGTCTGCCCCTGTCCGGTCCCTGGTCATGACCAGGTGATTTAGGGACGAAACCTTACCAAAAAGTGTGCCGTCTGCGCGCGATCAGTTGCCCGATGCGCGCTTTGCCTTCTTGCGCTCGTGCGGGTCGAGGATCGCCTTGCGCAGGCGAATGCTCTGCGGGGTGACTTCGACCATTTCGTCGTCGTCGATATAGGCGATGGACTGTTCCAGCGTCATGACGCGCGGTGTCGTCAGGCGGATGGCGTCGTCCTTGCCGGTGGAGCGGAAGTTGGTCAGCTGCTTCGACTTCATCGGGTTGACTTCCAGATCGTCCGGCTTGGCGTTCTCGCCGATGATCATGCCTTCGTAGATCTTGGCCCCGCCGCCAATGAACAACTCGCCCCGGTCCTCCAGCGCATTGAGCGCATAGGGGACGGCTTCACCCGGCACCATCGAGATCAGCACGCCGTTCTGGCGGCCTTCGATCGGCCCCTTGTAGACGTCGTATTTCTCGAACAGGCGGTTCATGATGCCCGTGCCGCGCGTGTCGGACAGGAATTCGCCGTGATAGCCGATCAGGCCGCGGCTGGGCGCGCTGAAGGTGATGCGGGTCTTGCCCATGCCGCTGGGACGCATCTCGGTCAGCTCTGCCTTGCGGCGCTGCATCTTTTCCACGACCGTGCCCGAATGCTCGTCGTCCACGTCGATGACGACGGTTTCATACGGCTCCATGCGCTGACCGTTTTCCTCGCGGAACAAGACGCGCGGACGGCTGATGCCGAGTTCGAAGCCCTCGCGGCGCATCGTCTCGATCAGGACGCCCAGCTGCAATTCGCCGCGGCCCGCAACTTCGAAGCTGTCCTTGTCCTCGGCCTCCGTCACGCGGATGGCGACATTGGTTTCCGCCTCGCGGTTCAGGCGGTCGCGGATCATGCGGCTGGTGACCTTGTCGCCTTCGCGGCCCGCCAGCGGCGAATCGTTCACCGCAAAGCGCATGGCGAGGGTGGGGGGGTCGATCGGCTGTGCCTCGATCGCTTCCTTCACCGACGGATCGGCGATGGTGTTCGACACGGTCGCCTTTTCAAGGCCTGCCAGCGCGATGATGTCGCCAGCCTTCGCGCTTTCGACCGGCACGCGGTCGAGCCCGTCGAAGCTCATCAGCTTGGTCGCGCGGCCCGTCTCGATCACATTGCCGTCGCGGTCGATGGCGTGGATCGGATCGTTGACATTGACCGTGCCCGACTGGACCCGGCCGGTGAGCACGCGGCCCATGAAATTGTCGCGGTCGAGCAGGGTGGCGAGGAAGCTGAACGGTCCGCTTTCGTCCAGGCCCGGGGCGGGCACGTGTTCGACGATGCGCTGGAACAGCGGTTCCAGGCTGCCTTCGCGCACATCGTCCGTCTCGCCCGCATAGCCGTCGCGGCCCGATGCGTAGAGCGTGGGGAAGTCGAGCTGTTCGTCATTGGCATCGAGGCTGACGAAGAGGTCGAACACCTCGTCCAGCACTTCCTGCGGGCGGCCGTCGGGGCGGTCGATCTTGTTGACGACAACGATCGGCTTCAGGCCCAGGGCAAGCGCCTTGCCGGTGACGAACTTGGTCTGCGGCATCGCGCCTTCCGCGCTGTCGACCAGCAGGATGACGCCGTCGACCATCGACAGGATACGCTCCACCTCGGCGCCGAAATCGGCGTGGCCGGGCGTATCGACGATGTTGATGCGCGTGCCGTTCCATTCGACGCTGGTGCATTTGGCGAGAATCGTGATCCCGCGTTCCTTTTCCAGGTCGCCGGAATCCATGGCCCGTTCCTCGACCCGCTGGTTCTCGCGGAACGTGCCGGACTGGCGGAAAAGCTGGTCGACGAGGGTGGTTTTACCGTGATCGACGTGGGCGATGATCGCCACGTTGCGAAGCGCTTGGGACATGGGTTTTCTCGTAGGGAAGCGGATCAGGGGATGCGCGCGACCGGGTGGAGGGAGCGCGCCGTGCGGGGGCCCATTACAAGCTAGGGCGGGGCAGGACAAGCTGTGCTGCACCTGCGAAGGCTGCAATGCGTGTGTGTGGCCGCAATGCCACACCTGAAAAATCCCGTGACTCTGCGGCTTTGAGACTGCTTGAGCGGTTCCGCTGCACCCATTAGAGGCCACAGATGCAGCGTCTTGCGGACGAAACGGTCCGCTGTCCGGCGCTTCGTTCGGAGAGGAACCCATTGATGAAATTCATGACTACCGGCCTTGCCGGAACCGCACGCTTTGCCCTTCTGGCAGGTGCTGCTTCCATCGCCTTCCCCGCAGCCGCGCTTGCCCAGTCCCCCCAGGCTGAAGCCGATGCCGCGATCGAGGCAGGTGGTCCCGACGATGGCGACGCCTTCACCGGCATGGAAGAATCCGCCAACGAAAACGACGTCATCATCGTGACCGCAACCAAGCGTGCGACCACGCTGCAGGAAACGCCGGTCTCCGTCAGCGTCACCAGCGGCGAAACGCTGGAGCGCGCCGAAATCCGCGATCTCGGCGACCTGCAGACCGTCGCCCCGTCGCTGCGCGTCAGCCAGCTGCAGAGCGCGGCCAACACCACCTTCATCATCCGCGGCTTCGGCAACGGCGCCAACAATTTCGGCATCGAGCCGTCGGTCGGCGTGTTCATCGACGGCGTCTTCCGCTCGCGCTCGGCCTCGTCGATCAACGACCTTGCCAACGTGTCGCGGATCGAGGTCCTGCGCGGTCCGCAGAACACCCTGTTCGGCAAGAACGCCAGTGCCGGCGTTATCTCGGTCGTCACGCGCGAGCCGCAGTTCGACTTCGGCGGTTCGGTCAGCCTGACCTACGGCAATTTCGACCAGATCGTGGCCAAGGCCGACGTGACGGGCCCGCTCTCCGACTCGGTCGCCTTCTCGCTCGACGGCACCTACAACAAGCGCGACGGCTACGTGGATGTCGTGAACCTGGGCGAGGACATCAACGAGCGTGACCGCTATGTCGTTCGCGGCCAGCTGCTGTTCGACAATGGCGGCCCGCTCCGCCTGCGCGCCATCGGCGACTACTCCAAGATCGACGAGCTGTGCTGCTATGCCGGCAATGTCCGCGCCGGTGCCACTACCCCGCTGCTGTTCGCAGTCGGCGGCGCGGTCGGCGTGGAAGACGTGTTCTCCGACCAGGCGTTCCTGAACGTCCTGCCGGAAAACAACATCGAGAACTACGGCGGCTCGCTGCAGGCGGATCTCGAGCTGGGCGCGCTGACGCTGACCTCGATCAGTGCCTACCGCGAACTGCGCAGCTTCAACCAGCAGGACGTCGACTTCTCCAGCGCGGACATCGTCAACGAATTCCGCGACCAGTCGGTCGACACGATCACGCAGGAACTGCGTATCGCCTCCGATTTCGACGGTCCGTTCAACTTCCTGCTCGGCGGTTTCTACTTCAACGAAGACATCACGCAGCTGAGCGGTCTGGACAACGGCCAGGCCAGCCGCACGTTCTTCGACCTGATCGCCGGTGCCGGCACGCCCGGCACGCTGGGCTTCGTGGAAACGACGCTGGGCCTGCCGGTGGGCGCATCCTTCGCCCCGGGTGCGACCACCCGCGAGAATTTCACGCTGGACAATGAATCGTACTCGATCTTCGGTACGGTCGACATCGAAGTCACCGATCGCCTGACGCTGACCGGCGGCTTCAACTACACCGACGACAAGAAGGACTTCGTCCTGTCGCAGCAGTCGCTCGACCCGCTGGGCCAGGTGAACTTCGTCGATGCTGTGATCGTGGGCGGCATCGCGCAGGCCCTGCAGATTCCCGTCAGCGCGGTCACGCCGACGGTCATCCAGCAGTTCGCAGCCGCATCGCCGGCCGGTTTCCAGCAGATCGCCGGTATCGCGACGACGCCGTGTTCGGCAGCCGCACCGCCCCCGGCGTGCAACCAGCTGCTGCCGCTGCAGGCGTTGCAGTTCCTGCCGCCGTTCCTTAACCTGCCGAATGCAGTCGAAGACGGACAGACGCGTGACGACGACTGGAGCTACACCCTGCGTGCAGCCTACGAAATCTCCAACGCGTTCAACGTCTATGCGACCTACGCCACGGGCTTCAAGGCAAGCTCGGTCAACCTGTCGCGCGACAGCCGTCCGGCAGGCGTGGACTTCACGCCGGGTCCGTTCGGCAGCACGATCCTGGCACCGTCCTCGCCGATCCTCGACGCCGGTCTCGCAGTCCCGAACCTGTCGACGGGTTCGCGCTTCGCCGGTCCGGAGAACGCCGAAGTCTACGAAATCGGCGTGAAGGCACAGCTCGACCGCCTCGGCTTCAACCTCGCGCTGTTCGACCAGACGATCGAGGGCTTCCAGTCCTTCGCCTTCACCGGCACGGGCTTCGCGCTTGCGAATGCCGGTTCGCAGTCGGTCAAGGGTTTCGAGTTCGATTCGACCGTCAACCCGGTCGATCCGCTCGTGCTGACCTTCGCGCTGACCTATCTCGACAGCAAGTATGACAGCTTCCCCGGCTCTGCCGTGGGCGACCTCACCGGCCTGTCGGTCGCCGGTGTGCCGGAATATACGATCTCGACCTCGGCGACCTACACGCACGAGTTCGGCGCATCGGGCAACCAGCTGATCGGGCGCGTGGACTATTACCACGAGAGCGCGACGCAGATCCTCGACGGCCTGCCGGCCTTCGTCGACAATTCGCTGGCCAACCCGGGCGCACCGGCACGGGCCATCGCGCGCGATTACCGCCGCGAGGTCAACCAGGTGAACGCTTCGCTGACCCTGGCCCTGGAAAACGGCTTCGAGCTGGGCGCCTATGTCCGCAACCTGACGAACGAGCGTTACCTGACGACGATCTTCGACGGTGTGGCACAGCAGGGCACGATCTCGGGCTATCCGAACGCGCCGCGCACCTACGGCGTCACGGCACGCTATCGTTTCTAAAGACAGGCTTTTTCAAGGCTTGGACGGGGAAGGGGAGCTTCGGCTCCCCTTTTTCGTGCCCTCATCGCAGGTCCTTGCGGGACGCGCACCGCTGCCGGGCCAGCGCGATTTTCCCGCTTCCGCTTTTGCGAGAGGAAGCTAGTCTTCGCCCTTCGCATGACACGCCGCGCGGTGCGGTGCTGTGCATGCCGAGGGGGAAAATGACATGGACTGGATGACACTGCCGCTGAAACGCTATGCCGAATTCAGCGGGCGCTCCCGGCGCCGGGAATACTGGATGTTCGTGCTTTTCATCATCGCGGTGTCGGTCGGCATCGGGATCGTGGAGGCCATTCTCGGTCTCAGCGCGACCATCGGCGATGCCTACGGACCGATCTCGCTCCTGTTCCTGCTCGCGATCTTCGTCCCGTCGCTGGCGGTGCAGGTCCGCCGTTTCCACGACCAGGGCCGCAGCGGCTGGTTCGTCCTGCTGAACTTCGTCCCGTTCATTGGCACGCTGATCGTGCTGGTCTTCATGTGCCTGGACGGCACCGACGGTCCCAATGAATACGGACCCGATCCGAAGGCCTCGCTGCCGGATTAAAGCGCGCGCAGCGCCTGGGCAGGCTTGGCCCTGAGAAGTGGCAGGGAGCCGAGGATGGCGAACCCGACCACTAGGGCGAGGCCTGCCCCCAGCACGGCGAGGACGACGCCCCAGTCGGGCAGCCAGTCGAATTCGAACAGCTGAGTGACGACCAGCCATGCCAGCGCGCTGCCGATGGCCAGCGCCACCCCGGCCAGCACCAACGCCAGCAGGGCGTATTCGAGGAACTGCATCCACAGGATTTGCCCGCGGCTCGCGCCCAGCACGCGCATGACCACGGTATCGTAGGTGCGCGCGGCCCGGGCGGCGGCAATCGCGCCCAGCAGTACGGCAAGGCCGGCAAGCACCGCGACGGAGGCTGCGGCCAGCGTGGCGAGGCCGACCTGCCCCAGTATCTCCCGTGCCTGCACCAACACCTGGCTGACCTCGATCACGGAACTGGAGGGGAAGGTCTGGACCAGACCGCGCAGCAGCGGCCCGGTATCGCCCGAATTGGGCAGCTCTATGGTCGCGGCTAGGTTGTGCGGTGCATCCTCCAGCGCATTGGGACTGAAGACGAGCACGTAGTTGAAACCCATGCTTTCCCAGTCGATCCGGCGCAGATTGGCGACGCGCGCGCTGCGCTCCACGCCCAAAAGGGCGACGGTGATCGTGTCGCCCACCTGCAGGTCGATGGAGGCGGCAAATTCCTCGTCGACGCTGACCTGCGGCTCGCCCTGCCACATCGGGCCCCACCACTCGCCTTCGACGATGGTGTTTCCGCGGGGCACGTTCTCGGCATAGGTCAGGCCGCGCTCCCCGCGCAGGGCCCATGCGCCGTCGGGAATTTCCTCCAGGTCCGCCACCCGCGTCAGGTCGCCTTCCGGACCGTAAGCCGTGACGGAACCGCGCAGGGCGGGGACGGTGCGGATAACCGCGTCCTCGTCTTCCGCCCGGACCAGGGACCGGAAATCCTCTGCCTGGTCACGCGGGATGTCGAGCACGAAATAGTCGGGCGCCTCGGCCGGGACGCGGCTCTGGATATTGCCGTCGATGGCGGTCTGGATCGCGGCCAGCAGCACGAAGGCGGACAGGCCGAAGCCGAGCGCGGTCACCAGCGCGCCGGTCGATGCGCCGGGGCGGTGCAGATTGGCCAGCGCATTGCGCAGCAGCGGGTCCGCCGGACGCGGCACGCGCTGCGCGATGTGGCGTATGCCCATGCCCAGACCTGCCAGCAGCAACAGCATGGCCGCCGCCCCGGCCAGGAAACCGCCTGCCAGCAGCGGGTCGTTCGACGTGACCAGCGCCAGCACGACGATAGCGAAAAGCCCTCCGCCGACCCATTTCAGCGCCGTGCGGTCGCGTGTCAGCGGGGACGTGCGGGCGCGCATCAGCGCCATCGCCGGGAAGCGGCGGGCGCGCAGGATCGGCGTCGCGGCAAAGACCAGCGCGACCAGCAGGCCGTATGCGCTCGCCAGCAGCAGCGCGCCGGGTTCGAAAACGAAGCCGCCCTCGACCGGCAGGAGGTCTTGCAATGCCATGCCCAGCAGGGGCGTGATGGCGAGACCGGCGGCCAGTCCGGCAAGGCTGCCGACCACGGCGGCCAGCCCGATCTGGAGGCCGTAAATGCGGGTGATGTCCCTGCTCGTCGCGCCCAGCACTTTCAGCGTGGCGATACTGTTACGGCGCGCCTCGAGATAGGAGGACACGCCGCCGCCGATGCCGATCCCGGCAATGACCAGCGCGGCGAGGCCCACCAGCGTCAGGAATTCACCCATCCGGTCGACGAAGCGGTCCGCGCCGGGACTGGCGCGGTCGCGGTCGCGAAAGTCGAAACCGGCAAGCGGAAACGCGTCGGTCAGTTCCTCCTCCACCGCCTCGGGATCGCGCGAGGGGTCGGTGAAGGCGATGCGCGTCTTGCTCTGGTACATGGCGCCCGGTTGCAGCAGGCCCGCATCCTGCGGCACACCCTCGGCCACGATGATGGTCGGGCCAAGCTGGAACCCTTCGCTCAATTTGTCGGGCTCGGTATCGATGACGCCGCCGGCACGCAGAGTCGCCGTGCCGACGCGGAACGTGTCGCCCACCGCGATGTCCAGCCGGTCCATCGCGCCCTGGCCGAGCCACGCCTCTCCGGCGGGCGGCGCGCCGACCGTGCGCCCGTCCTGCAGCGTCAGCGCGCCGTAGAGCGGATATTTGCCGTCCACCGCCTTCAGCCCGACAGGGGCAGTGTTCTCGCCATTGCGGGCCACCACCTGCAGGCGGGTGCCGGTCGACAATTCGCCATAGCGGGCGAGCGCCGCGAATTCCTCAGCATTGGGGGATCGCTGCCAGATCTCGACTTCCAGGTCGCCGCCGAGCAGTTCCTGCCCGCGGTTTTCCAGCTCGCGGTCGATGGCCCCTGTCAGCGTGCCGATGGCAGCGAGCGCCCCGGTGCCCAGGAACAGGCAGACGAGCAGGAGGCGCAGGCCCTTGAAGCGCAGGTTCAGCTCTCGCCGCGCCAGCGTCCAGGCCGCGCCCCATGACAAACCGCCCGCCGCGGCGTGGTCGCTCATGCGGCGGTCCCGGTGGCTGCAGTGTCGGTGGCTGCCGTGTCGGTGGCGATGCGGCCATCGGCCAGCGTGATGATCCGGTCGCAGCGTTCGGCCAGCGCCGGGTCGTGGGTGATGATGACCAGCGTCGCGCCGGTCTGCGCGCGGCGGTCGAACAGGACGTCGACGATTTCCGCGCCTGTCGCCGCGTCGAGATTGCCGGTCGGTTCGTCGGCGAAGATCAGTTCCGGGCGCGGCGCGATGGCGCGGGCGATGGCGACGCGCTGCTGTTCCCCTCCCGAAAGCTGGGTCGGGTAATGGTCGAGCCGGTGGCCAAGGCCCACAGCCGTCAATTCGTCCCGCGCACGGTCACGCACGCCGTTCATCGAAGCCAGTTCCATCGGGGTGGCGACGTTCTCGGTCGCGGTCATGGTCGGCAGCAGGTGGAACGCCTGAAGCACTATGCCGATACGGCCCCTGCGCGCCTGCGCCAGGCCGTCCTCGTCCATGGCGGCGAAATCCGCGCCTGCCACGGTGAGGGAGCCGGACGTGGCGCGTTCCAGCCCCGACAGCACCGCCATCAGCGAGCTCTTGCCCGAACCCGACGGGCCGAGCAGGGCCAGCACCTCGCCCGGCGCAACATCGAGATCGACGCCTTTCAGAATCTCGACGGGCTGGCGGTCTTGTCCCAGCGTCAGGGTCAGGTTGCGGGCGGATATGGCGGCGCCGCGCACGGCGTCTGTTTCGGGGGTAGTGGTCACCCGTGTGCAGTGGCATAAGGGCGGCCATGGAACAACCTAGCCCTAGTGCCGCTCGGCCAGCCGCCATCCGCTCTTCATCGAAAATCCTCGCTCCGCTCGCTGTCCTCGCATCGCTTGCGCTGGCCTCCTGCGGGGAAGAAGCCGCGGTGACGGAGCCGGCTCCTGTACAGACAGGTGCGAGCGAGACCGTGACCGAGGTGCCGGTCGCGGGCGAACAGCGCGACATCCTCGCTTTCGGGGACAGCCTGTTTGCCGGCTACAACGTGCCGAAGGACGACAGCTATCCGGCGAAGCTGGAGGCGGCCCTTCGCGCGGCGGGCGTCAATGCGCGGGTCGTGAATGCGGGCGTATCGGGCGATACCAGTGCAGCGGGTCGCCAGCGGTTCGAATTCACGCTCGACGCGCAGGAAGAGGCGCCCGACCTCCTGATCCTGGAACTGGGCGGCAACGACCTGCTGCGCAGCATCGATCCGGCGCAGACCCGGGCGAACCTCGCCGCGATGATCGAGACGGCGCAGGCGCGCGGCATAGACGTGCTGCTGATGGGAATGCAGGCGCCGCCCAATGTCGGGCCGGAATTCCAGGCCGAATTCAGCGGCCTCTATACCTCGCTGGCAGAGGAATATGGCGTGGCCCTTATCCCGAACTGGGTGGAGGACGTTGCGTCGAAACCGGAACTGATCCAGTCCGACCGCATCCACCCGACGGTGGAGGGGATCGAGCTGCTCGTGGAAAGCACGCGCGAAGCGGTCGAGGCAGCCATTCCCGACGCCTGACGGATCGGCGCCCTGTTCTATTCCCGGACCAGTGCGCCGTCCGTGACACGCCAGATCGCAGCTTCTGCCCGGATGCTGCCGAACGGGGCAGCCTCCGTCCCGGTCAGCCACGCCTGCGACCCACCGGCGCGAAGCCGGTCGAACAGCGCATCGCGGCGCAGGGGATCGAGATGCGCCGCGACCTCGTCCAGCAGCAGGATCCCGGCGCGTCCCGCCGCGGCAAGCTCTGCATGGGCGAGCACGATGGCGATCAGCATCGCCTTCTGCTCTCCGGTCGAGCACAGGGCCGCAGGCCGGCCCTTCGCGGCCATGTGAACCAGCAATTCGTCGCGATGCGGCCCGGTCAGCGTGCGCGCCGCCTTGCGATCGCGCTGGCGGGTGGAACGCAGCGCCTCGGCCAGCTCGTGCTCGGCAAACGGCCCTCCGGCCTCCAGCGCGAGGAGGGGCACCGCGAACGGGCTGCCCGCCTGCATTTCCAGCGCTTCGCCCAGCGCGCCGACCAGCCGGGCGCGGCCCTGCGCCAGCAGCGCGCCATGCTGCGCCAGTTGCGCCTCTATGCCGTCGAGCCATGCGGGTTCGGGTTCGCGCTCGTCCGAGAGCAGGCGGTTGCGCTCGCGCAAGGCCGCCTCGTAGCGGCTTGCGGCCCGCGCGTGGGAAGGATCGAGAGCGGTCGCCAGGCGGTCCATGAAGCGGCGGCGCTCGCCGGCGCTGGCCGTGAACAGCCCGTCCATCGCCGGGGTCAGCCATGACACGGCCAGCCATTCGCCCAGCGCGATCGCGCTTGCCTCCGCCCCGTTGATCCGGACCCGGCGCCGCCCGGGGCGCATCGGTGCGGTGGAGGTCTGCAAATGGACATCCTCGCCGCCATCCGCAGGCGAGAGCAGGGCGGAAAGCGCAAAGCCGCCCGCGCCCGATGCCCGGGCAATCTCGCCAAGCGGGGCACGCCGAAGCCCCCGGCCGGGCGCAAGCAGCGACAGCGCCTCCAGCACATTGGTCTTGCCCGCCCCGTTCTCGCCCACCAGCAGGTTGAACCGCGCGGTTCCTTCCAGCGCGGAAGCGGCGTGATTGCGGAAATCGGAAAAGGCGATGCGGGCGATGGCCATGGGTGGCAGCGGTCCTACCTGCGGGGGGCGGGGAAGGCCACTGAAAGCAGCTTCGCCCGCTGCCGGAAACGGCTATGTCAAATGTTGGTGAGATTTACCAACCTTTCGGATTGATGAACGGCTGTTCAGATGGCTGCGAGCCGAAAAACCCCGGAAATCTCCCGTTTTTCAAAACTGGCACACCTGATGCAACACTTTGGGCAACCCGGCGAGACGGTCTCTCCGGGAGCCAAGAGAAAGGAAATACCATGTCCATCTTCAACCCGAACCGTGCCGCAGCCGCCGTCTTCTCGCTCGCCATCTCGGCCATGTTCTTCGCCAGCGCGATCGTCCCGGGCAGCCCCGCAGTCTTCGCCTGATCCCCGCAAACCCGAATACAAGGAACGACCCCATGAAATTCTTTTCCAACTGGAGCTCGCAGGTAATCGCCGGCCTCGGCTCGCTCGCAGTCAGTGGTGTCCTGATGGCCTATGCCATCGTCCCCGCCTCGCCCTCTATCGTCCCGGTGATGGCATGAGCAGGATCGAGCGTAGCGATCGTGGCGACCGCAGGGATGGCCCCATCATCGGCGCGGACAAGAGCTTCAGGCTCGACCGCCGCGATGCGAAACTGGCCGGAGTGTGCGGCGGCATTGCCAACTATTTCGATGTCGATGCCTTCTGGATCCGCCTGGGCTTCGTCGCAGGAACCATCATCGGCTTCGGATCGCTGGTCCTGGTCTATATCGCGATCGCCCTGATCGCGGACTGAAGCGCGGCAAAACAGCAGCTGACCCGGTTTCTGGGCAGCCGCGCCTCACAATGAAACGAAACCGGGAGGGGCCGCTTGGCCCCTCTCTTTTTTTTTGCGCAAGTCTCGGCTGCAAACCGACAGCGAGCGACCGCTCGCCGGCCGATAAGCCGCCCCCTCGGCAGGCGATCGCCCAGCGATCTGCCGCGAGAGCAAACGAATAGTCACATCGCGCTGATGCCGCCGTCCAGCTTCAGCTCCGCGCCGGTCATGAAACGGCTTTCGTCGCTGGCGAGATAGAGCACCGCATTGGCGATGTCGTTGGGTTCGCCGACGAATTTGAGCGGGATCTGCCGCGCCAGCTTTTCCATCAGCACGTCCTTGTCGATCTTGTGGTTCTTCGCCGTCCCGTCCAGGATCGGCGTGTCGACGAAGGTCGGATGGACCGAGTTGCAGCGGATCTGCATGTTGTTCTTCGCGCAGTGGAGCGCGATCGACTTCGACAGCATCCACACCGCCGCTTTCGACGAATTGTAGGCCGGCATGGTGTCGCTGGCGATCAGCCCGGCAATGCTGGAAATGTTCACGATGCTGCCCGGCGCGTGTTCGCGCATCAGGGGCAGGGCCTTCTGGCATCCGTGGAAGATGGAATCGACATTGATGGAAAAACACCGCTTCCAGTCGTCGAAATCGCACGTCTCGATATTGCCGGCGACACCGATCCCGGCATTGTTCACCAGCACGTTCAGCCCGCCCATGTTCTCGCGCGCGGCATCAACGGCGGCTTCCCATTCGGCCGGATCGGTCACGTCGTGACGGATGGCGAAAGCCGTGCCTTCGCCCAGCGCCTCGTTGATGCGCGCAGCCGTGTCGGATGCCCCGTCGCCATTGATATCGGTGCACAGGACCCGCGCGCCTTCCTGCGCCAGCAGCATCGAATGCGCTGCCCCCAGTCCCTGCGCCGCCCCTGTCACGAGGGCAAGTTTGTCCGCTACGCGGCCGTTCGTGCTCGCTGCCATGATTCTCTCTCCGCTAGTTGTTTTCGGATGCCGCGCTAGACGATGGCGCCCTGCGTGCCCAGCAGCATCGCGATCCGTACGTCGATGGCGACACTCGCCTCGCGTTTTTCGGCAACGAAAGCTTCCAATTGGTCCAGCGGCACGCGGTGAACGGCGATGTCCTCGCCCTCGACCCCGCCGCCGTCCGACACTTTTTGCAGGTCCCCTGCGCGCATCAGGCTGAAGCTTTCCGACACCATGCCGGGGCTGGAATAGAACTCGCCCAGCAATTCCATCGTGCTTGCGCGGTATCCGGTTTCCTCTTCCAGTTCGCGGCGGGCGGCATCTTCCGGGCTCTCGCCTTCTCCGCCATCCTCGTCGCCGATCAGTCCGGCGGGGATTTCGAGGCAGAAGCGGGACAGCGGCACGCGGTATTGCTCTACCAACAGGACGTGGCGTCCGTCTTCCGCATCGTCCACCGCCACGATGGCAGCGGCGCGAATGCCGCGGGCGCGCCCGGCATATTCCCACCGGCCCCGCGTCTTGGCAGTAATGAACCTGCCCGCCCAGGCGACCGTTTCCGGCTTGTCCGCATCGGCATCGCGGGAGGGCTGGGTCGGCGCGCTCAAAGCTCGATCAGCCTGTCGGGCAATTCGTTCTGGTCATCTTCCGCGCGTGGGAAATGCCGCGACAGCACTTCGCCGACATCGCGAATCCCTGCGGCAAGCCCGTCCGCGATCCGGCCTTCGCGGATTTCGGACAGCATGTCGGACATGGCCTCGCCCCACACATCGGCCGACACCAATTCGGCAATCGGTTCGTCGGCGACGATTTCGGCTCGGTGCTCCTTCATCGAAAGATACAGCAGCACGCCGGTGCGGCCATGGGTCCGCCGTTCCGCCCCGACCTTGAAATGGCGGACGGCAGCCGCGTGGACGCGCGACGTCTTCACAGGGCCCGGCAGGGCGAGGAAGGTCAGCCGGTCCCACGACAGGACCAGCCAGCTGGCGATGAAGGTCAGCAATCCCAGGCCGATGGTCATGCTGGCCAGTTCCCCGGTCGTCCATTCGTGCATCCAGCCGCCGATCAGCCGGTCCCACATGTCCATGAAGGGCGCGGGGAAGAGGGCGAAGACGCTCATCGCGGTGAAGGCCAGGGCGACCGCGTAAAGCAGGATCACTTCGGAATAGCCGTCGCTGCGGTCGGCCAGTACGGTCACGATTTCGCCCGATGTCGTCAGCTCTGCCGCGGCGACTGCTGCGGTGACTTTCTCGTGTTCCTGCTTGCTCAGATACGCCATTTACCAACCACCACTGGCGCCGCCGCCGCCAAAGCTGCCGCCGCCGCCGGAAAAGCCGCCGAAGCCGCCCCCTCCGCCGAAACCGCCGCCGCCCCAGCCGCCGCCGTCCCCGTCGATACCGCGCGCAATCGCCTTGCCCGCTTCCCACAGGATGATGTCGCCGACGACGCCCCGTCCGCCGCGATAGCGCCTGCTGCGCCCGCCGCGCCCGAACATCGGCAGCACGAAGAAAAAGAAGATGAAGCCCAGCCAGATGATCGTCCCGATGGGAAAACCGCCATCGCGCTGGCGTGCCTGGTCCGCCTGCCGTGCGACCTGCACCGCCTCGTCGGCGGGCAATTCCAGCTGCGAGGCGATCGCTTCGGTCCCGGCCATGATGCCGCCGGGAAAATCGCCGTCTCTGAATCGCGGGAGGATGTCGTTCTGGATGATGACGGAGGACAGCGCATCGGTCATGATGCCTTCGAGGCCGTAGCCGACCTCGATCCGCACCTTGCGCTCGCTGGGCGCTACGAGCAGCAGTGCGCCGTCATTGCGCTCTGCGTCCCCGATACCCCATGCGCGGCCGAGCTGGTAGCCGTAATTGGCGATATCGTCGCCGCCCAGGCTGGGCACGGTCGCCACGACCAATTGCCGTTGCGACTGGTTTTCCAGCTGCGCCAGCCGCTGCGTCAGCGCCGCCTCCTGAGCGTCGGGAATGATGTTCGCCGCATCGACGACGCGGCCCGTCAGCTCGGGAAAGTCCTGGGCCTGGACGGGCACGCCGACAGCAGCGGCGAACAGCGCCGCGAGGAAGAGAAGGTGCCGTATCACCGCCGGCTCAATTGCCGTCGGTCATGTCGATCGTCGGCGCGATTTCGGCGCCTTCGCTGGCAGCTTCGTAAGGCACCAGCGGTTCCGCGCCATGGATCAGGTTCGCGCCGATCGTGTCGGGGAAGGTGCGGATGGTTGTGTTATAGTTGCGCACCGCTTCGTTGTAATCGCGGATGGCGACGGCGATGCGGTTCTCCGTGCCTTCCAGCTGGCTCTGCAGCGCGAGGAAGTTCTGGCTGGAGGTGATCTGCGGATAGGCTTCGAAGCTGGCGAGCAGGCGGCCGAGACCGGCACCGAGCTGGCCCTGTGCCTGCTGGAACTGTGCCATGGCCTCGGGATCGTCCAGCTGGTCGGCATCGATATTGACGCTGGTTGCGCGGGCGCGGGCCTCGGTCACTTCGGTCAGGATGCCGCGCTCGTTCTCGGCAGCGCCCTGCGCGACTTCGACGAGGTTGGGAATGAGATTCGCCCGGCGCTGGAACTGCGCCTCGACATCGGCCCATTTCGCCTTCGCGTTCTCTTCTGCGGTCGGCACCGAGTTGATGCCGCACGAAGCGAGGCTGGCAGCGGCCAGGCCGAGAAGGACGGTGTTGCGCATTCTGGCAAGGGGGCGGGTGAAAGTCATGTCGCTGGGGTTCCTCTGGACTGGCGCGGCGGCGCGCATTGCGATCTGTATTGCCTAGATAGCACACCTTCGCCCTCTCGCAAGCTTGCGCGGCGAGAATCCCGCGACTAAAGCACGCTATCTTTTGTTAAGCATAAGGGGGACGACCATGCTGACGGAATTCAAGGAATTCATTGCCAAGGGCAATGTGATGGAACTGGCCGTTGCGGTCATCATCGCGGGCGCCTTTGCCACCATCGTGGCATCGCTGACCGACGACCTGATCATGCCGGTCGTGGGCTGGATTTTCGGCGGGATGGATTTCTCGCAATATTTCATCCTGCTGAGCACCCCCGAAGGATACGAAGGCTCCACCACCGACTACGCCGCGCTGAAGGAAGCCGGCGCTGCGATGATCGGATACGGTGCCTTCATCACCGCGATCATCAACTTCGTGATCCTGGCGTTCATCATCTTCCTGATGGTGCGCTACGTGAACAAGGTGAAGGCGCGTCTGGAAGAGCCCAAGGCCGAGGAAGAGGCCGCGACCGGCCCGACCGAGATCGAACTGCTGCAGGAAATCCGCGACGCCCTGAAGAGCGGCGCGCCCGGCGCCCCGAAGAACGGCCCGATGGGCTAAGCCCGCTACCTTCCATTCCTACACTTCACATTAAGCCGGCACTCCCTATATGGGGCGTGTCGGCTTTTTGCCGTCTATGGCGATAAACTACGCTGTGTAATAGACACAACGGACCCGGGGGCAGTACCCGGCGGCTCCACCAAAAGGCCCGGTTTTCGCGGGTTTCCTGATGGGGCCGAACCAGGATCGACGTGTGTTGAAAGGCAGTGTTTTCACCCGGGCTGAGTAACCCGTAATAGGCTCAAACACACAAGTGCCAACGATAACGAAGCACTCGCAATCGCTGCGTAACCTGACGGCCTAGCGGCCTGATCTTACAAAGCTAAAGCGCGGTTGGACCCACCGGGCAACAGAAGCGGATTCCGGGGGCCCGGGGGGGCCTAGCAACAGAACCCCCCACTTTTCGTTCATGGGAATGAGCCGAGTTCGCCTCCGGAGCGACGGTCGTCCCCCTCCGATCAAAAACGCGGGGGCCTGGCAACAGAAACCCCCAGCTTTCGCGCCACTATTTTTCGGACAGTCGCGCGTGTTCCTTCGCTTCGCGCTCGTAACGCAGGGCATCGAGGATCTTCGCGCCGCCGAGGAATACCGCGCCGGCCGTGGCTGCCATCAGAAGGTAACCGCCGATGCCCGGATATTGCAGGGTGTAGAGCGAGCCGCGCGTCATCGCGCCCAGCGCCAGGGCGAAGATGATCAGATACGCCTCGAAACGTGTCTTGATGACAAACAGGCGGCTGATCTTCTTAAGCATTTAGCGCAGGCTCCTTAACCTTTTGCCCTGCAAGGCCTGCGCCAATGGCGCGGACCTGCGCAGTCCAGTGGTTAACACAGGCGGCGAGTGTAAGGTTCACCGACACGCTGGCAAGCGCGTTAACCCTGAAAATTCCGGCGCTACCGTGAGTTGGCAGCGCCCGTCTGCATCGATAACTCAGCGCAGCGCGGAAAGGTCCAGCGCATCCAGCAGCGCCGAACGCGCCGCGCGCACTGACGACGCCAGGCCATCGCTGCCGATATCGGCGGGGTCGATCTGTTCGGGCCAGTTCTTCGCGATGACCGTCTCCAGCAGGTCAGCCTTCGCCTCGCCCAGCAGGAAACGGGGATCGACCGTCGCAGGGTCGGCAACGACACGCAGGCGCAGGCAGGCAGGGCCGCCGCCATTGGCCATGGACTGACGCACATCGACCGGGATGATCTGCCGGATGGGACCGTTGCCGGCGATCATCTGCTCGCAGAACTGCCAGACATCGGGGCTTTCGCGGCATTCCTCGGGCACGATCAAGGACATTTCGCCGGTCGGCAGGGTCAATAGCTGGGCGTTGAACAGATAGGTCCGGATCGCCTCCGCCATGCTGACCGCTTCGGCGGGCACCTCAACGACCTCCAGAGCCGGGAACGCGGCGCGGATTGCATCATAGGCGCCCTGCTGGTCGGCAAAGGCCTCGGCATGGGTGAAAAGCACCCGCTCGTTCGCCACGGCCACGACGTCGTTGTGAAACGCGCCAGCCTCGATCGCGGCGGGGTTCTGCTCGATGAAAACGCAAGTCGTGGGGTCGAGGCCGTGGAGCCGGGCGACGGCGCGGCTGGCCTGTTCGTGCTGGCGCGCGGGAAAGCGGCCGCCGGGACGCCCGTAAACGAACACCTCGACCCCCGGGCTCCCGTGTCCTTCGCAAAAACGCATATGGTTCGCCGCGCCCTCGTCGCCGAAGCTGGACGGCACGGCTTCGTGCACCGCGAAGTGGTCGCTATTGCCGAACGCGATCTCCAGCTGCGCCTTCGTGTCGCGCCATTCCTGCCCGCGGTGGAGCATGGTGACGAGATTGGCCGGGGTCAGATGGCAGCGCCCGTCGGCGGTATCGGGGGCCGGGCTGACGGTGGCGGCATTGGCGGTCCACATCGAACTGGCCGACCATGCGGCCGCGCGAAGCTGCGGGGGCATGTTGTCGTCCGCACCGATCCGGCGCAGGAGATCGTCATTGGGGCGGGGCAGGGGCAGCAGGAAACCCTGCGAGAGGCCTCGGCCCATATTACCGCGCATCTTGGCAACGCCCTGCAGCGCCGCGGCGCGGGGATAGGACGGATCGCCCCCGTGACTGGCACTGGCGATATTGCCGAGGCTGAGACCGGCGTAATTGTGGCTCGGCCCGACCAGCCCGTCGAAATTGATCTCTTTCAGGCGTGTGCTGTCGATGCTCATCGCACGGTGCTCCACACGGTATCGCCCCCGCTTACGCCCAGCGTCCGGAGGGCCTGGTCGTCGATCGATATGGTATCGCCATCCGGCTGGCGCACGGCGTAGCAGGACCGGAAATCCTCCAGCCGCCCAGTGGCGACGATCGCTTTCTCGCCGCCTTCGCATGGCTGCGTGGAGATTTCGGCCCGCACCGCGTCCTTCACGCTGACGACCTCGTCGGTCCGCGCCAGCATGGTCGGCCCGCCGTCGAAGATGTCGACATAGCCTTCGTAGGCGAAGCCTTCCTTCTCCAGCATCCGCATCGCGGCGCGCCCCGTCGGGTGGGGCAGGCCGATGACCTCGCGCGCATCGTCGTCCAGCATGGCGACATAGACCGGGTGCTTGGGCATCAGGTCGGCGATGAACTGGTTGCCGTTGATCGCGTTGAAATAGTCCGCTTCCTGGAACGTCATGCCGAAGAACCGCCCGGCGACCCCGTCCCAGAAGGGGGACCCGCCGCGGTCGTCGATGATGCCGCGCAGCTCTGCCAGCACGCGGTCGGCGAACCTTTCGCGGTGCATCCGTATGAACAGATAGCGGCTGCGGGCGAGCAGAAGGCCGAGCCCGCCGGCCCTCTCGTTCGGGTGGAGGAACAGGCCGCCGACTTCGCTCGACCCTTCGAGGTCGGTCGACAGGCTCAGCATTTCGGCCCGGACCGTGCGGTCCAGCTCCTGCGAATACTGGGTCAGCGTGTTGAGGCGGTAGGAATAGAACGGCCATTGCTGGCCGACTTTCGTCATCAGCTGGCAAGTGCCCCGCACCGCGCCGGTCTCGGTATTTTCCAGCACCAATACGAATGTCTCGTCGACCAGCTCGGTGCGGGTATTGGCGAAAGCTTTCGCGCTCGTCTCCAGCTTCTCGCCCAGCGCGTCGCGGTCGGGCGGCAGGTTGGTGAAGCCACCGCCCGTCAGCTTGGCCATTTCATACAGGTGTTCCAGATCGTCGGGGCGACTGGCGCGCAGGCGAAAACTCAAATCGCTTCTCCGGTAGCGAGGCGGTGGAGGACCAGGGTCGATAGCTGGGCGCGCTCTTTCAGCGAAGGCGCGATCATGAATTCGTTCGGCGAGTGGATCTTGCCGCCGCGTACGCCCATCGTATCGACCACGGGGACGCCGGTGGCGGCGATGTTGTTGCCGTCGCACACGCCGCCGGTCGATTGCCAGTCGATCTCCTGCCCGAGTTGCGCGCCGCAATCGCGCACGATGTCGAACAGTTTCTGGGCGCGGCGGCCCACCGGCTTGGGTGGACGGGTGATGCCGCCATGGACATGGATGTCCACCTCCTGCGACTGCCTAACTTCGCCCAGCAAGGCATTCATTTCGCCGGTGAACCAGTCGGCGGCGGCGGGTTCCCTGGGCCGGATGTTGAAGCGCAGGACGGCATGGTCGGGCACGACGTTGTTGGCTGCTCCGCCCTCGATTTTCGCCGGGTTGACGCTGATGTCGTCGCGCTGCAATTCCTTGAGCCGCACCGCCAGCGTGGCGGCGGCGACGATGGCATTGCGCCCGTCGCGCGGATTGCGCCCGGCATGGGCGCTCCTGCCCGTGACGGTCAGTGCGTAATTCCCGCTACCGCCGCGCGCATGCGCCAGCGTGCCTTCCGGCGTGGCGGCCGGTTCATAGGTCAGGGCAGCGTATTTCCCCTTCGCCAGCCGTTCGATCAGCGGGGCGGAGGAGAGCGAGCCTGTTTCCTCGTCCGCATTTATCATCACGTCGTAGCCGACGTCCTGCCACTCGCTCAGCCCCTCCAGCGCGATGAGCGCGTGGAGCATGACCGCGATCCCGCCCTTCATGTCCGCCGTGCCGGGGCCGTTCAGGGTCTCGTCGTCCAGCCAGGTCAGCGCCTGGAACGGGTGGTCGGCGGGGAAGACGGTGTCCATGTGTCCGGTCAGGATAAACCGCCGCGCCGCATCGGGGCGTACGGAGCAGACGAGGTGCTTGCCGTATTCGACCTCGTATTCCCTGCCGCCGGCATCCACCTGCGTGACGGGGGCGGGCTCTTCCAATGTGATCTCGCCCGGCAATACGGAGAACGCATCCGCCAGTTCTCCCGCCATTTCGCGCAGGCCATCCAGATTGCCTGTGCCGGAATTGATCGCCGCCCAGCGTTCCACCTGCGCCAGCATGGCGGCGCCGTCGATGGACTGGGTGGCGGTGGCGAGCGGACCTTCTATCGGTTTCATCCGCAACCGCTTAGCGGCAGGGCGGCAGCTATCCAACCCGTTGCAAATGGAGCGCAGCTATCGCATAGGCGCACACGTCCTCCCCAGACATCTGCAATCGCCGTTATTCTGTGTGAGGAATCTCTTGTCCCAATATGTCGTCAAAAACCGCCTGAAGGTCGATTCCGCGCTGGCCGCTTTCATCGAAAGCGAAGTCCTGCCGCCCATCGGGATGGAAGCCGATGCGTTCTGGCGCGGCTTTACCGGGCTTGTCGAAACCTTCGCGCCGCGTAACGCCGACCTGCTGGCGAAGCGGGACAATCTGCAATGGCAGCTGGACGACTGGCACCGCGAACGCCGGGGCAAGCCGCACGACAAGGACGCCTATCGCGCGTTCCTGGAAGAGATCGGCTATCTCGTCCCGGAACCGGGCGACTTCACGGTCGACCCGAAGAACGTCGATCCGGAAATCGCGCGCATGGCCGGTCCGCAGCTGGTGGTCCCGGTCCTGAATGCGCGCTTCCTTCTGAACGCTGCCAATGCCCGCTGGGGCAGCCTGTACGATGCATTCTACGGCACCGACGCGCTGGACGCCCCGCCGGCGAAACCGGGCGGCTACGACCCGGTTCGCGGCGACGCGGTAATCGCCGAGGCGAAGCGTTTCATGGACGAAGCCGTGCCGCTGGCGGATGGCAAGAGCTGGGCCGACCTTGAAAACGTGGAAGGTCGCGACATCCCGCTGGCCGATCCGTCGCAATATGTCGGGCGGAACGACAAGGCCGCCTTGTTCAAGCACAATGGCCTGCATATCGAGGTCGTGTTCGATTCCGATCATCCGGTCGGCAAGACCGATCCTGCCGGCATCGCGGACATCAATCTCGAAGCGGCGCTGACCTCGATCGTCGACCTGGAAGATTCGGTCGCGGCGGTCGATGCCGAGGACAAGCTGCTGGCCTATGGCAACTGGCTGGGCATCATTCGCGGCGACCTGACCGAAAGCTTCGACAAGGGCGGCAGGATCATGACCCGCGAACTGGCGGGCAACCGGACCTATACCGACAGCGAGGGACAGGAATTCACGCTGCCGGGCCGCAGCCTGCTGTTCGTGC
Organism: Erythrobacteraceae bacterium WH01K; assembly: GCA_027941995.1. Classification (NCBI taxonomy): domain Bacteria; kingdom Pseudomonadati; phylum Pseudomonadota; class Alphaproteobacteria; order Sphingomonadales; family Erythrobacteraceae; species Erythrobacteraceae bacterium WH01K. The sequence continues at coordinate 2,345,893 of CP115966.1, read as the reverse complement.
GCAATGTCGGCCACCTGATGACCAATCCGGCCATCCTGCTGGAAAACGGCGAGGAGATTCCCGAAGGCATCATGGACGCGGTGCTGACCAGCGCCATCTCCACTCAGGACGTGCGCGGCCTGACGAAATACGGCAACAGCCGCGAAGGCAGCATCTACATCGTGAAGCCCAAGATGCACGGGCCGGAAGAATGCGCTTTCACCAATGACCTGTTCGACGCGGTGGAGGACATGCTGGGCCTCGACCGCCACACGATCAAGGTCGGCGTGATGGACGAGGAACGCCGCACCAGCGCCAATCTGGGCGCCTGCATCCATGCGGTGAAGGACCGCATCGTGTTCATCAATACCGGCTTCCTCGACCGCACCGGAGACGAGATCCACACCTCGATGCAGGCCGGCCCCATGATGCGAAAGGGCGCGATGAAGGACAGCGCCTGGCTGAAGGCTTACGAGGCACGCAATGTCGGCATCGGCCTCAGGCACGGCCTGTCGGGCCGCGCGCAGATCGGCAAGGGCATGTGGCCCGCGCCCGACCTCATGGGCAAGATGATGCTGGAGAAGATCGGCCACCTGAAGGCCGGCGCGAACACCGCATGGGTCCCTTCGCCGACCGCAGCGACCCTGCACGCGATCCACTATCACCGCGAAGACGTGTTCGGCGTGCAGAAGGGTCTGGGCGAGGTGCCCGGCCTCGAGCCGCTGCTGACGATCCCGCTGGCCGACGGTGCGAACTGGTCGGAAGACGAGGTGCGCGAGGAACTGGATAACAATGCGCAAGGCCTGCTCGGCTACGTCGTGCGCTGGATCAATGCAGGCGTCGGCTGTTCGAAAGTGCCGGACATCAACGATGTCGGCCTGATGGAAGACCGCGCCACGCTGCGTATTTCCAGCCAGCACATGGCCAACTGGCTGATGCACGGCATCGCCACCGAAGACCAGGTGATGGACAGCCTGAAGCGCATGGCGGTCAAGGTCGACGAGCAGAATGCAGGCGATCCCGATTACGAGCCGATGGCCGGCAACTGGGATAGCAGCATCGCCTTCGAGGCAGCCTGCGATCTCGTGTTCAAAGGCGCGGAGCAGCCCAGCGGTTATACCGAACCGCTGCTGCACAAATGGCGGCTGGCGAAGAAAGCTGCCGGCTGACTTCGGCCAAGGGGCAGGGCGGGGACTGGAGGGCGCGCGCTAGATCAGCGCGTTGTTCTCCACCGCCTTGGTCGCGGCCGCGCCGTGCTCTGCCTGCAGCTTCAATTTCTGTAGCGCGCTGTGGGTCGACGTTGCCATCATGGCGGTTTCGTGCCGGTATTCGCGCTTGCCGAGGCCGGGACGCAGCTCGACCGTATTGGTCAGCGTCAGGCGGCAGGCAGCCTCGTTCAGCGGTTCCAGCTCGTAAACCTCGTTCGACCGGACGAGATTGGGTAACGCGGGCTCGATGATGCAGTCGAATTCGTAATGCCGGGCGGGCCTGGCCTCGCGCACGTCGAATACGAAGGTCAGGTCCGGAAGCGTCTCCATGATCATCTGGAACCGGCCCTTGCCGATCTCCCGCACATCGTAGCCGAGCGCGCGCTTGGCGTTCCGGGGATCGGCAAGGTCGAGCAGGGCGTAGACGTCTTCGCACGGCTTCTCGATCTCGACCTCCCCTATATAGCGAACCGGCTCCTTCGGGCGCGGGGCAGACTTGAACAGTCCGAACATATTTCCCTCCGCCAGCCTGCCTGGCAGGGAGGAATTGCCGAACCCTTTAAAAAAATCTTCCACGTATTGAACCGGCTGGCGGGTCGCCGCGACCTGTGTGTGCGACCCGAACCTGCCAGCAATGGCAGGAACCTCGAGAGGGGTCGGAGGCGTCTTCGGACCCCCCGGCCCCCATTTTTTGCCTGAGGTCCGGACGTTGCGGGTCAGGACAGGACGCGGGCGAGGGCGACGAATTCGTCGACCGACAGGGTTTCCGCGCGGCGCGTTTCCTCGATGCCGACGCTGCACAGTGCCGCGACCGCGCCGGGCACGGATTTCAAACTCTGGCGCAGCATCTTGCGCCTTTGCCCGAACGCGGCCTCCGTCAGCCGCTCCAGCATCCGGGCGGAGACGCCGCCGGGCATCGCTGCGGGCGTTACGTGCACGATGGCGCTCATGACCTTGGGCGGCGGGGTGAAGGCGCTGCGATGCACCTTCATGGCCAGCGCCGCAGCGCTGCGCCACTGCGCCAGCACCGCCAGCCGCCCGAAGGCGGACGTGCCGGGCCGCGCAACGATGCGCTGGGCGACTTCCTGCTGGAACATCAGGGTGAGCGAGGTCCACAGCGGCGGCCAGTCTTCGCCGCCCAGCCACCTTACGAACAGCGCCGTGCCGACATTGTAGGGCAGGTTGGCCACCACCGCATGGGGCTCCTGCATCAGTTCGCGGTGATCGATCTTCATGGCATCGCCCTGGATCACGGTCAGCTGGCCGGGAAAGGCGGCTTCCAGTTCGGCAAGGGCGGGCAGGCAGCGGCGGTCCATCTCGATCGCGGTCACGCGGGCCCCAGCCCGCAGCAGGGCGCGGGTCAGGCCACCGGGGCCGGGCCCGATTTCCAGCACGGCGCGACCCTGCAGGTCACCGGGCAATGCCGCGATCCGGTCCAGTAATTGCTCGTCGAACAGGAAGTTCTGGCCCAGCGCCTTCGATGCAGAAAGACCGTGGCGCGCGATGACCTCGCGTAGAGGAGGCAGGTCAGCCATCGGCCCCGCCTGCGTCCTGCCTGCGGGCGGCGATCTCGCCTGCCATGACCAGCGCGGCGAGCGTTGCGCCCGGATCCGCCCGGCCCGTGCCCGCAATGTCGAACGCGGTGCCGTGATCGGGGCTGGTGCGCACGATGGGCAGGCCCAGCGTGACGTTGACGCCCTGATCGAAATCGAGCGCCTTGACCGGGATCAGCGCCTGGTCGTGATACATGCACAGCGCCGCGTCGAAGTCTGCTCGGCTGCGCGGGGCGAACAGGGCATCGGCCGGGTGCGGCCCGCTCGCCTCCACGCCTTCTGCGCGCAACGCCTCGATGGCGGGGGCGATGATCTCGATCTCCTCGCGCCCGAATGCACCGACTTCTCCCGCATGGGGGTTCAGGCCGGTGACGGAGAGGCGGGGGCGCTGGATGCCGTAATCGCGCCGCAGGGCATTCGCGACGATCCGTCCGCGCCGCACGATAAGGTCCACCGACAGGCGGGCCGGCACGTCTGCCAGGGCGCAATGCACGGTCAGCGGCACCGCCTTGAGCGAGGGACCGGCCAGCATCATGACCGAGGCACCGGGCGGCAGGTCGCAGGCAGCGGCGAGAAATTCGGTCTGCCCGGGATGGGCGAAGCCGATGGCGGCCAGCTGCGCCTTTGCCACCGGCAGGGTCACTATCCCCGAAGCCTTGCCCTCATAGGCCAGCCTTGCCGCATCCTGCAGCGATGCGAGGGCCAGCAGCGCTCCGTCGCCACCGGGCGCGCCGGGGGTATAGGGACCATCCGCCTGGCCCAGGACCGGCAAGGCATGGCCGAACACCGCGCCGGCTTCGGCGGGAGCGGCAATTCGCTCGAGGGGCGTATCCAGTCCGAGACGTTCGCTGGCAGCACGCAGCACTCCGGCCCCGTGCATCGCGAAGAAAGGCGGGAGGGGCTGCGCGGCCCCGCGTCCGTCCCGCGCGTGCCAGACAAGGATGGCCAGTTCCGGACCGATACCGGCCGGATCGCCGATCGAGAGGGCGAGCGGCAGCGCGGGTTTCGGCGGGGCGGGGGCAACCATGGTCACAAGGTCGCCCCCGCCATCACGGCCGAACTCAGTTGTACTGGATGTAGGCGTCGTTGCGCAGGTCGCGCAGGAAACGCTGGGCACGCTTGCTGACGCGGTCTTCGGTCAGCTGCGCCATCATCTCGTCACGGCTGGGACCGCTGGTATCCTGCGGATCGTCGCGGCCGCACAGGAGCAGGACGCGCACCCCGTCCTGCACCGAGCCGAACGGCGGCGTGGCCTGTCCGACCTGCAGGTTCAGGATCGTCGCCTGCAGCGCCTCGGGCAGGGCGCGGGCGCGCAGGTCGTTGGAGACGACATCGGCATTCACCGTCGCCGCCGCCCGTTCCGCATCGCCACAGCCACGAATGGATTCGACCATATTGCCGAATTCGGTCACGCGGGCATCGGCCTGCGCCTGCGACATTCCTTCGGGGAAGGTGATGGCGATCTGCTTCAGGCTGAGGACAGCGTCGCGCGGATCGGCGGTCAGCACCTGCTTCTTGTCGATCAGGTAGAGGATGGAATAGCCGCCGGGGACCGAAATCGGGCCGATCAGCTGACCGGGCTGCATTTCCTGCGCCACGGTCGAGAGTTCTGCCGGAAGCTGGCCGAGCCGCACGAAGCCCAGGTCGCCGCCCACGGCAGCGGTCGAGGCTTCGGAGAACTGGCGGGCATAGGCGACGAAACTTCCGCCGGCGCGCAGCTGTTCCATGATGCGGACGCCGTTCTGCTCCACCGCGGCAGCCGTTTCCGGCGTTGCCGACAGGTAGATTTCGCCAAGCCGGTATTCCGCCGTGCCCCGCGAAGCCTCCAGCCGGGCCATCATGTCCTCGACCTCTTCGTCGGAGACGTTGATGAACGGCTGGACGTTGCGGCGCAGCAGGCGCGACCAGGCAATCTCCGCCTCGATCTGGCGCTTGAGCGAATTGACGGAAGAGCCCACGCCGGCGAGATATTCGTCCATCTTGGCGATGTCGGTGCCGAAGTTCTGGGCGGCGACGCGCTGGTACTGGGCATCGACCTCTGCCGCGGCAACGGGCATTTCCTGCGCTTCTGCGGCCTGGATCTGCAGCGTCTCGTCGATCAGGTTGCGAAGGACCTGCATCTTCAGCTGGCCCAGATCCTCGTCGCTCAGCTGCACGTCGCTGCCATTGGCAGCCAGCGTCAGGGCCACGCGGTGATCGACATCGGTGCCGGTGATGACATCGCCGTTCACGCGCGCGGTGGCGCGGCGCATGTTGGGATTGGTCTCGCCCAGGAGCTGGATGTTGTCCGGGAGGTTCAGGGGGTTCGCTGCCGGGGCCGCGCCCGTGGCCTGTGCCTGCGCGGCGATTGGCGCGGCGACGAGGCCGAAGGCTGCGCCGGTCATGGCTGCCGCGGAAAGGAAGCTGGAAAGTCTGGTGGTCATGTATCGTCCGAATGATGCGACCTGCGCCTGCAGGCCTTACCGTGATGCGACAATTGCCCGGAAGCGGCTGAACCTTGTCTGAGCGGCGACCTGTTAGCGCACCGCGCCCGCGCTGCCAACAACCGCGGGCCCGGCAGCTGTGCACGCCTTTTTCGCTTCGATGCAGGCGGGCTGGCAGGGGTTATCGGAAACCCAGATTGCGGAGCGAGAAATAGACCTGGAAGGTGTTGCCGCGTTCCGCATCGCCCTGGTCGGTGAAATCACGCCGCCAGGTCAGTCCCATCTCCAGGCAGTCGTCCTGATAGGCGACGCCCAGCCTCGTGCGCAGCGGCTGGAACCCGTCCGACGACAGGGTGGGGTCTTCTTCCCGGTCGGTCAGGTTGAAGATGCCCGAACCGAAGACGGACCAGTAATCGGCAAAGGCGATGCGGGCGGCGGCGCGCAGTTCCTCGCGGTCCTGCAGGTCTTCCAGCCCGAATTCGCTGATGTCGCGGTCGAGCCTGAGATAGCCCAGCTCCACATAGGTGCGGCGGCTGCCGATGGTGGTGTCGATCTCGTTCCGGCGGACGGCGAGATTGTCCTTGTCCAGCCGGAATCGGTGGGTGAACGACACGAAATCCTTGTAGCGGACTTCGGTGCGGCCGACGAAATCCGACACGCGTTCGGACAGGCCGGTGCCGTCGACCAGGATGTCGCGGTCCGTGTCGAGGCGGTAGGACTGGCCCACCGTCGTCTTCACCCGCCAGCCGGGGCGGTTCAGCTGCCAGTCGAGGCCGTAGGTGATGCGTACCCCGTCCTCGATCCGGTCGTAGCCCGGAAAGCGATTGAGCGCGAAGAGGTTGGAATCCTCAAGGTCGATGGCGCGCGCATCCTCGTTCGGGACGGCCAGGTTCTTGATCCCCGGACTGGCGACGACCTGGACCCGCGGTGTCAGGACCTGCGTGCCGCCGAGCAATTCGCCGGCAAAGGGCCATTTCACGTCCACTGCGGCGAGGCCGATGCCGCGCGTCTGGAATCCCGGATCGCCGCGATAGAGGACGGACGGCGTCAGCGCGTTCTCGTCCGAATGATAGACATCGCCCCGCGCCAACGCGCTGAACTGCACCACCTGTCCCATCTGCGTGATGCGGCGAAGATCCCACTGCGCGCGGACGAAGGCGCGCTGCGTGTCCTGCCCTTCGTCGCGGAAGATGGCAAGCGAATTGGCCTGAACCTCCAACTGTCCGCCCAGCACCGGGTCACGCAGGCGGCGGCGATAGTCGATCGCCGGCAAGGCCAGCGGGACCTGCCCCTGGTCGCGGCCAAGGATGAGCGTCTGCGCCGAATAGCCGGCCACCAGCAGGTAGCTGTCGGCATCGATCCGCTCCAGCTCGACCAGCGACCGCAGGCGATCGTCCCGGCTGATGTCGTAGCGGCGCAGGAAGGTGCGGTCGCTGGCGACACGCAGCGATCCCGTCAGGCTCCAGTTCGGGTCGAACTGCGCCTTGCCATTGGCAAAGACATAGCCGCGAAAATCGTCTTCCGTGGTGGGCACGCCGGTAAAGTCGGAAATGCGGCTGCTATAGGTGCCGTAGCCGGTGATCTGGAACGCCCCGCGTTCGTTCAGCGCGCGGTACTGCGCGCTGACCATCGGCGCAGCCTCGGTAAAGACATAACCGCTGATCGTCGCATCCTGGTTCGGTGCGAGCCGGGTATAGTAGCTGCCCGATACCTCCACCCCGTTGGATTCGGAGATGCGCAGGTCGGGGACGAGGAAGCCCGACACCGGTCCGCCATCGGTACGCACGGCAAGGCCGGGCAGGGGGACGATGCGGCGACCGAACAGTTCCAGATAGGCGCCGGAGAACCGGACGCGGTCTTCCTGCGGGGAATAGACGACTTCGTCCGCGGTGATGCGCCAGCTGGGCTTGCGGTCGCAGCCTTCGGGATCGACCACGGCGCACCCGCTATAGGCAGCGCGGGTGAGGACGATGCTGCCATCCTGGCCGCGTTCGCCCTGGACGGCTGCCAGACGGCCCCCGGCGCGCAGGGCCAGCAGCAGGTCGTCCATCGACCCTGCCTGGAATTCCTCGGTCAGCTCGATCCTGCTGGTGTAGAGCTGGTTGCCGTCCTCGTCGACGAAGCGCACATCGCCCGTGCCGGTGATGCCGCCCGTATTGCGGTTCCAGACAACGCGATCGGCGCGCACGGAGCGGTCGCCCTCCGACAGCAGCACATCGCCCGTGCCCACGATTTCGCCGGTATCGGGCGTCCATACGACTTCGTCGGCCGTAACCGTGCGCGCGCCGTTTCGCAGGATGACATTGCCGGTGGCGGTGACGCTGTCGTCGTTGGAATTGTAGCGCAGCGTGTCCGCCTCGAACGCGACCTCGTCTTCCGGAACGGGGGGAAGGGCGGGCGGCGCGTCCTCGCCGGGCAGGCGGGCGACAACCACGGGTTCGCCCCCTTGCGGAAAGCCCGTTTCCTGCTCGCCGGCATAGACCGGATCGCGGGCATCGGGCACTTCCACAGGCTCGTCAGCGGTGGCCATTCCCGGCGCGGCGCCTTCCTGCGCGGCCAGGGGCGCGGCGGGCAGCGCAATCAGGGCGGCAATCGCGCAGCCATGCGGCAGGAAGCGCGCGGCGCCATGGGGGCGGCCGAGCGGCAGGCCATGCGCTGTGGACACGGCTTCGGCGCGAAGGGCTTGGTTCGCTTCGCTGCAAGGACGGGTGCGGACGGGGGGCATGGCTTGCCTATCGCACCGTGCCCGCCTAATCGCAATCGGGTTTGAAACCGCGCGTGTCGAAGCGCGTTCAGCAGGGGAAAACCTGCAACATCCCGACGATTTTTCCGGAGTACCCATGAACATCACTTTCGCCGACAGCCTTCCTTCCGACATCAGCCTGCTCGCCCGCGTGGTGGAGCATGGCAGCTTGCCCGGCGACCTCGAGCGAACCGTTACCGAAGGCGCGCAGGCCGCGCGGTTCCGGGGCGGAGCCGGGCAGGTCTTCGAAAGCTTCGTGGAACGTGATGGCAAGGTCGTGCGACTGGCGCTGTCCGGCGCGGGCAAGGCGGATGCGGACGACCGCATGGCCAACCTGGAGAAGGCGGGCGCTGCCCTGGCTGCGAAATATTTCGCCAGCGGGGTGGAAACGCTGGTCCTCGACGCCGGCAATTCGCCGCTCGATGCGGCAGGGCTGGGCGCAGTACTGCTGGGCCTGCGCCTGCGCGCATGGCGGTTCGACGAACATCGCACCACGATGAAGAAGGAACAGCAGCGCAGCCTGATGAACGTCGTGGTGGTGGGCGCACCCCATGGCAGCGATGCCGCGCTGGCCGATGCCGCTGCCGTGGCGGAAGGGGTCGAGTTCACCCGGATGCTGGTGACCGAACCTGCGAACAAGGTGTATCCCGTCAGCTTCGTCGAGAAGGCGAAGGCCGCGTTCGAAGGCACGGGCGTGGAACTTACCGTGCTCGACGAAGGGGCGATGGACGAACTCGGCATGGGCGCGCTGCTGGGCGTGGGCCGCGGGTCGGAGCGCGAATCGCGCCTGCTCGCGATGCAGTGGAACGGCGGCGAGAAAGGCGCGCGCCCGACGGTCTTCGTTGGCAAGGGCGTCACCTTCGACACCGGCGGCATCTCGATGAAGCCTGCCGCGGGCATGGAAGACATGAAGTGGGACATGGGCGGATCGGGCGCCGTCGCAGGCGCGATGCTGGCGCTGGCCAAGCGCAAGGCGAAGGCGAATGTCGTGGGCGTCGTGGGCCTGGTCGAGAACATGCCCGACGGCCGTGCGCAGCTGCCGGGCGATGTCGTCACCTCCATGTCGGGCCAGACGATCGAGGTCATCAATACCGACGCCGAGGGGCGGCTGGTCCTGTGCGACGCGCTGCACTGGGCGCAGGAACAGTACGATCCGGCTGCCATCGTCGACTTCGCCACGCTGACCGGCGCCATGATCATCGCGCTGGGCAGCGAGCATGGCGGCGTCTTCTCCAACGACGACGAACTGGCGGACAAGCTGCAGGCGGCAGGCGCAGCCGTGGGCGACAAGCTGTGGCGCTTCCCGCTGACCAGCGAATACGACAAGCTGATCGACAGCCCGATCGCCGACATGAAGAATGTCGGCCCGCGCGGAGCAGGCTCGATCACGGCGGCGCAGTTTCTCCAGCGCTTCATCACCGATGACCGCCCGTGGGCGCATTGCGACATTGCCGGCATGGTCTGGGCCGACAAGCCGGGCCGTACCTGGGGCAAGGGTGCAACCGGCTATGGCGCGCGGCTGATCGACCGCTACGTGCGCGACGTTCTGGAAAGCTGATCGGACGCTCGCAGGCCATGGGAAAGATGCGCAGGAAAGGCGACTTGCCGAGCAAGATCTGCGCGTCCTGCGGCCTGCCGTTCAACTGGCGCAAGAAGTGGGAGCGTGACTGGGACAATGTGAAATATTGCTCCGAACGCTGCCGCCGCTCCGCCAAGTCGGGCACTTCGTCGGCGGCTTCGGAGGCCGGATCGTGAGGGTGGACTTCTACCTGCTGGATGCCGATCCGGTGACCGCCGTCGTCCCCCTGCTGGCGCGAAAGACGCTGGAGGCGGGCAAGCGCCTGTCCATCGCGGCGCGGGACGATGTCTTGCGCACCGCGCTCGACCGCGCCCTGTGGGAACGGGAGGGCGATGCTTTCCTCGCCCACGGTTTCGCATCGGACAGCAATGCAGCGCGCCAGCCGATCCTGCTGGGCGAAGAGCCGACGCAGGCGAACGAGGCCGGTTTCGCGATGCTGGCCGACGGCATCTGGCGCGAGGATGCGCGCGCGTTCGAGCGCGTGATGCTGCTGTTCGGGGAAGAACGCAGGCAGGCCGCGCGCGAATTGTGGAAGGCGTTCTCGACCGAGGACGGCCTGGAAAAGAATTTCCTGAAGCAGGAGGGCGGCCGGTGGCAACGCCTGGGCTAGCCCGCCCGATCGCGCTGCTTGCAGCGGGCGCCCTCGCTCTGGCCGCGTGCGACGGGGTAGAGGAACCGGCCCCCCGGACCGGGACTTACGAAACCGATCCCGAAACAGGGGAGGTGCGCGCATCCGCACCCTTGGGAGACGGGAACGCGACCATGCTGTCGGGCCCGGCCATCGCTGCGCCGCTGCCGGTCGATCTTCCCGTCATGCCAGGCGCGGAGGTGACGCAGGCGACCCATGTGTCCTCTCCCCGCGGTCTCGAAATCGCATTGATCGAGATGGTCACGGACGAAAACCCTTCGGCGGTCGCCGCCTTCTACCGCTCGGCCGCTGGCGAAGCCGGCCTGGAAAGCGCGTTCGACATGGGCGGTTCGGCAGCCGTCACCTATATCGCGCTGGGCGAGGGGCGGGAACGCCTGACCATGCACGCGGCCCGGGCACGGGTCGCACCCGACGGCAGCCGCGCGCCGATCGTGGATGCAGGTGACGAGGGAGCGCCCGGCAATCGTTCCGATGGGTCCACCGTCACCTACCGCGACGCAACGGCGGTGCAATTGCACATCGTCGGCGATGCTGCGGCAGACGAGGCTGCGCCCGGTTCCTGACCCGCCCGTGCGCCATTCGCCAAGAACGCTTGCCCGAATGGCGCCCCGGCGCTAATGGCGCGGCCCATATCTCCCCCGACAATTCAACCAAGCCCAAGGAAATACTCATGGCGGTTACCCGCACCTTTTCGATCATCAAGCCCGATGCCACGCGCCGCAACCTGACCGGCGCCGTCACCAAGATGCTGGAAGAAGCCGGCCTGCGCGTCGTCGCTTCCAAGCGTATCCACATGTCGAAGGAACAGGCCGAAGGCTTCTACGCGGTCCACAAGGAACGCCCCTTCTTCGGTGAACTGGTCGACTTCATGATCAGCGAGCCGGTCGTCGTGCAGGTGCTGGAAGGCGAAGACGCCGTGACCCGCAACCGCGACATCATGGGCGCAACCAACCCCGCCGAAGCGGACGAGGGCACCATTCGCAAGACCCACGCGCTGTCCATCGGCGAAAACACGGTCCATGGTTCCGACTCGGAAGAAAATGCCGCTACGGAAATCGCGTTCTTCTTCGACGACAGCGAAATCGTCGGCTGATTGGCCGGACAGCATATCAAACGATATAGGGGGAATGGCGGAAATCCGCCGTTCCCCGCATTCGCGTGAACGCAGCCTTTCTGCTAGGTTCTCCTCATGTTCGGGAGGTCCAGGAAAGAGAAGGCGAAGCGCATCATCGCGGCTGTCACAGGCGGCGATGTCGAAGCCGTGCGCCGGCTTGTGACCGAGGATTTCGTCTTCGTCGATTCAAGGCAGGTCGAACTGCGCGGCCGGGATACCTTCCTGCAATTCGTCGAACGCTTTGCAAAACTCGATCTGGATGTCCGGATCGAATATGGCGAACTTGGCGTGTCCGGTGACCAGATCCTGATGTCGGGCGACCAGACGGCCCGCGACGAACGCCTCACCTGCCGGATCCAATGGCAGATCAGTTTCCGCCGGTCGCGCGTCTGCCGCATCCAGACGTTTCGCGGTGACGAGCCCGTTTCGATCGTTCGCGCAGTCGAGAAATACGGCGACGGTCCGCACCCCTCCGTCAATACGCCTCAGGCTCCCGCCCGGGCTGTGTAGCCGCGAGCCGTTTGGGCGCGACGCTGCGCCAGCTTCGCTCCAGCCAGTATTCGACCTGGCTCCAGTCCACATCGGCGCGGTTCAGCACGATGCCCACCCACCCGCTCGCGCCGTAATAGGCAGGCTTGTAGAACGTGGCCGGGTCGCGTTCGCACAACTGCGCCAGCTCTTCCTGCCCGCTGGTCTTCGCCAGGACCGCGATATGCTGAACCCCGTGATGGCGATCGCTAAAATGGGCGAAGAACTTGCCCGACTTGCCCGCCAGCTTGAAGGCAGGTGAGCCGTGACTGGTCGTTTGCTCCGTCCCCGGCAGGGCGAGAGCAAGCGCGGCAACCCGTTCCAGCAGGTAATCGGCATCGTACCCGCGCGACACGTATTCCGACAGCACGCGGGGATAGAGCTGGTGCTCGGCAATCTTCACCCGGCGTGCGAGCGTATCGGGCGTGTCGTCCGCGCCGATGGCGACGCGTACCTGTCCCAGAACCTCGCCGGCGTCCAGTTCCGGAATGACAAGGTGCACCGATGCCCCGCCATGCGTGTCGCCGGCCGCAATCGCGCGCGCATGGGTGTCGAGACCCGGATAGAGCGGGAGGAGAGAGGGATGGATGTTCAGCATCCGGCCTTCCCATTTACGCGCCATCTCGTCACCCAGGATGCGCATGTATCCGGCCAGTGCGACATGGGTCGCGCCCGCGTCCCTGATCTCTGCGTCCATCGCGGCGTCGTGATCGGCCCGTGTCATGCCCCGGTGGGAAAGCGCGAAGGTCGGGATGCTCTCTGCCCCGGCAAGCGCCAGCGCCCCGGCCTCGGGGTCGTTGCTGGCGACCAGAACGATTTCGTAGGCGGCACCGGGCAAGCGGCTGGCATAGAGCAATGCGGCCATGTTCGTGCCGGTCCCGGAGACCAGCACCGCCACCTTCGCCCGGGGATTGTCAGCCAAGATGCGTCGCTTCCCACGCTGCGCCTGCGGACCACGTGCCCTCGCTCCCGCGGACGGTGCAACCGGACTGCCCCTCCACGATCTCGCCGATCCGCACCACCGTCTCGCCGGAGCCGGACAGGCGCTGCGTCACGGCATCCACATTGGCCGGCGTAACGGCGAGGACCATGCCGATGCCGCAATTGAAGGTGCGGGCCATTTCTTCAGGCGCGATGCTGCCCTGTTCCTGCAGGAACGCCATCAGGCCGGGCTGCTGCCAGGCGTCCGCATCGACGACGGCATGGGCATTGGCGGGCAGGACGCGGGGGATGTTCTCCAGCACGCCGCCGCCCGTGATGTGGGCCAGCGCATCGATCTCGCCTGCGCGGATCGCAGGCAGCAGGCTGGCCACGTAGAGGCGCGTCGGCGCGAGCAGCGTGTCGATCAGCGCGCGCTCTGCATCGAACGGGGCGGGCGCTGCCAGATCCCAGCCCTTGTCCGCAGCCAGCCGCCGGACGAGCGAGAAACCGTTGGAATGCACGCCGGAGGACGCGAGGCCCAGCAGGACATGGCCGGGGGCCACACGCTGGCCGGTCAACTGCTCGCCGCGCTCCACCGCTCCGACGCAGAACCCGGCGAGGTCGTAATCGCCCGGGGCATACATGCCGGGCATCTCTGCCGTTTCCCCGCCGATCAGCGCGCAGCCACTTTCCTTGCAGCCGCTGGCGATGCTGGCGACCACACGCTCCGCCACGCCGTTTTCCAGTTTTCCGGTCGCGAAATAGTCGAGGAAGAAAAGCGGTTCCGCGCCCTGCACGATCAGGTCGTTGACGCACATCGCGACGAGGTCGATTCCCACCCCTTCATGCCGGTCGTGGTCGATGGCGAGCTTCAGCTTGGTCCCGACGCCGTCATTCGCGGCAACGAGAAGCGGGTCCGTGTAGCCAGCCGCCTTCGGATCGAAAAATCCGCCGAAGCCGCCGATTTCCGCGCCTGCACCGGGGCGGGCGGTCGCCTTTACCAATGGGCCGATCGCCTTCACCAGGGCGTTGCCGGCCTCGATCGAGACCCCTGCCTGCGCGTAGGTGTAGCCGTCCTGGCGGCTTTGCTTGTCTGGATTGTCCCCGGTCATGTCCACGCCCATACGCATTCGCGCTTGGAATCGCACGGCCCTTTCGGCAAAAGGCTGGCGATTTTCCCCATGACACGGTCCATCGCCCTTCCATCCGTCCCGATGACGCCCCGACTGCGAGCCTTCGCGCTTGCCGGGCTGTCCGCGATGGCCGTGGCCGGCATTGTCGCGGCGAGCTGGGGTCCGGGCTTCGTCAACGCGCAGGTAGAGGGCGACCGCGGCATTTCCGCGGTGGTGGCGAGCAACGATATCGATGTGGGCGGGATCGAGGTCGACGTGACCGGCGATTCACCGGAAGATGCGCGCAGCGAAGGCTGGCGAGTGGCGCAGCGCGAGGCTTGGGCCAAGATCGGCGGCCCGACGCTATCCGATGGCCAGTTGCAATCGCTCGTTTCCGCCATCGTGATCGAGCGTGAGCGTGTCGGTCCCCGGCGCTATGTCGCCACGCTGGGCGTCATTTTCGACCGGGCGCGCGCCGGCGGTTACCTAGGACGCGGCGACCGGCGCGCCCGTTCCGCGCCGCTGCTGCTGCTGCCGATGACGGTTACCGGCGGATCGCAGCTGATCTACGAACAGCGCAATCCATGGCAGCGCGCATGGGCGGAATACCAGGCCGGATCCAGCCGGATCGACTATGTCCGTCCGTCGGGCGCGGGCGGCGATTCCCTGCTGATTACCGCGGGCCAGTTGAACCGGCGCAGCCGAGCATGGTGGCGCAATATCCTGAACCAGTTCGGCGCATCGGACGTGATCGTTGCCATTGCCAGGCTGGACCACGAATATCCCGGCGGCCCCGTTAGCGGGCACTTCATTGCACGCCACGGTCCCGACAACGAGTATCTCGATAGCTTCACCCTGCGCGTCGGCAATCCGCGGCAGATCCCGGCCATGTACGAACAGGCGATCGAGCGGTTCGAGACGATCTACGAAAAGGCGCTGGCCGACGGCGTGCTGAAGCCCGATCCCACGCTCAACCAGACCGGCGGGCGCATCGATCCCGCGATCCAGCAACTGATCGATGCCGGCCGGCGGGCAGAGCAGGAAGCCGCCGCCACACGCCGCGCGGCAAAGGCTGCGCGCAACCGGGAAGCGCAGGCGGATACGCCTTCGGACGAACCGACAGCGGCGCCGGAACCGGTAGCCGCCGCGTCCTATGTCGTCTATTTCGCGACGCCCGATGCGGGCTCTATCGACGCCTCGCTGGCCGGGGTCCGCTCCACTCCGGGCGTGCGCGGCGCGGCGACGACCTCGCTGGCCATCGGGGGCACATCGGTGATGAGCGTGACCTATACGGGATCGCTGTCCGAACTGGCAGCGGCGCTGCGGGGCCGCGGCTTTGCGGTTACGCAGGGTTCGAACGCGCTTTCCGTCAGGCGCTAGGCCGGCGGCTGATGGCTGCCCCTTCCCAGATCGCGCTCCCGCTTGCGCCCGGCGCCGACGGACAGGCCGACCGGATCATCGTCGGGTCCGCCAACCGCAAGGCCGTCGATGCGCTGGCCGATCCCTCGGCCTGGCCCTACCGCACCGCCATCCTCACCGGACCTGCACGCTCGGGCAAGTCGCTGCTGGCGCGCTGGTTCGAACTGGCGGGGAAGGGCGCGGTTATAGACGGCGCGGATACAATCGACGAAACGGAGCTGTTCCACCGCTGGAACCGGGCGCAGGAAGAAGGCGAGGCGTTGCTCCTGGTCGCCGGGGACGAGGCGTGGGACATTGCGCTGCCCGACCTCAGGTCCCGTCTCGGCGCAGCGCTTCACATCGGCATCGGCCAACCCGACGATGCCATGCTGGCGGAGCTGATCGAACTGCACGCGGCGCGCCATGGCTTGGCATTGGGCGAGGGCGCTCTTACCTATCTCGTGCCGCGCGTAACCCGCAGCTTTGCCGAGATAGAGCGGGTAGTGGCAACGATCGACCGGCTGAGCCTCGAGCGCAAGGCACCGCCGACCATGGGCATCTGGCGCGACGCGCTGGAGGCCGTGCAGGGCCCCGAACAGGCCCGCCTGTTGTGAGGTCCTGCGGCGCAGCTTGCGCCGGGGGTGAAAAAGTGGGAGATTCCGGAGGATGAGACGCCCATGCTGAATGGCCTGATCCGTTATCTGGACTCGGTTCGCGCGCGCGATCCGGCCCCGCGCTCGCGCTGGGAAATCCTGCTGTATCCCGGCGTGCTCGCCCTTGGCCTGCACCGCGTGGCGCACTGGCTGTTCGAGGCGAAGCTGTATTTCCTCGCCCGCTTCGTGAACCATTTCTCCCGCTTCCTGACCGCGATCGACATTCATCCCGGCGCGAAGATCGGGAAGAACCTGTTCATCGACCACGGCTTTACCGTCATCGGGGAAACCGCCGTGATCGGCGACGATGTGACCATCTACCAATGCGTGACGCTTGGCGGGACGAACCCCACCAACGGCATTGGCGGCAAGCGGCACCCGACCATCGGCGACAGCGTCATCATCGGTTCCGGCGCGCAGGTCATCGGCCCCATCACGGTGGGCCGCCGCGCGCGTATCGGGGCCAATGCGGTCGTCACCGACGAAGTGCCGGAAGGCGCGACGATGATCGGGCTGAAGGCGCGCAGCACGCTGATCCCGGCCGAGGAATGGCTGCGCGAATTCCTCCCCTATGGCACGCCCTGCGACGATCCGTGCGAAGAGCAGTTCGGGGAGAAAGTCGCCGAGGGCAGTCGCCGGGTCGAGGTTATGGAGGCCGACCTCGCCGCCTTGAAGGCGGAGCTGGAGGCGCTGAAGGCCGAACGCCTGCCGCCACCAGCCGATGGGGGCATCGGCCGCCGTAGCGGGACTGCCGACTGATGGTACCCAGCCCCGGCGCAAAGATTGTCGCCTTCCCTGCCGCCCGCGCAAACCAGGTCGGTTTCCAGCGCGACGAATTGCAGCGCATCCTCGACCTTTACGGCCGCATGGTCGCAGCCGGCGAATGGCGCGACTACGCAATGGATTTCACGAAGGATGCCGCCATCTTCGCAGCCTTCCGCCGCGCGGCGGAACGCCCGCAGGCGCGGGTGGAGAAACGACCGTCGCTGCGCAACCGGCAGGGGATGTGGACCCTGTTCGGCGAGCATGGCCAGGTGCTGAAGCGCGGGCACGACCTCGCCGGCGTTCTGGCCCCGATGGAACGGCGCCTGCTGAAAGCGGTCGACGACTAGGCCTGTAACAAGGCGCAGCACTGCGAACGCGTTGCCGCCACGAAAAAGGCCCGCGCTCCCTTCCAGGGGGCACGGGCCTTTCTCTTTAAGTGGGTCCCTGCCGGTCAGGAACCGGCGGGCCTCAGCCCCGTGCGCTGTCGGGACCGGTGCCGGTCACCTTCTGCATGGCGGTCAGGATCGCGCCCGACTGCTCGTTACCGGATTTCGGCGCCTTGAGGTTGGAGAAGTCGCTGATCTTGTCCCAGTTCTCGGCGAAACCTTCGACCGTACGCTCGCCGTCGGGCAGCCAGACGGCGTCGTTCATCACGGTCCAGCTGGAGTGGAAGCCACCGGCGCCTGCGCCGACGATGGCGTTGGACGGGCTGTCTTCACTCACCAGGAACAGCGCAGCGGGGACGACATTGACCGGGTCGAACAGCTTGAACGCTTCTTCGGGGAACAGGTCCTGCGTCATGCGCGTGCCGGCGACGGGCGACAGGGTGTTGACCTTGATGTTGTACTTCGCACCTTCGAGATACAGCGTCTTCGTCAGGCCGGCGAGGCCCAGCTTGGCCGCGCCGTAATTCGCCTGGCCGAAATTGCCGAACAGGCCAGTGCTGCTGGCGGTCATCAGGATGCGGCCATAGGCCTGCTCTCGCATGGTTTCCCACACGGCCTTGGTGGCGAACGCGCTGCCGGTCAGGTGGACCTTGACCACGAATTCGAAGTCTTCCGGGCTCATCTTGGCGAAGCTCTTGTCGCGCAGGACGCCGGCATTGTTGATCAGGACGTGGACGCCGCCCCACTTCTGCTTGGCATCGGCGACCATCTTTTCCATCTGGTCGAATTCGGTGACGCTGCCGCCATTGGCCATGGCTTCGCCGCCGGCCTTTTCGATTTCCTCGACAACCTGCGCCGCCGCGTCGGAAGAACCGGTTCCGTCGCGCGAACCGCCCAGGTCGTTGACGACGACCTTCGCACCGCGGCGGGCGAGTTCGAGGGCGTATTCCTTGCCCAGGCCGCCGCCTGCGCCGGTGACGATGGCGACTTTGTCTTTGAACGAAATGCTCATGGGGTGTCTCTCCACTTGAGGGTGATAAATGGCTTGAGCGCGTGCCTTACGCACACGTCAATCGCCGGCACGGGTGGCAGGTTCCATGCTGCGTTGCAACAGCGGAAAGACGGGGCCTGCTTGCCGTAAGGTCAGGCCGCGCGGGGCGTGTTACAATGCTTCAAGCGCGGGCAACAAATCCTCGAATCGCTCGATTACGGCGTCCGCCCCCAGCTCGGCTGGCGGCTTGTCGCAATAGCCATAGGCTGCCGCGACGACCGGCACGCTTGCCGCCTTCGCCGCGTTCACGTCGTATGTGCTGTCCCCGACAAAGGCGAAGCGGGCATCCGGTGCGCCGCACGCGCGCCGCGCCTCGATCACCGGGTCGGGCCTGGGCTTCGCATTGCCTTTCCCCATCGTATCGCCGCCGATGATGGCGACGAAGCGGTCCGCCATGCCAAGCTGGGTCAGGACAGAGCGGGCGAACGCTTCGAACTTGTTGGTCACGACGGCCATGGTCACGCCCTTGGCCGCCAGCGTGTCGAGCGTTTCCAGCACGCCCGGATAGGGCCGGGAATGGACCGCGTTGTTGTCGGCGTAAAAGGCCAGCATCTGCTTGTAGAGCGCATGGAATTCGTCGTCCGCCATGCCGCCCTGCCGGTCCACCGCGCGTTTCAGCATGATCTTCGCGCCCCCGCCGATCAGGTCCTTGCTGCTGTCCACGGGCACGGGCGAGAAGCCGCCGGCTTCCAGCGCGTGGTTCACCGCCGCCCCCAGGTCGCGGAAGGTGTCCAGCAGCGTGCCGTCCAAATCGAAGCCGATTGCGGCGAAAGGAAAATCGTTCATGCGCGCTGGCCTGACGCAAGCTTCTTCATTCCGCAAGGAAAGGGTGGCAAAGGGAGCAAAATTCAGGAGTTCGCATGACCGATTTCGCCGCCGTCATCCTCGCCGCGGGCAAGGGCACCCGCATGAAAAGCGACCTGCACAAGGTTCTGCACCCGATTGCCGGGCGCTCCATGCTGCATCACCTGATGGCCTCGGTCGACACGCTGTCACCGGCACGCAAGCTCGTCGTCGTCGGGGCCGGGCGCGAACAGCTGGAGGCGGCGCTGGGGGACGATGCGCAGACCTGCCTGCAGGAACCGCAGCACGGCACGGGCCACGCGGTGCAGCAGGCGCGCGAGGCGCTGTCCGGCTTCACCGGCGCGGTGCTGGTCATGTATGGCGACGTGCCCTTCGTGCGGCCGGAAACGATGCAGGCCATGCTCGACCGACTGGAGGAAGGCGACGCCCCCGCCGCGGTCGTCCTGGGCTTCGAGCCGGAGGATGCGGGCGCCTATGGCCGGGTGCTGACCGATGACGAAGGCCGCATCTCCAAGATGGTCGAATACAAGGATGCGAGCGAGGAAGAGCGCGGCTGTACGCTGTGCAATTCGGGCCTGATGGCGGCGAAGGCGGACGACCTGTTCGCGCTGCTCGACCGGGTGGGCAACGACAACGCGCAGGGCGAATACTACCTGCCCGACATCGTGAATATCGCGCTGGCCGACGGTCGGACCTGCGCGGCGGTGACCACCGACAGCCCGGACGAGGTGCAGGGTATCAACAGCCGCGCGGAACTGGCGCGGGCAGAGGCGCAGTGGCAGGACGTGCGGCGCGAGGATGCCATGGCCGACGGGGTCACGCTGAAGGCACCGGAAACCGTGTTCTTCAGTTACGATACGCGGCTGGGCCGCGATGTGGTCGTGGAACCGAATGTCGTCTTCGGTCCTGGCGTCAGGATCGCGGACAAATGCACGGTGCGCGCCTTCAGTCACCTGGAGGGCGCAACGCTGGGCGAGGGCTGCGAGGTCGGCCCCTATGCCCGCCTTCGCCCAGGCGCGGTTCTGGAAAAGGGCGCGAAGGTCGGCAATTTCGTCGAGATGAAGAAGGCGGTGCTGGGCGAGGGCGCAAAGGCGAACCACCTGACCTATCTCGGCGATGCCACGGTGGGTGCTGGCGCGAATATCGGTGCAGGCACCATCACCTGCAATTACGATGGCTATTTCAAATACCAGACGAAGATCGGCGAGCGGGCCTTTATCGGATCGAACAGCGCACTCGTCGCCCCGGTATCGATCGGCGCGGATGCCATCGTCGCGGCCGGCAGCACGGTGACGCGGGACGTGGACGACGGAGAACTGCGGATGGAACGGGCGGAACAGGCGGTAAAGCCGGGCTGGGCCGACAGGTTCCACGACGCGATGAAGAAGAAAAAAGCAGCCGCGGCGAAATCGTGAAGCGGCTCTGCGGCATCGGGGCGGTCCTGGCGCTGGCCGCCTGCAGCGATCCTGGACCGGAAGCTGACCGTGCGGACGCCGCACCGGGCGCAGTCGTGGAAAATGGCGAAGGGGCGGAGCGCCCTGAGCGCGGCATTGCAAAGACGGCCGGTGTCCAGACATCAGTGTCTCAGCAAGTGGCTTGCAGCCAGTCGGAGCAGACGATCTTTTCCTGCGAAACCCCCGGCGGGCGGACCATTGCCGTGTGCGGCAGCGAAGGCGAGGTCCAGTACCGGTTCGGCGAACGCCTGGCGGAGATCGTGCTCACCGGCGGTCGCTTCGCGCAAGTGCCCTATGCCAGCAGCGGCGAGGCGCAGGTCGCGTTTACCAATGGCGAGACGCGCTACATCGTCTTCAGCCGGATCGTCCGGACCAATTTCGAACCGGGGGAGCCGAACCATCCGAAGATCACCGACGGCGTGATGGTGGTTCGCGGCGGCAAGATTATCGCGGAACGGATCTGCAAGGCCGAGACGGTCGACAGCATCGATGTCGCAGCAGGGGAGACTTACGGCGGAGTGTCGCGGGAAATCTTCATTCCGGACTGACCGGCTACGTCCTCATGCCCCCTTTCAGGCGAGAGCGAAGGGCGGCTATCGGGAGAGGCCACAGCCAAGGCCGACTTCCTCAGCCGTCGACATGTTCCGCAAGCACGGTCAGGCCCTTGTCGCCGACCTCGGCAAAGCCGCCGCGCACGGCGATTTCCTCGGGCGCAGCGCCTTCGCTGCGATAGACCTGCACCGCGCCGTCACGAATGACGGACATGAAGGGAGCATGCCCCTCCAGCACGCCGAAATCGCCATCCGCACCGGGAACGACCACCATGTGGACTTCCTCGGAACGGACCTGCTTTGCCGGGGTGACGAGTTCGAAATGGAGGGGCATGTCGCTTGGTTTCCAGTTGCGGAGTGCTTAGGCTTCGTCAGCCATCTTCTTGGCTTTCTCGACCGCCTGGTCGATGCCGCCGACCATGTAGAAGGCGTTTTCCGGCAGGTGGTCGTATTCGCCGTCCACGACTGCCTTGAACGACTTCACCGTGTCTTCAAGCTGGACGAACTCGCCCGGAATGCTGGTGAAGACTTCGGCCACGTGGAACGGCTGGCTGAGGAACTTCTGAATCTTGCGCGCACGGGCGACGGTCAGCTTGTCCTCTTCCGACAGCTCGTCCATCCCGAGAATGGCGATGATGTCCTGCAGCGACTTGTACTTCTGCAGCGTTTCCTGGACCTTGCGAGCGGTCTCGTAGTGCTCCTGGCCCACGACGCGCGGCTCCAGCACGCGGCTGGTGGAATCGAGCGGGTCGACGGCCGGGTAGATGCCCAGCTCCGAAATCGCGCGGTTCAGCGTCGTCGTGGCGTCGAGGTGGGCAAACGAGGTTGCAGGCGCCGGGTCGGTAAGGTCATCGGCGGGAACGTAGATGGCCTGCACCGATGTGATCGACCCCTTGGTGGTGGAGGTGATGCGTTCCTGCAGATTGCCCATGTCGGTCGACAGCGTCGGCTGGTAGCCCACGGCCGAAGGAATACGCCCGAGCAGGGCCGACACTTCCGAACCGGCCTGTGTGAAGCGGAAGATGTTGTCGACGAAGAACAGTACGTCCTGGCCTTCCTCGTCACGGAAATATTCCGCCATGGTCAGGCCCGAGAGAGCAACGCGGGCACGTGCGCCCGGAGGTTCGTTCATCTGGCCGAAGACGAGGGCCACCTTGGACCCTTCGGGCGTTGCGACGCCGTTCGCGTCCTTCTTGATGACCTCTGCATCGAGGAATTCGTGGTAGAGGTCGTTCCCTTCACGGGTACGCTCACCCACGCCGGCGAAGACGGACACGCCGCCGTGACCCTTCGCGATGTTGTTGATCAGTTCCTGAATGAGAACGGTCTTGCCGACGCCGGCGCCGCCGAACAGGCCGATCTTGCCGCCCTTTGCATAAGGGGCGAGAAGGTCGATCACCTTGATGCCCGTTACCAGGATGGCCGCTTCGGTCGACTGGTCGATGAAGGCCGGGGCTTCGGCGTGGATCGGCATCGCCTTTTCCGCGCCGACGGGGCCCAGCTCGTCGATCGGCTCACCGATGACGTTCATGATACGGCCCAGCGTCTTGGGACCGACGGGCACGCTGATCTGCGCACCGGTGTTGATCACTTCGCTGCCGCGCGTCAGGCCTTCGGTCGCGTCCATCGCGATGGTGCGGACGGTGTTCTCGCCCAGATGCTGCGCGACTTCGAGGACCAGCGTGTTGTCGCCGTTCTTCGTTTCGAGAGCGGTGAGGATCGGCGGCAGTTCGCCTTCGAACTGCACGTCGACGACGGCGCCGATGACCTGGGCAATCGTGCCGTTGGTGGTCTGGTTGAGTACGGGTGCGGTGGCCATTGGTTCAGTCCTGCCTGGCAATTGATGGGCGGATAAGGGGCGCTTCAGCGGAAATGGTTACTGGGCGCAAACAGTTTCGGGATCGGAGAGCGTCCACTCGTCTTCGCCCGGGGTGAGAGTTGCGGAATCGCGGAGATATTCATCGTCGCCGAGACCGTATTCGCAGATGACGTCTTCGCTGCCGATGCCGGCGCGCTTGCAGACGGCCGTGTTGACCGATTCCGCTTCGGGGCAGGCTTCTGCAAAAACCGTGGTGAACAGGGCTTGGTCGGGTGCGGGCAGCGTGTTCACCGGCTCGGGCGCGACCGTTTCGGCCGGGGCCGGTTCGGCAGCAGGCTCTTCGCCGCAGGCTGCGAGAAGGAATGCGGGGGCGAGGATGAGGGCTAACTTGGTCACGGTGGTATCTACGTCCTGTAATCTTCGTGTTGGTCGGGCCGTCCCGGGGGAGGGCGGCCCGCTGGTTACAGCGCCTCGGCGCCTGCGATGATTTCGATGAGTTCCGTCGTAATCGCGGCCTGGCGGCTGCGGTTGTACTGGATTGTGAGATCGTTGATCAGGTCGCCGGCATTGCGCGTGGCGTTGTCCATCGCGGTCATCGACGCACCCTGTTCGGACGCCTCGCGTTCCAGCAATGCGCCGAAGATCTGCGTCTTCACATAGCGCGGCAGCAATTCCTCGAGGATTTCTTCCTCGCCGGGCTCGTATTCGACCACGGCATCGCTCGCCGCCGTTTCCTCGGGCGAGGGGACGGGGATCAGCTGGTCGACCGTCGGATCCTGCGCCAGTGCCGACTTGAACACCGGATAGACGAGGTGGGCGACGTCGAATTCGCCTTTCTCGAAGCGTTCGATCAGGTCGTCCGCGATGCCTTCCGCCTCGTCGAAGCCGGGGGTCTTCACTTCGCTGGTGTCGAAATGGCCTTCGATGCGGTCCGCGTAATCGCGGCGGATCGGGGCACGGCCCTTCTTGCCGACGAGGTAGAACTGCACGTCCTTGCCTTCTGCCAGCAACGCCTTCGCCTTGGCCTTGGCAGCCTTCACGATGTTGGAGTTGAGACCGCCGCACAGGCCCTTGTCGGTGTTGACGACGACCAGCAGGTGACGCTTGTCGCTGCCGGTTCCGGCCAGAAGCCGCGGCGCGCTGTCGCCGCCGCCGACCTTGCCCGCGAGCGAGGCCATGACGTCCGACAGACGTTCGGCATAGGGGCGCGCAGCTTCGGCAGCGGCCTGCGCCCGGCGAAGCTTCGCCGCCGCCACCATCTGCTTGGCCTTGGTGATCTTCTGGGTCGATTTGACCGACCCGATCCGATCTTTCAGTTCCTTGAGGCTTGCCATGTCCTGCCTTTAACCTTCCAGCGGCTTCACTTCGACGAGTTCGGGCTCTGCGGCGAGCCAGTTCTCGTATTTCGCGAAGACGTCCTTGGTATAGTCCTGAGCGTGGTGGAAATCGAATGCAGCTCGATCCGCCCACTCCTCGAAAATCATGATCGTGCTCGACCCGTCCGCCGCGCGGCGGGGTTCGAACCGTTCGCAGCCGGCTTCGCCACGGGTCGCGGGCACGATGGCGGCCACCGCTTCGCAGGCGGCCTCCATATGCTCCGGCTTGACCGGGATCGTGGCGAAGACGGTGTAGCTCACTGCGCGATCAGGCGAATTGCTTTGCGAAGGTGTCGAGCGCCTTCACGGTTGCATCCTTGGTGTCGCCTTCGAACTTCTTGCTCGTGCGGATGTCCTTCAGGATGTCGGCATGTTCGTTGCGCATGAAGCTGAGCATGGCGGTTTCGTATTCCGTCACCCGGTCGACCGCGACATTGTCGAGATAACCGTTGGTGCCGGCGAAGATCGAGACGGTCTGCTCTTCGAACGGCATGGGCGAGAACTGCGGCTGCTTGAGCAGTTCCGTCAGGCGCGCACCGCGGTTCAGCAGTTTCTGCGTCGATGCGTCGAGGTCCGAACCGAACTGCGCGAAGGCCGCCATTTCGCGGTACTGCGCCAGCTCCAGCTTGATCGAGCCGGACACCTTCTTCATCGCCTTCGTCTGGGCGGCACCGCCCACGCGGCTGACCGAGAGACCGACGTTAATGGCCGGACGCACGCCCTGGTAGAACAGGTCGGTTTCGAGGAAGATCTGGCCGTCGGTGATCGAGATCACGTTGGTCGGAATGTAGGCCGACACGTCGCCCGCCTGCGTTTCGATGATCGGCAGCGCCGTCAGCGAACCGCCGCCATTGTCGTCGTTCATCTTCGCCGCACGCTCCAGCAGGCGGCTGTGCAGGTAGAAAACGTCGCCCGGATAGGCTTCGCGGCCCGGGGGACGACGCAGCAGCAGGGACATCTGGCGATAGGCCACGGCCTGCTTCGAAAGGTCGTCGTAGACGATGACGGCGTGCATGCCGTTGTCGCGGAAGAATTCACCCATCGCGCAGCCGGTATAGGGCGCGAGATACTGCAGCGGAGCGGGCTCCGACGCGGTGGCGGCGACGACGATCGAGTATTCCATCGCGCCGTTTTCTTCCAGGCTCTTCACGATCTGCGCGACGGTGGAACGCTTCTGGCCCACGGCGACGTAGATGCAGTACAGCTTCTCGCCCTCGTCGTCGCCCTGGTGGGCTTCGCGCTGGTTGATGAAGGTGTCGATGGCAACGGCCGACTTGCCGGTCTGGCGGTCGCCGATGATCAGTTCGCGCTGGCCGCGGCCGACCGGGACGAGGGCGTCGATGGCCTTCAGGCCCGACTGCACCGGCTCGTCGACCGATTTACGCGGGATGATGCCCGGCGCCTTCACCTCGACGCGGCGACGCTCGACATTCTCGATCGGACCCTTGCCGTCGATCGGGTTGCCGAGGGCATCGACCACGCGGCCCAGCAGGCCCTTGCCGACGGGAACGTCCACGATGGTCTCGGTCCGCTTGACGCTGTCGCCTTCCTTGATCTCGGCGTCGGAGCCGAAGATCACGACGCCGACATTGTCGGCTTCGAGGTTGAGGGCCATGCCCTGCACGCCATTGGCGAATTCGACCATTTCACCGGCCTGGACCTTGTCGAGGCCGTGGATGCGGGCGATGCCGTCGCCCACGCTGAGCACGGTACCGACTTCGCTGACTTCGGCCTGGGTGCCGAAATTGGCGATCTGGTCCTTGATGACCTTGGAGATTTCTGCGGCGCGGATTTCCATGGGTTCGTCCTTTAGGCCTTCATGGCTTGTGCAAGAGAATTGAGGCGGGTGCGGATCGAGCCGTCGATGCGCTTCGACCCCAGTGTAACGACGAGACCGCCGAGCAGGTCCGGGTCGACACTGTGCGACAGCTTGACCGTGCGGCCTTCGCGGGCGGTGAGTTTCTGGCGCAGCGTTTCGAGCTGCTCGTCCGTCAGCGCGTGGGCGCTGGTGACCTCTGCGGTGACTTCGCCGCGCTGTGCCGCCGCGATGATGCGGAACGCGCGGATCATGCCGGGCAGGGCCGACAGGCGGCGGTTCTGCGCCAGCACGGCGAGGAACTTCTTCGTGAGGTCCGACAGGCCCAGCACGGTGGCCACGCCTTCGATCGCCTGGCCCTGCTGGGCGCGGCTGATCTGCGGATTGCTGGTGACGGCCCGCAGCTCGCCCGATTCGGCGAGAGCGGCGTCCAGCTTGTCGAGATCGGATTCGACTGCGGTCACGACTCCGTCTTCGGCTGCCAGATCGAACAGCGCGGAAGCATAACGGCCTGGCAGGCTGGCCTGAATACCGGCGGAAATCTCCACTGGGCGAAGTCCTCTCGGAAAAGCGGGAATAACATTGCGAACGCCTGCGCACCGGGCACGGGTGACGTGTCCTTGCGAAGCTGGCGCGCGCCTAGCAGCCCCCCCACCGCGATGCAAGGTGCGAGCGGGGACATCTTCCCTGCCCGAGCGAAAAGGCGTAGGCACAGGGCCGGGATTATACGGGAGGAGAGGACCGATGAAGCTGACCCCGATGGCGCCCCGATGCGGCGTGGAGATTTCCGGCGTGACGCTGGCGCAGGCCGAGGGCGACACGCTCGATTCGATCAGGCAGGCAATCTGGGAACACGGTGTGGCGGTGTTTCGCGATCAGGATTTCTCGCCCGACGATCACATCGCCTTCGCCCGCCGCTGGGGCGGGATCGACGTGAACAATTATTTCCCCCTCCATGGCGAACAGCCGGAAATCGCCATCGTGAAGAAGGAAGCCGACGAGTCGACCAATATCGGCGGGGCGTGGCATACCGACCATTCCTACGACCAGGTGCCGGCCATGGGATCCATCCTGGTGGCGCGCGACCTTCCCCCGCAAGGCGGCGATACCGAATGGGCGCATATGGGCGCGGCCTATGACGCGCTGCCGCAGGACCTGAAGGACGAGATTGAGGAGCTGGAGGCGTTCCATACCGCCGACCATGTCTACAAGGCGGACGGGATCTACGCGAAGACCGACATGGGCAAGAATTTGCGCGGACAGGACCTGAAGACGGGAGCCGTTCACCCGGTGGTGGTCCGCCACCCGCAAACGGGGCGCAAGCTGCTCTACGTCAATGGCAGCTTCACCATCAATTTCGTCGGCCGGACGCGCGAGGAAAGCCTGCCCCTGCTGCAGAAGCTGCTGGATGCGGCGCTGACCGGGGACAACCAGTGCCGCCTCCAATGGCGGCCGGGCACGGTCGCGATCTGGGATAATCGCACGACGTGGCACAACGCGCTGAACGATTACCAGGGCCACCGGCGCGAGATGCACCGGATCACGCTGAGCGGGGAACCACTGGCGGCCTGAGCGCTTCGCAGCCCGCCAGTCCGCCCGCTTATCGGCTGCCGATCTCGCACTGGTAGACCAGCCGTTCGTTGGGCCTTTGCGGCAGGCTGGCGATGACCGCGCCCTGCAGGTCGCCAAGGCGCGAGGATGCCCCCTCGGCCTCGCAGGACGGGGTGGAGTAGGCACCGCGTGCCTCGCGCGCGGCGGCCATGTCGTTCCGGGTCAGCAGGTACCGGTCGACGCGGTAGGTCCGGCTGCCCGGGGCATAGCTGTTGACCGAGACGACCGCTTCCTCGTTCGGGACGAAGACGCGGCTCCATTCGCCGGAGGTCTGCCCGTATTGCGTTCGCCCGTTGACGCAGCCATCCGGGGTCCAGCTGAATTCGACCGTTTCTGCAGGAGCGCCGGTGATGCGGCTTCGCTCTGGCTGGAGGCGGCAGCTCAGCGTGATTTCACCCTCGGGCGTTGCCGGACCTGCCTCGCCGCTATCACCGTCCTGCCCCTCGGCCATGGCGGCGGCGACGCGGCGATCCACCGCGTCGAGACCGGGCCGCGTGAACCAGAGGGCGAGCGCCGCAACCAGCAGGGCAGCGGCCGCGACGGCGAGCGCGATGGCGATGCCGTCGCGCGGCGGGTCGGCTTCGTAGGTGCCCTCATCAATATCGGTGTCCGTCTGGAGGCTCGGGATGCCTTCCCGGCGCGCAGCCGAAGACCAGCGCTGCCAGGCTGCGAAACCGCAGGCCACGCCTGCCAGCAGAAGGACCAGCGCCAGCGCCATACGGTCTTCGCGTTCGGCCTGGACTTCCTGCGTCGCTTCAAGCTGCGCGCGGGCGAGGCGTTCGCGCTGGGCCTCGCTCCTGTCTTCCAGCTCCGCCTGCGCCAGCATCTGCTCGCGCGCGGCCCGTTCGCGTTCCTCCGCATCCAGATCGGCGAGACTGCGGCAGGGGCTGGCATTGACGCGCGGCGAGATGTCCGCTGCCGAGAGGAAAGGAAGCAGCTCGCGGTTGGACACGGCGAAATAAAACTCTCCATCCGCACCTTCGCTGTCCGCCCCGAAACTGTTCACGCCGAGCACGCGGCCACACGCATCCAGCAGCGGTCCGCCCGAATTGCCCCGCGCGATGGGCGCTGTATGCAGCAGCGTGTCGAATTCGCGGCTGGGCCGCTCGCCCGACAGGAAGCCCCGGCTTTTCACCGGCGGCTGGCTGCGGATGATGTCGCCGATGTCGAGGCCCTGCGCGCGGTCGACATTCATGGGATAGCCCACCGCCGTCGCCTCGCCGCTGCCCGGGCGCTGTCCGGCCAGCGTCAGGGGCGGCAGGCGCAGGTCGCCGGTAATCTCGATCAGGGCGAGGTCGGCGCGCGGGCTGAAATGGACGAGCCTGGCATAGGTGCTTTCCGCCCCGTCGCCCGGCACGATGCCGATGCGAAGCTCCGGATCGGCCTGCGCCTGCATCACGACATGGGCATTGGTCACGATCTGCGTCGGACTGACCGCAAAGCCCGTCCCGTGGCTGATCGGGCGCGGTGCGTCATCGGGGTAGCCCTCCGTCCCTTCCAGGATGACGACACGGACCACGCCGCGCGCCGCAGCTTCGATATCGGCAGGCTCTGCCAGCGCCGGGGCCAGTGGCGCGGCCAACAGGATCGCGAACAGCGCGAAAAGTCTTTTCATGCCCCCGCTTCTATCGCCGCGCGCTTTGACCGCAAGCTTCGGGATGCCACGCGTGTCTCGCTGCGCTAGGGAAGGGGCATGACGCAGGACACGCATGAACAGGCCGAAACGGACGATGCGCGCTGGGCCGCCGTACTGCGCCGCGACCGAGCGATGGACGGCCGGTTCGTCACCGGCGTGCTGTCGACGGGTATCTATTGCCGCCCGTCCTGTGCCGCGCGCCATCCTGCGCGCAGGAATGTGCGCTTCTTTGACGGTGGAGCGCAGGCGCGCAAAGCCGGCCTGCGCGCCTGCAAGCGCTGCCTGCCCGACGACGTCGCCCGTAACGAGGCCGCCGTGCTGGCGGCCCTCGAGACGATCAGGCAATCCCGCTCACGCACGTCGCTGGCGGAACTGGCGGCGGCATCGGGCTATTCCCCCGGCCACTTCCAGCGCCTGTTCAAGCGGGCGACGGGCCTGTCGCCTGCCGCCTATGACCGGGCGTTGAAGGAAGAGCGGGCGAAGGATGCGCTGGGCAAGGCGGAGCGGGTGAGCGACGCAATCTACGATGCGGGCTACGAGGCCCCCAGCCGCTTCTATGCAGCGATGGAGGACAGGATGGGCATGACGGCTAGCGACTGGCGGAACGGCGGCAGGGGCCGCGTCATTCACTGGAGCGTGGTGGATACCAGCATCGCCCCCATGCTGGT
This sequence comes from Erythrobacteraceae bacterium WH01K, assembly GCA_027941995.1. Taxonomy (NCBI): domain Bacteria; kingdom Pseudomonadati; phylum Pseudomonadota; class Alphaproteobacteria; order Sphingomonadales; family Erythrobacteraceae; species Erythrobacteraceae bacterium WH01K. Next base: position 2,316,096 of record CP115966.1, on the reverse strand, counting down.
TGCCGCGACCGAGATCGGCGTATGCTGTCTCAGCTTCAATGAAGGCGAAGCGGATTTGCGCGCCCGTTTTCCCAATGCCGAACTGCGCGAAGGAAGCGAGGCGTTTCGCAACTTGTTCGAGCGGGTGGCAGAGGCGGTCGAGTGGCCCGGCAGCGGCGCGGACATCCCGCTCGACGTGCGCGGCACGGCCTTCCAGCAGCGTTGCTGGCAGGCCTTGCGCGAAATCCCTGCCGGCGAGACGCGCAGCTACGGCGAACAGGCAGCCATGCTCGGCAATCGGAAGGCAAGCCGCGCGGTCGGCAGCGCCAATGGCGCGAACAATATCGCGGTCCTGATACCCTGCCACCGAGTGGTGCAGGCGGATGGTTCGATCGGCGGTTATGCTTACGGGCCGGAGATCAAGGCCGAATTGCTGAGGCGCGAGGGTGCAGGGGCGGACTGAAGCCGGATACGGTCAGTCTTCTGCCCGTTCATCCTCGATCTGCGCGGCCTGTTTCTCCATCGGGATGTCGAGATGGATGATGGTCCCCGAACTGCCGCGGATCACGTTCAGCTTGCCTTGCAAGCCATCGACCAGTGTCGTCACGATGCGCGCACCCAGATTGCCCTCTAGTCGGTACGCGCCCAGCGACTGTCTGCAGGCGTCAGCGTGTCCAGAAATGCCTCGGCCCGGTCGAGATACGCCTGCCGCTTGTCCTCGTCCATCCGGTCCCAGTTGGAATAGATGCGCCCGATGCGCGGATTGCTTTCCAGCCGGTCGCGGTGACGGTCCATGAAGCGCCAGTAGAGTGAATTGAACGGGCAGGCATCCTCCTCGGTCTTCTTGCTGACCGAGTATTTGCAGTCCGAGCAGTAATTGCTCATCTTGTTTATGTAATTCCCGCTCGCAGCATAGGGCTTCGTCGCCAGTTTTCCGCCATCGGCGTAGAGGATCATGGCGGCGACATTGGGCAGTTCGACCCATTCATAGGCGTCGGCATAAACGACCAGGTACCAGTCCTGCACTTCGCGCGGATTGATCCCGGCGATCAGCGCGAAATTGCCCAGCACCATCAGGCGCTGGATATGATGAGCGTGGGCATTGTCGCGGGTGGATCGGATTGCGTCGGCGAGGCAGAGCATGTCGGTCTCGCCGGTCCAGTAGAATTCGGGCAAGGCGCGCTGGGCGTTCAGAGCATTGTCGCTTTCCAGCCCCGGCATGAAGCGCCAGTAGAACCCGCGGACATATTCGCGCCAGCCGATCAGTTGGCGGATGAAACCTTCGACCGAATTGATCGGCGCCTTGCCGTCTTCATAGGATTTCTGCGCCCGCTCGCACAGTTCCAGCGGGTCGAGCAGGCCCAGGTTGATGCTGGTCGAGAGCATCGAGTGGAAAAGATCGTCCTGCCCGTGGACCATCGCGTCCTGGTAGGGGCCGAACTTCTCGATCCGCTCGGCAAAGAAGGCATCGGCGGCCTTTTCCGCCTCGCCGCGGGTGACGGGCCAGCGGAAGGTCTCGAGGCTGCCGAAATGATCACCGAATTTCTCCTCGACCAGGGCGATGCATTCCTGCGTGATCTCGTCGGGTTCGAACAGCGGACGCTGCGGAGACACCAGTCCTTCCCTTGGCGGCTTGCGGTTCTCGCTGTCATAGTTCCAGTCGCCGCCTTCGGGCTCCTTGCCGTTCATCAGAAGGCCGGTCTTGCGGCGCATTTCGCGGTAGAAATTCTCCATCCGCAGCGTCTTGCGATCCTCCGCCCATTCGTTGAATTCGGCGAGGGTGCAGACGAAACGGTCGTCGGTCAGGATCTCGACTTCGCAGTCGAACTTGTCCGGCCATTCCTCAATGGCCTGCTGCACGCGCCATTCGCCCGCTTCGACAACATGGATGGCGCGCGGGCCATGACGCTCCACGGCGCGGGCGACTTCGCCGGTGAAGCTGCCGGCATTGTCATCGTCCGTCAGCTTCACGTAGTCGACCTGCCAGCCGGCATCTTCCAGCTCGGCAGCGAAATGGCGCATGGCGGAGAAGATCAGCGCGATCTTCTGCTTGTGGTGCTTGACGTAGGTCGCCTCGTCCCGGACCTCCATCATCAGGATGACGGTGTCATTCTTCGTCCGTCCGCGCAGGGACGCGAGCGTGCGGGTCAGCTGGTCGCCGAGGATGGGAACAAGGATCGGGCCGGAACTGTCGTCGCTCATGCGCCCCTAACGCAACTGCCTAAGAAAGGTTCGGCTCCACCCCCGGTTCGCACTTGGCCCACATCCGCCGATAGGCCTCGCGCTCGCCGATGCGCTTCAGATAGGCTCGCGTGTTCGGCTTGTCGTCCAGCGTGGTGCCGCGCATCATGCGGGCGGTGGTGAGGCCATAGACCATCATGATGTCGGCCAGCGTCAGCTGCTTGCCCCCGAAGAATTCCGCCTCGCCCAGCCGCTGTTCGACCTGGTCCCAAGCCTTGGCCGTGCGATCGGCCACGAAATTGCCGGGCATCGGGTTCTGCGCGTCGGCCATGGACAGCATCAGCTGCATCATGCCGTTCGTCATGAAGGTGCCGTTGGTGTAGTGGAACCAGAACAGGTGGTCCGCGAAATCGGGGTGCTCGGGCCGCAGGCAATGTTTCTCCGCGCCGTATTTGCGATCGACATATTCGCAGATCGCTCCGCTTTCGGCGAGCACGAGGTCGCCGTCCTGGATGACCGGTGCCATGCCGGCCGGGTGCAGCGCCTTCAGCTCGTCCGGCGCGAGGCGATTGTCCGCCCGGCGGTCGTAGCGCTTGAACTCATAGTCGATCCCCAGCTCCTCGCACAGCCAGACGACGCGCTCGGACTGCGAAATGCCGAGATGGTGGACGGTCAGGGTGCTCATGGATGGGGGTCCTCTCAAACGAAGCTATAGGGATCGATGTCGACGCTTACGCGCACGCCGCGGGGCAAGTCCAGCGGGTCCAGCCAGCCGCGAATGGCCTTCTGCACATTGGCGGAACGCCGTGCATTGACCAGCAGGCGGTAGCGGTAGCGGCCACGCAGCAGCGCCATCGGAGCAGGCGCGGGGCCGAGGATGGCGACATCTGGCAGGTCGGGCCTTGCATGGCCGATGGCCTGCGCCGCCTCGCGCGCTTCCTTCTCGTCCTCGCTGGAAATGATGATCGCCGCCCAGCGTCCGAAGGGCGGGGCGCCTGCATGGCGGCGGGCATCGGTTTCCGCCGCGTAGAAGGCATCGCGGTCGCCCGCTTCCAGCGCGGCGATGACCGGCGCATCGGGGTGGCGGGTCTGAATGATCACCTCGCCCGGTTTCGCTCCGCGTCCGGCACGCCCCGCGACCTGCGCGACCTGCTGGTAGGTGCGCTCCGCCGCGCGCAAATCGCCGCCTTCCAGCCCGAGGTCCGCGTCGACCACGCCGACCAGCGTCAGTTCGGGGAAGTGGAAGCCCTTGGTCACCAGCTGCGTGCCGACAATGACGTCGATCGCGCCGCTCTCCGCCTGCGCCACGAATTCCGCCGCGCGTTCAGGGCTGCCGAGCGTATCGCTGGTGACGAGCGCGACGCGCGCTTCGGGCAAGATTTCGCGTACCTCGTCGGCGATCCGCTCGACCCCCGGCCCGCAGGCGACCATGCAATCGGGCTCGCCGCAATCGGGGCAGGTTTCGGGCGGGGCGGTATCGTGGCCGCAATGATGGCAGGCGAGGCGCTGGGTAAAACGGTGCTCGACCAGCCAGGCGCTGCAATTGGGGCACTGGAAGCGATATCCGCAGTTGCGGCACAGCGTCAGCGGCGCGTAGCCGCGCCGGTTGAGGAACAGCAGCGATTGCTCCCCTTTCTCCAGCCGATCGGCCACCGCATCGGCGAGGCGGGGGGCAAGCCAGCGGCCGCGTTCGGGCTTTTCCTGCGTCAGGTCGAGGAGCTGGATGTCGGGCAGTTCCGCCCCGCCGAAACGGCTCGGCAGCTCCAGCTTCCGGTAGATGCCGCTCTCCGCCATCTGCAGGCTTTCCAGCGCCGGGGTGGCGCTGGCCAGCACCACGGGGATCTGTTCGAAATGCCCCCGCATGACGGCGACATCGCGGGCATTGTAGCGCACACCGTCATCCTGCTTGAAGCTGACTTCGTGCGCCTCGTCCACGACGACCAGCCCCAGATTGGCGTAGGGCAGGAACAGGGCGGAGCGTGCGCCGACCACCACCTGCGCCTCGCCCGTGCTGATGGCGCGCCAAGCCCGCCTGCGCTCGGTCGATTTCAGGCTGGAATGCCACACGACGGGCGGGGCGCCGAAGCGGTCCTCGAACCGGCGCAGGAACGCCTCGGTCAGCGCGATTTCGGGCAGAAGGACCAGCACCTGCCGATCGGCGCGCAGGGCCGCGGCGACCGGTTCGAAATAGGTTTCTGTCTTGCCCGATCCGGTCACCCCGTCGAGCAGGATGGGCGCGAATTGCCGCGCCTCGACAGCCTCCACGATGTCTCCCGCCACTTCCTGCTGGTCGGGGGACAGCACCGGTTCGGCAAAGTCTGCGTTGGCACGGGGATAGGGGCGGTCGATATCGACCTCCACCGGCTCCAGCACCCCCTGGCTCACGAGGCCGCGCAATACGCCGTCGGACACGCCTGCCATCTCGGCCAGTTCGCGAATCGTCGCCTGTTCGCCTTCCAGCCGCTCCATCGCCCGTTCGCGTTGCGGCGTCATGCGTTCGGGCATTCCCCCCGTCAGCCGGTATTCGGTCATTGTCGCAGGGCCGCGCAGCGCGCCGCCGCTGGACAGGACCATGCGCGCGACCGAGCTCATCGGGGCACAGTAATAATCCGCCGTCCACTCGATCAGGCGCCTGAGTTCCGGGCGAAGCGGCGGGACCGGCACGACGTCCAGCAGCGGCCGCAACTTCGCATCGGGAACGGACTGCGATGGCAGAGCGTCCTCTTCCCAGACCACGCCCAGGATCTGGCGCGGACCGAGCGGGGCGACCACGACGCTGCCCGGCCCGACCCGGATCCCCTCGGGCACACGGTAATCGAGGACGCTCAGCGCGGCGTTGAAGACAAGAAGGCGGACGCGGTTCATGCGCCTGCCATATGGGAGCCGCAATGGTGGGGCGGCAAGATGGAGTATCCCTGAAATGACCGAGCTTTTGACGAAAACCACCGGACGCCGTGCCTTTCTGGGCGGAATCGGCGTCGCATCGGGCGGCCTGCTGATGTCCGGCTGCACCACCGGGCTGGGCGGGTTCGGCATGGTCGACGCGGTGCGCCGCCTGCTGTTCCTTTCCAGCGAGCAGGCCTTCGCCCGCCTGACCGCGCCGGGCGGGTACTGGGACGATCAGGTCGCGCAGATCGGGCTTGGCAATCTGCTGGGCGCACGCGGCGACGTTCTGTCGAACATCCTGACCTCCGCCCTCTTCAAGTCGCGGCTGGAACGCGAATTTGCAGGCTTCGCGCTCGAGGCGAGCGACCGGGCGGCGCCCATCGTGCTCGATACCGTGCGCACGATCGGGTTCCAGAACGCGATCGACCTTGTGCGCGGCGGACCCAGCGCGGCGACGTCCTACCTGCGCGGGAATACGGGAACGCGCCTGATCGATGCGATGGTGCCCGAACTGGGCGATGCAATGCGCGTCGCCAGCGATCCGCTGGTGGGGCAGGCGATTGCCGCCCTGTCCGGCGTCGATATCGGCGGCGTGGCGACCCGCGTCGCCAATGGCATCGACGATGCGATCTGGGGCGAGATCGGGCGCGAGGAAGCGGCCATCCGCGCCAATCCGCAGGCGACCCGCGATCCGCTGATCATCGGCGTGTTCGGCGCGGCGGACCGCCTGCTGTGATCCTGCACGCGGGGATGGACCACAGGACCACCTAGCCCGCGCTGGTCCGCCCCGCTAAGGCTGGCAGGGAATCGCCATCCGGAGCACGCACGCACATGAAATTCTTCGCCGACACCGCAGAAATCGACGCCATTCGCGAGCTGGAGGAAACCGGCCTGCTGGATGGGGTGACGACGAACCCGTCGCTGATCCACAAGTCGGGCCGCGACTTCATCGAGGTGACGAAGGAAATCTGTTCGATCACCGATGGGCCGGTCAGCGCCGAAGTGGTGGCTCTCGACCATGCGACCATGATGAAGGAAGCGGACAAGCTGCGCGCGATTGCGGACAATGTCTGCATCAAGGTTCCGCTGACGATCGACGGGCTGAAGACCTGCAATGCGCTCACCCGCGATGGCACGATGGTCAATGTGACGCTGTGCTTCTCGGCCAACCAGGCGCTGCTCGCGGCAAAGGCCGGGGCAACCTTCATTTCGCCGTTCGTCGGGCGGCACGACGATAACGGCACCAACGGAATGGACCTCATCCGCGACATTCGCCAGATCTACGACAATTACGCCTTCGACACCGAAATCCTCGTCGCCAGCGTGCGCCATGTCGGCCATGTCCTCGACAGCGCGCTGATCGGGGCCGACGTGATGACCGCGCCGCCCAAGGTGATCATGGCGCTCGCCAATCATGTCCTGACGGACAAGGGGATCGAGGGCTTCCTGAAGGACTGGGAAGCGACGGGGCAGAGCATCCTGTAATCCTGCATGAGTGAAGAGACCCCTCTCGACCTGTTCAAGCGGGCGCTGACCGGCAGCGCCCGTGCCATCGCGCGCGAGCCGGAAGTCGAAGTCGCGTGGAGCGCGGACAGCCCGTCATCGGTTGGCAACAATTTCCGCGTTCCGCTGCCGGGCCGCTCGCTCCCGCCCGAACAGGCGACCGAGGCGCGCGGATTTGCCGACAGCTTCGCACTGAAACTGCGCCACCACGACGTGGCGCTGCACGACCGGCAGGCCCCGTCCGAACCGATCGCCCGCGCCGTCTATGATGCGGTCGAGCAGGTGCGTTACGAGGCATTGGGCTCCAACCGTTTCAGCGGGATCGCGGCCAATCTCGATGCGGCGGTCGAACTTCGCACCGCCTCCGATCCCATCGCCCGCGCGCAAAGCGAGAGCGAGGTTCCGCTCCAGACCGCAGTCGCCCTGATGCTGCGCGAGGCATTGACCGGGCGCGCCGTGCCGCAGCGCGCAAAGGCGGGCGTCGACCTGGTCCGCAATTTCATCGAGGAGCGTGTAGGGGGCGACTTCGCCGATCTCGCTTCGCAGGCGGGCGACCAGAAGGCGTTCCAGTCGCTGGCGCTCGACATGTTGAAGAACCTCGAGCTGACGCGTCCCGAGGATGCGCCCGACCAGTCCGACGACGATGATGGCGAGGACGAGGACGGCCAGGAAGAGGACGAAGGCGAAGACGAGGAAAGCGGCGGCGAGGACCAGCCCAACCCGGCGGAAATGGCGGGCGAGATGGAAGAGGGCGAGGATAGCGGCGAAGGCGAGTCCGAACTGTCCGGCGAAGAGGAGATGCAGGACGGCGACCTCGGCGACGAGGGCGAGGAGGGCATGCAGCCCGTTCGCCCGAACCGCGCGTGGACCGATATCCCCGACAGCTTCGACTACACCGCCTTCACCGACAAGTTCGACGAGGAGATCGAGGCGCCCGAGCTGTGCGATGCCGAGGAGCTGGACCGGCTTCGCGCCTATCTCGACAGCCAGCTGACCGGCCTGCAATCGGTGGTGACGAAGCTCGCCAACCGCCTCCAGCGCCGCCTGATGGCGCAGCAGAACCGCAGCTGGGATTTCGACCAGGAAGAAGGCCTGCTCGACGCAGCCCGCCTCGCCCGCGTGGTCATCAGCCCGGGCCAGTCGCTGAGCTACAAGACCGAGCGCGATACCGAGTTCAAGGACACGGTCGTCACCCTGCTGATCGACAATTCGGGCTCGATGCGCGGGCGGCCCATCTCCATCGCGGCAATCAGCGCCGACATCATGGCGCGCACGCTGGAGCGCTGCGGCGTGAAGACCGAGATCCTCGGCTTCACCACCCGCGCATGGAAGGGCGGGCAAGCCCGAGAAGCATGGCTGGCAGACGGCAAGCCGCAGGCACCCGGCCGCCTCAATGATTTGCGCCACATCCTCTACAAGAAGGCCGACGAGCCATGGCGCCGCGCGCGCCGTAATCTCGGCCTGATGATGCGCGAAGGGCTGCTGAAGGAAAACATCGACGGCGAGGCGCTGCTCTGGGCCCACGACCGCCTGCTCCGCCGCCCGGAGGACCGCCGTATCCTGATGGTGATTTCCGACGGCGCGCCGGTCGACGACAGCACGCTCAGCGTGAACAGCGCCGGCTATCTCGAAGCGCACCTGCGCAAGGTTATCGAATGGATCGAGAAGCAGTCACCCGTGCAACTCGCCGCCATCGGCATCGGCCACGATGTGACGCGCTACTACAGGCGCTCGGTAACGATCATGGACGTCGAGCAACTCGGCGGCACGATCATCGAGCAGCTGGCGGATCTGTTCGAGGTGGAGAAATAGAATGAACGTCACCGAAGCCGTCACCACCCGCCGCTCGATCCGCGCCTTTACCGACCAGCCGGTCGAGTACGAGACCATCCGCCGCGTCATGGACACGGCGCGCTGGGCGGCTTCGGGGTGCAATTACCAGCCGTGGGAGGCGACGATCCTGACCGGCGAGCCGCTGGCAGAACTGCGCGGCATCCTGGGCGAGGCGCCGATGGGGCAGGCGGAATACGACTGGACCGCGCCGGGGCAGGTAGAGGAATACAAACAGCGGCTCAATGCGGTCTCGAAGGGCATGTTCGGCGCGCTCGGCATTGCGCGCGACGACCATGCCGGGCGGCAGGAGGCGATGCTGCGCAATCGCGACAGCTGGGACAGCCCGGCGCTTCTGCTGTGCTATTTCCCGCGCCTGATGAAGGAGGCGCAGTGGTCGGACACCGGCATGTGGCTCCAGACCGTTGCCCTGCTGCTGCGCGAGGAAGGGCTCGATTGCTGCTTCCAGGAGTTCATGGCGCTCTACGCAATGCCGATCTGCGATTTCCTCGGCCTCGACCACGAGAAGACCATGTTCTTCTGCGGCATGGCCATCGGCTACCGCGACCCGGACGCCCCGGTGAACAATTTCGAGCGTGAGCGCGTTACGCTGGACGAGCAGGTGAAGTTTCTCGGCTGGGATTGACTGTAACTGCCAGCTTGGCAAAGCCGGGGCATGACCACGCCCCCGCTCAAACTGTTCAACTCGCTCACCCGGCAGGTGGAGGAATTCACCCCGATCCACGCAGGCGAGGCGCGCGTCTATAGCTGCGGGCCGACGGTCTATAATTACCAGCATGTCGGCAACATGCGCGCCTATGTCTTCGCCGATACGCTGGGCCGCACGCTGAGCTGGGCGGGCTACGACCTCACCCATGTCGTCAACATCACCGATGTCGGCCATCTGACGAGCGACGCCGATGCGGGCGACGACAAGATGGAGAAGGCCGCCGCCAGCGCAGGGAAAAGCGCGTGGGACATCGCGGCCTATTACCAGCGCGTGTTCGAGGACGATCTGGCGCGGCTTAACATTCGCAAGCTGCAGCATCCCAAGGCCACCGATTACGTCGAGGCGATGATCGAGTGGGGCAAGGGGATCGAGGACAAGCACTGCTATCGCCTCGAAAGCGGGCTTTATTTCGACGTGACCACCGTGCCGGAATACGGGCGATTGGCGCGCGCCGTCACCGAAGAGGGGGAAGCGCGGATCGAGAGCGTCGAGGGCAAACGCAACGCCGCCGACTTCGCCATCTGGCGCTCCACCTCGCCGGGTGAGGATCGACAGATGGAATGGGACAGCCCGTGGGGCCGCGGCGCGCCGGGTTGGCATATCGAATGCAGCGTGATGAGTGCCGAACTGCTGGGCCATCCATTCGATATCCATACCGGCGGGATCGACCACCGCGAGATCCACCATCCGAACGAGATTGCCCAGAACCAGGCGCATAATTGCAGCGAGAAATCGGGTGCAAATATCTGGATGCACAACAATTTCCTCGTCGACCGACGGGGCAAGATGTCGAAGTCGACCGGCGACTTCCTGACGCTGCAGGCACTGGTCGATCGCGGTTATCACCCGCTCGCCTACCGGATGCTGTGCCTGCAGGCGCATTACCGCAGCGAGCTGGAGTTTACCTGGGAGGGTTTGGGCGCGGCGCTGGTGCGGCTGAAGCGGCTGGTCATGGGTCTGAGGCAAGCACAGGACCAGTGGTCGCAGGAAGCAGGCCTTGCTCCGCCGCCGCCGACGCGCGCCGACGGTTTGCGCGCGCAAGTCACCCACCCGAAGCTGGCACCGCTGCTCGAGAAGTTCGAGAACGCGCTGGCGGACGATCTCAATACCGCCATCGCCCTGACCGCGCTGGAAGAGGTGCTGGCGACCAGGAAAGTGCCCAAGGACCAGAAGAGCATCCTGGCACTTGGCATGATGTGGCCGCTGGGCCTGATGATCTTCCCGCGCGAGGAATTGCGCCTGCGGCCGGCAGGCGCGCAAGTGACCGAAGCCGAGATCGAAGCCGAACTCGTCCGCCGCAAGGAAGCGCGCGCCGCGAAAGACTTCGCGCTGTCCGACGCCATACGCGACGACCTCGCCACGAAGGGCGTCGAGGTCATGGACGGCGACCCGCTCGGCTGGGACTGGAAACTGGAGCATTTCGCATGACCACCGCCCTCCTGTCCGCCCTCATTCGCCCGATGCTGGAGGCGCGGCTGCCCGACTGGGTGGAGCCGCACTGGTTCGCCTCGAAGGAGGAAGCGCTGGAGAAGGCGCCGCTGGCGGAAATCGGCTGGTTCGATCTTAACGAGAAGGAGCCGATGGCGGCGATCGCGAAGGCTGCGACGAAGCTGAAATGGCTCAATTCGATCTATGCCGGGCTCGATTTCATGCCGCTTGGCGCGTTGCAGGAGCGCGGCGTCGTCGTGACCAACGGGGTCGGCATCAATGCCATTACCATCGCCGAATACGTGGTCATGATGATGCTCGCCCATGCCAAGGGCTACCGCAAGGTCGTGCGCGCGCAGGACCGGTACGAATGGCTGCTCGACAGCCCGGGCAAGCGCGAACTGGCGGGCGAGCGGGTCCTGCTGCTCGGCATGGGGGCCATCGGCAGCCTCGTGAAAACGCGGCTGGAGGCGTTCGACATGGAGGTCGTGCCCGTGCGCCGCTCCGGCGCGGACGGCGCATTGACGCCCGAGGAATGGCGCGGGCGGCTTGGCGAATTCGACTGGGTCATTCTGGCCGTGCCCGCCACCGACGAGACGCGCGGCATGATCGGCGCGGACGAGCTTGGCGCGATGAAGGACACGGCCGTGCTGGTGAATGTCGCGCGCGGGGATGTCGTCGACCAGGATGCGCTGGTGTCAGCGCTGGACGCGAAGAGCATCGAGGCGGCCCTCCTCGACGTGACCACGCCCGAACCGCTGCCGCAGGATCATCCGCTGTGGTCGCTGGAGAACGCGCAGGTCACCATGCATCTGTCGGGCCGGGCGCAGACGAAGATGTTCCAGCGCAGCGTCGACCGGTTCGTCCTGAACCTGGAGCGGTGGCACCGGGGCGAACCGGTCGAGCCGCGCATGGACCTCGCACTCGGCTATTGAACACCGCCGCCTAGGCGTCTTCCAGCAGGAGCAATTCGCAGGCCACCTCCATCCGCGGGGCAGGGAGCAGCGTGTGGTCGACCGCGGTAACGATGGCATCGGCCGCCAATTGGCGGGGTATGGCGAATTCGTGGGTCGGTAGGTCGGCAACCAGGGACTCGCCGGCCTCGACCGCCTGCGCGCCGTCGAACACCAGCAGCATTTCGTGCCGCGTCCCGGTAAAGGTGATGCTGGCCCAGGCTTTCTCGGTGTGACGTTTCACGGACCCGTGGCCATCAGCCAGAGCGAGCACGGCATCGCGCAGGCGGTCCGACAGGGTCCGGCGTACCTTGCGGCGCGGCGTCCCCTCTGCCCCGGCGCGTTCGTCGGCACGGGCGTCGGCGCGGGCGGGTATGATCGCTTCAAGCTGCATGCATCGCCTCCCGGTATCCGCGGATGAAGGCGTCGCAGCGCATTTCCATCATCGGGCGCGGCTCGCGGCCATTGCGCAGGTCCAGCACGAAACGCGGATCCTGCGCCGCCAGGCGACCGAACTTGGTTGGCGGCATATCCGTGTCGCGGAGGAATTTTTCGATACGTCGGATGAGCATTTATGACCCTCAATTCAGCAAGTGATTCGCTATCCCTGAGACCATTGGTCGAACGTGAAATCCTACTTGTCTAGGAAAAATCTTTCGTCTAGGTAGGAAAAATGCCCAACGCATCCTTTGATAATCCGGCCTCCGATCCGCGGGGTCGCCTGCTCCAGCTGGCGGAGGAGCGGGACGCGAGCCTGTCCTCACTTTCTGCCTTTATCGGTCGTAATGCCAGTTACTTGCAGCAATTCATACGGAAGGGCAGCCCGAAGAAGCTGGAGGAGGGCGACCGCCGAAAACTGGCGGAATTCTTCGGCGTGCACGAATCGGAGCTGGGCGGGGCAGAGGAAAAATCCTATGCATCCTTCGCGGCGCTGCGGGACGACGATTTCATCGCGGTCCCGCGCCTGCCGGTCAGCGTGGCGGCCGGGCCGGGGCAATTCGCAGCCGGCGAGACCCCGTTCGACAATTTCGGGTTTTCCGGCCGCTGGCTGCGCGACAACGGCCTCGATCCCAAGATGCTGAGCGCGGTAACCGTCGAGGGCGACAGCATGGAGCCGCTGCTGCGCGCAGGGGACGAGGTCCTGGTCGACCGCACGCCGCGCCCTTTTCGCGATGGGGTCCATGTCGTGCGGATGGGCGACACGCTGCTGATCAAGCGGATCGCCAGTCCGGGCAAGGGGCGCCTGACCCTGCTGAGCCAGAACCTGAGCTATCCGCCGGTGGAGGTGTCGATGGACGAGGTCGAGATCATCGGCCGCGTCGTGTGGAAGAGCGGGCGGATCTGACGCTTGCGAAGCCGCGCTGCAGGCTCCACATCACGGGTCATGACCGATACGCCCAGCACCGACAAGCCTCTACCGCCGATGAAGGCGGGCATCATTCCCGTGACCCCGCTCCAGCAGAATTGCTCGCTGATCTGGTGTACCGCCACGAACAAGGGCGCGCTGGTCGATCCCGGCGGCGATTTGGACAAGCTGAAGGCAGGCGTGGCGAAATCCGGCGTCGAGCTGGAGAAGATCCTCATCACCCATGGCCACATGGACCATTGCGGCGAAGCGGGCGTGCTTGCGAAGGAACTGGGCCTGCCGATCGAGGGCCCGCACGAGGCTGACCGGTTCTGGATCGCGCGTCTGGAGGAAGACGGTGCGCGCTACGGCATGAATTCGCAGGTCTTCGAACCCGATCGCTGGCTGGTCGATGGCGACACCGTGACGGTCGGCGACCTGACGCTGGAGGTCATCCATTGCCCCGGTCACACGCCGGGCCACGTGGTCTTCTTCCACCGGCCGAGCAAGTTCGCAGTGGTGGGTGACGTGATCTTCCAGGGCAGCATCGGGCGCACCGATTTCCCAATGGGCAATCACCAGGACCTGATCGATGCCATCACGCAGAAGCTGTGGCCGCTGGGCGACGATGTAACCTTCATCCCCGGCCACGGCCCGACCAGCACGTTCGGTCAGGAACGCAAGACCAACGCCTTCGTCAGCGACGCCGCCCTGTCGTAACCGGGCTGTCCTGATTGCCGCAAGCCCGCATGTCGGTGTGGCGGGTGCTCAAATAATCCGCATCGCGATCAGCGCGGCGAAGATGCCGAGGCCCAGCTGCACCAGCAGCGTGACGATCGTACCGACCATCCGGCCCCATTGCAGTCCGCCGCCATCCATGCCGAAACCGTGCAATACGCGTCCCAGCGCATAGGCGAGCGCGACCCAGGGCAACCAGACGCCGCCCTTCGCGGTCAGTTCGATCGCGGCGACCAGCACCAGGACCAGCGGGGTGTTCTCCGCGAAATTGAGTTGGGCCCGCATGCGCCGCGACAGGGCCTCGTTCCCGCCATCGCCGACGGAAATCGCGTGGGCGCGCCGCAATGCGGCGATGCGGATCGACAGCCAGATATTGGTCAGCGCAGCTGCTGCGGCCAGCGCAAGCGTCGTTGGCAGGATGAAGCCCATGATCACGATACCCCCGTATTTCCCGCGAGTGCCCCGCGGTGATTGCACCGCGGCAGGCCTAGATGGCGCGGGCAGAGGTTGCAACGCACGGCAATTGCGCTATAGGCCGCGCCTTCGCCGCATTACCGTCGGGCCATTCCGCATGCATCCTTTCCGGGTTGTGTCGGTGCGGTCCTTCACCTACATGCGGCTCCGCAACAGTTTGATAGATTTCGAGGAACGGTGCCGAGATGGCTGTCCCCAAAAGAAAAGTATCCCCGCATCGCCGTGGCAATCGCCGCGCTCACGATTCGCTGAAGGTCGAGGCACACCACGAGTGCAACAATTGCGGCGAGCTGAAGCGCCCGCACAATCTGTGCCCGCATTGCGGTTTCTACAACGGCCGCGAAGTCCTCGCGCCCAGCCTGTAGCTTGCCCTTGAAATCCGCCAGTATTTCGGGCGGATTTTCGATTCAGTCCAGCCGGAGACCGTCATGACCCTGCCTCGTATCGCCGTGGATGCGATGGGCGGGGACGAGGGCGTGCGCGTCATGATCGAAGGCGCCGCCGAGGCGCGCCGCCGGCATGACAGGTTCAAGTTCCTGCTGGTGGGCGACAGCGCCCGGATCGAAAGCGCACTGGACGCGCATCCCAATCTCAGGTCCGCCAGCGAAATCCTGCATTGCGACGATGTCGTGGGCGGCGACGAGAAGCCGACTCAGGCACTGCGCCGGGCCAAGACCACGTCGATGGGGCTCGCCGTCAATGCCGTGAAGCAGGGCGATGCCGGTGCCGCGGTCAGCGGCGGGAATACCGGCGCGCTGATGGCCATGAGCAAGTTGGCGTTGCGGACCATGCCCGGTATCGACCGTCCCGCGCTCGCCGGTGTCATGCCGACGCTGGAGGATGACGACGTCGTCATGCTCGACCTCGGCGCCAATACCGAAGCCGATGCCCGCAACCTGGTGCAATTTGCGGTGATGGGGGCGGCCTATTCGCGCATCCTGACAGGCCGTGCCCAGCCGCGCGTGCGCCTGCTCAATATCGGTACCGAAGAGATCAAGGGCACGGACGCCCTGCGCGATGCAGCGACCCAGCTGCAAGAGGCGACCGCGCTCGAAATGCGGTTCGACGGGTTCATCGAAAGCGACAAGATCAATCGCGGCGAAGTGGACGTCGTCGTGACCGACGGGTTCTCCGGCAATATCGCGCTGAAGGCGATCGAGGGGGCGGCGCGTTTCGTGACCGACCTCCTGAAGACAGCCTTCACCAGCTCGATCCGGTCCAAGGTCGGGTTCCTGGTATCGCGCCCCGCGACGGAATTGCTGCGCCACCATCTCGATCCGAACAACCACAATGGCGCCGTCTTCCTCGGCCTGAACGGCGTCGTCGTGAAGAGCCACGGCAGCGCTTCGTCGGCCGGCGTCGCCAATGCAGTGGCGGTGGCTGCGCGGCTGCTGGAAGACAAGCTGACAGAACGGATCGTGCACGACCTGGGCGAGCTCGATGCGCGCATGTGGGCCGGCAGCGGCCGAGACGGTTCGCCGGCCAAATGATTCGCTCGGTGTTCCGGGGCAGCGGGTCCGCATTGCCGGCGAAGGTCGTTTCCAATGCCGAATTGTCGAAGACCGTCGATACCAGCGACGAATGGATCGTGGAGCGCACCGGCATTCGCCAGCGCTATATCGCGGGCGAGGACGAGACGACTTCCACGCTCGCCATCGGCGCGGCGCGGGCGGCACTGGACGATGCCGGGATCGATGCAAGCGAGATCGACCTGATCGTCCTGGCCACGGCGACGCCCGACAACACGTTTCCCGCGACCGCCACGAAAGTGCAGGCCGCGCTCGGCTGCACCGGCGGCATGGCGTTCGACGTCCAGGCCGTCTGCTCGGGCTTCCTCTATGCTCTCGCGACCGCCGATTCGCTGCTCAAGTCGGGCATGGCGAAGCGGGCGCTGGTGATCGGCGCGGAAACCTTCAGCCGGATCCTCGACTGGGAAGACCGCGGAACCTGCGTCCTGTTCGGTGACGGCGCAGGGGCTCTGGTGATCGAGGCGGAAGAGGGCGAGGAAGCGAATCGCGGCGTCATCGCCTCTCGCCTGCACGCCGATGGCGACCAGCACGACCTGCTCTATGTCGATGGCGGTCCATCCACCACGCAGACCGTCGGCCATTTGCGGATGAAGGGGCGCGAGGTTTTCCGCCACGCGGTGGTCAACCTGTCCTCGGTCCTGCGCGAAGTCATCGAAGATGCTGACATTGCGGCGGCCGATATCGACTGGGTCGTGCCGCACCAGGCCAATGCCCGTATACTGGATGCAACGGCGCGCAAGCTTGGCCTGCCCGCGGAGAAGGTCATCGTGACCGTCGACCGCCACGCCAATACCTCCGCCGCTTCGGTGCCGCTGGCCTTCGATACTGCGCGCAGGGACGGTCGGATCAAGGACGGCGATCTGGTCATGTTCGAAGCGATGGGCGGCGGTTTCACATGGGGCGCCAGCCTGATGCGGCTCTGACCCCGGACGGTCCCGAGAGACGCTTCGGGCCTTTTATCCTGCGCGGATTGCGCCGAATGCGGGAAAAGGCTATCTTTTCAGATACTGACGCACCCCGGGTCGCACCGATGTGATGAAGGAGAACGGCATGGCGCGTAATGTGGGAACGCTGACCCGTGCGGACCTGGCGGAAACGATCAACCGCAAGATGGGCTTCAGCCGGGCGGAATCGCTTGGTCTCGTGGAATCCATCCTCGCGCATATGTGCAGCGCGATGAGGGATGGCGAGAACGTGAAGATTTCCGGCTTCGGCAGCTTCGTCCTGCGCGACAAGAAGGAGCGCGTGGGCCGCAATCCGAAGACCGGGGTGGAGGTTCCGATCACGCCGCGCCGTGTCATGACGTTCCGTGCCAGCCAGATATTGAAGGACAGGATCGCGAAGGGTTGATCTTCGCCATGGAGCAGGGATGAGCGGGACTTTCGAAGATGGCAAGGACGACGGCGCTCTGCGCACGATCGGCGAGGTCGGCAAGGCGCTCGGCCTGAAACCGCATGTCCTGCGCTATTGGGAAGAACAGTTCCCGATGCTCGAACCGCTCAAGCGTAGCGGCAACCGGCGCTATTACCGCCCCGGCGATGTGGCCCTGATCGAGACGATCAACCGTCTGGTGAATGTCGAAGGCTATACCCTGAAAGGTGCGCGCACGGCCATAGAAGACGGCCGCGCCGCGGTGGAGGCCGCGTCGGATGCGCCGGTTTCCGAAGCACCCGTTCTTCCGCAGGACGCGCCGCCCGATGGCGGGGATGGCGTAGCCAGCGAAGCTGCACCGGAGACGGGCCCGGACATGGGCACGGTTCCGGTCGCCGGAGCGCCGGAGAGGGCGCCTCGCTCTGCCGCAGCCAGCGTCGAGGCGCGCGGCGTGCCGAGCGAGCTGATCGCCGAACTCAAGGATATTCGCGCGCGCCTGCAGGCTGCCATCGCCGAGTGATCCTCCGCTGCCGGTCGGTGCCCGCGGCGCGGCCTATTCGGCGGCCAGGAGTTCCGCCTCGCCAAGGTCCACGCTGACCAGGCGGCTGACCCCCCTTTCCACCATCGTCACCCCGAACAGTCGGTGCATGCGGCTCATCGTCACCGCATTGTGCGTCACGATCAGGTAGCGCGTATCGGTCTCGCGGACCATCGAATCGAGCAGGTCGCAGAAGCGATCGATATTGGCATCGTCGAGCGGGGCGTCCACTTCGTCCAGCACGCAGATCGGGGCCGGATTGGTCAGGAACAGCGCGAAGATCAGCGCCGTGGCCGTCAACGCCTGCTCCCCGCCGGACAGCAGGGTCAGCGATTGCAGTTTCTTGCCCGGCGGCTGCGCGTAAATCTCTAGGCCAGCCTCCAGCGGATCGTCGCTGTCGATCAGGGCGAGATGCGCCTGGCCGCCCTCGAACAGCTTGGTGAACAATTCGCGGAAATGGCTGTCGACCTGTTCGAACGCCGATCTCAGGCGTTCGCGCCCTTCGCGGTTGAGGTTCCCGATACTGCCGCGCAGGCGATTGACCGCCTCCGCCAGTTCCTCCTGCTCCGCCGCACTTGCGCCGTGCTCCGTCTCTATGCGCTCCAGTTCCTCGGCAGCGACGAGATTGACCGGCCCGATACGCTCGCGGCTGGCGGCAAGCGTTTCCAGGCTCCGCGTTTCGTCCTCCTGCGGCCCGACGTCGCCCGCATCGAAGCCCAGCTTCTCGGCCAGCAGGGGCGGGGGGCACTGGAAACGCTCACCCGATTCCCTCGCCATTTCCGCGCGGCGCGTCTCTTCGTTTTCCGCGCGGGCAGTCAGTCCGGCACGGTTCTCGCGCGCCTGGGCCAGCGTCTCGCCTGCCTCGGCCACGGCGCGCTCGGCGGCGCCGGCTGCGGCCTCGGCGGAGGCGACCGACGCTTCTGCTTCCGCGAGAGCCGTGCCAAGACGCTCTCGCACGGCATCGCCCTGTTCGATTTCGCGCATCAGCCCCTCGGGCTTGGCAGCGATTACGGCGCGCTCGCCCGCTATTTCCTCGAACCGCTGGTCCATTCCGGCCAGCCGGCGGGCGGCCTCGCCAGAGCGGGCCTGCCAGTTCGCCATGTCGCCGCGCTGCGCGGCAGTCCGCTCGCGTGCCACGGCAAGCGCTTGGTCGTGCGCTGCCAGCCGGGCCATGGCCGCCTGCATGGCGGAACGTGACGCCTCGCTATTGGCCTGCACGGCCTCCAGCTTTGCGCGGCCCGCTTCCGGATCGGTCAGGGCGCTGCGTTTTTCCTTCGCGTCTGCGAGGTCGGCATCGGCCTGTCGGCGCTGCCCCGCCAGATCGGTGAAAGCGTTCTCCAGTTCTTCGAGCCGGGCCGCGATGCGCTCACGCGCGGCCTCTGCCTGGTCCAGCGCACGCAGGGCCTGCCGCTCCAGCTCCGCAGCTTCGCCGAGGGCCCGTTCCGAGGCGACGAGGCTGCGTTGCAATTCGGAGAGGCCGGCCTGCGCCGTGTCCTGCGCCGCCTTTGCCGCTTCGCGCTCCTCGCGCCGTGAGGGCAGGAGGGCTTCCAGTTCGGTAATCCTGTTGGCCGCTTCCAGCCTTGCAGCCTCTGCCGCGCCCTGACCCCGCGCGACGAGGCCGTCCCATCGGCGCAGGGCTCCGCCGGTCGTCACCATCCATTCGCCGGGAGCCAGAACGCGGCCGTCATCGCTCTCAGCGACGTGGACCAGCGCGACGCGGGCGGCGAGCTGTGGCGGGCAATCGCGTATATGGGCGGCCAGCGAACCGGCCACCGGGGGCGGGGCATCGCGTCCGGTCCAGAAACGGCCTTCGGGATCGCCCTCGGGCTTGCCGAGCGGGGCCTTCGCATCCCGTCCCAGCACGGCGGCGAGCGCCCGCTCGTACCCGGGCGCGACGTTGACCCTGTCGAGTGCAGCGGGCAGTCCCTCGCGGCCCTTCGCCTGTTTTTCGCGGGCTTTCCGGTCGCGGTCCAGCGCCTGGTATTCGCGTTCGATCCCGGCCAGTTCCGCCATGGCGGCCGAGAGCGCGCTGGCCGCCTCGTCGCGTTCGGACTGGAGCGCTTCCTTGCGCGCCCGGTCTGCATCGAGCGCGGTGCGAAGATCGGACA
Source organism: Erythrobacteraceae bacterium WH01K (assembly GCA_027941995.1). NCBI lineage: Bacteria > Pseudomonadati > Pseudomonadota > Alphaproteobacteria > Sphingomonadales > Erythrobacteraceae > Erythrobacteraceae bacterium WH01K. The sequence continues at coordinate 2,296,503 of CP115966.1, read as the reverse complement.
GGCGGGCCGTCGCGGCATCCACGTCCGCGCGCGCCCTGCCGACCGCTTCGTCCGGATCGGCGCCGCCCAGCAGGGCAGCCTTCGTTTCCGCATGCCGCGCAGATTCTGCGTCCAGGCGCGCAATCCGGGTTTCCGCCTGCTCGATCGCCGCCGCGGCAACGCGCCATTCCGCCTCGACACCCGCATGGTCCGCCGTGGCCTGCGCCAGCGCGAGTTCGGCGGCGCGCGCCCCGCGTTCGCTGTCTTCCAGTGCAGCGGCAAGGGCAGGGCGCTCCTCCTCGTCGCGGGCCAGCGCCGCCTCGTTCGCGGCAAGGTCCTTCTCCAGCCGGGCCAGTGCCTCGGCCGCGTCCCGGGTCAATCGGTCCGCTTCGCCGCGATCCTCTTCCAGGCGCTCCTTCTGCCGGTCGAGATCGGCCAGCCGCTGCTCTGCCGCTTCGAGCTGGCTGGTGAGCGCGGCCATGCGGTGACCGTGGGCGGAGGCATCGTCGCGCCGATCGGCCAGTTCCTCTCGCGCGGCGGAGAGGGCAAGGGCTGCCTCTCGCTGGCGCGCCTGCGCGGTGTCGGCCGCTTCCTTCAGTTCAGCGACCTGCGCGTCTGCGGCCTGCGCCTGCTCGCGCGCGGCCTTTGCTGCGGCAGCGGCATCGCGCCACCGGGCAAACAGGACGCGGCCTTCCGCGATGCCGATCTGGTCCGACAGCTTCGTATAGCGTTCCGCCTGCCGCGCCTGCCGCTTCAGACTGGCGATCTGGGTGTCGAGCCCCGCCATCAGGTCTTCCAGCCGGGCGAGATTGGCCTCGGTCTGGCGCAGCTTGCCCTCGGCATCGCGGCGGCGGACATGCAGGCCGGCGATCCCCGCCGCCTCTTCCAGCATCTGCCGCCGCTGCGTCGGCTTGGCGGCGATAACCTGCGCGATCTTGCCCTGGCTGACGAGGGCAGGGGAATGCGCGCCTGTGGCCGCATCGGCAAAGGTCAGCGATACGTCCTTGGCCCGGACATCGTTGCCGTTCACGCGGTAGGCGCTGCCCGCGCCGCGTTCGATCCGGCGGGTGACGTCCAGTTCCTCGCCGTCGCTGTCCACGGCCTGCAGCACGACTTCCGCGAAATCGCGGGGCGGACGCGACTGCGTGCCTGCGAAGATGACGTCTTCCATCCCGCCCGACCGCATGGACTTGGGCGAATTTTCGCCCATCACCCAGCGGATGGCCTCGAGGAGATTGGATTTACCGCAGCCATTCGGGCCGACCACGCCAGTCAGCCCGGGCTCGATGCGCAGTTCTGCAGGCTCTACGAAGCTCTTGAAACCACTGAGCTTGAGCCTGCGTATCTGCATCCGGCTGCCTTACCGGGCCCCGGCTTCCTGCAGCGCGACCTCGAGCTGGTCCCAGCCCCTGGCATCGGTCTGCTGGCCGTTGATGAAGAAGGTCGGCGTGCCGGTCACATCGTTCTGGCTGGCCTGCGTATTCGAATTTTCCGCAATGCTCTGCACCTTGTCGGTATCGGCAAGGCACTGCCGCGCCTGGTCGCGGCTCAGCCCGCGGGAAGCGAAGAAATCAATGAGACCGACCGCCTCGGCCACGCCGACCAGACGCTCGTCCTCAGGCCCGGTCATGGCCGCTTCGATGGCCTGCCCGTTCGCCTGCGCGCCGCCCATGATGGTCTGGAAATTGCGCCACACCTGCTCGGACAGCGGGTGGAAGCTTTCGGGGCTGCCGCAACGGGCCAGCACCGCCACCGACAGGTCGATGGGATCGCGGACCAGATTGCGCAATTCGTAGGAGACGCGCCCGCTTTCCACATATTCGGACTTCAGCGGTTCGACGCCGGTTTCGATGAAGTTGGCGCAGGCCCCGCAGGTGTAGGACGCATATTCGATCAGCTTGATCGGTGCGTCGGGATTGCCGACGATATACCCATCGGCATCCGACACGGCGACCGTATCGAGCCAGGACTGGCCTTCCGGCGCGGGAACTTCCGCGACAGGCTCTCCCGAGAGCGAGCCGGCGGTTTCGGCCTCGTCACCGCAAGCCGCCAGCGCAAGAGCGAGGGGAAGGGCGATCAGCGTGGTGCGAAAAGGGTTCATCGTTGTCCTCTCCTGAAAGGGGGAAGTTAGCCCGTTACGGGCAGGGAAGGGATGGCAGGCGCCGCGGTTTTGCACAGCCTGCGAGCGGGTTTGGCGGCGAGTTATGCAGTCCTCCGGCCGCTACTCAAGGGAAAAGGCGCTGTCGGTGGAAAGTTCGCTCGATTCGCCGAGCCCGTCGTCTTTCCCCTGCTTTCCGTCCAGCCGCGCCTGGATTTGCGGCTGCAGCGCGTCCCAGCCATGCACCCCGTCCAGCAACGCGCCGTCGATGGCGAAGCTGGGCGTACTGCGCACACCGTACTCCGCCGCGTCCGAACCCGTCGCCGCGACCAGCGCTCCCATCCGCTCGGTATCGGCCAGGCACTGGTCCAGCGCCGGCCGGTCATAGCCGCGCTGCTCGAAAATTTCGTAAAACCCCAGGTCGCTGGCGATATTGCGCAGCCGCTGCGGAATGGGCCCGTTGACCCAGCGCTGTTTCTGGGCCGCGGTCGCAGTGCCCGCCTTTTCCAGCCAGTCGTCCTGGGCGAACATCAGGGCCGCGTGATTGCGCAGGAACTTGTCCTTCGGCCCGCACCATGCCGCCATCGCCGCGGCAAGGTCGATGGGATTGCGGATGACGTGCCGCATCTCGACCCGTGTCTTGCCCGATCCGACATAGGCCAGCTTCATCACCTCGCCGCCCGTGCGCGCGTAATGGCCGCAATGCGAGCAGGTGTAGCTGGAGAAATCCGCGACGGTCATCCCGGCATCGGGATTGCCGACCGTATGGAACGCCTCGCCGCGCTCTATTGCCTGCGTCCAGTTCTGGCCCGCGCCCATCATGGCAAGGGCTGCGACAGCCAGCAGGGATGCGCCCGTGCGTCGACCGATTTTCATGGGAATTACCTGTCCTGTTCCTGATCCGCCTTGCGCCCGTCCCCGAGGCTGCGAGCCAGCCCTTCGAGCACGGCGCGCAGTTCGGGATCACCGACATCGCGCAGGCTTTCCCCCAGTTCCATCGGGATCGGCTTGAGCGAGGGCGGGGCCTTCGGCTTGTCTCCAGCACGCGGTGGCTGAACGTTGCCTTGCCGTATCTTGACCCGGGCCACCGCCTTGTAGCCGAAGAAGCGGTTCACCCGCTCGATGATCTCGGGAATGACGTGCTGGATCAGCGGCGCGTGGGCCGGCATCACGACCAGTTGCAGGATGCCTTCCGCCCGTTCGCCGGGGGGGAAGCGAATGGCTTCCGGAGAGCTGACCTGCGCATGGGCATTGCCCACGATTTCCGGCCAGCGGGTGACGATATTGGATTGCACGAAGCCGAAGCGGCGAAACGCGGTGCGCCCGACCTGCGGGGTCAGGTCGCCGATTGCCTTCGCCCCGCGTCCGCGCGGCCTTTCATAGGGCCGCGCCTTGGCGCGCGGTTTCGCAGGCGTCTTCGCCCGCGCGCCGGCGGCTTTGCCGGACGGTTTCGTGCCCTTGCCGGAGGTTTCGTCAGCATGCCGTTCCATCGTGCGAAAAGCCATGCCATAGGCACCGCGTGACCGCCACCGGCAAACAGGACTTGCGCGCAATTCCGGACGCGCTGCTGGAATGGTACGATGCCAATGCCCGCGACCTCCCCTGGCGCAGCCCGCCGGGCGACGCGCCCCCGGACCCGTACCGCGTCTGGCTGTCGGAGGTCATGCTGCAACAGACGACCGTTGCGGCGGTCAAACCCTATTTCGAGAAATTCACGGCGACCTGGCCCAGTGTCGACGCCCTGGCAAAGGCGCAGGATGCCGATGTCATGGCGGCGTGGGCGGGGCTGGGCTATTATTCGCGGGCCCGCAACCTGGTGAAGGCGGCGCGGGCCGTGGCGCAGACGGGCGCGTTTCCGGGCACGGAAAAGGGCCTGCGCGCGCTGCCGGGCGTGGGCGAATACACCGCCGCCGCAATTGCCGCGATCGCTTTTGGCCAGCGGGCGGTGGTGGTCGATGCGAATGTCGAACGCGTTGTCGCCCGCCTGTTCGCTATCCGCCAGCCCTTGCCCGCTGCGCGCATGGCAATCCGGGCAGCGACGGACCGGATTACGCCGGACGAGCGGCCGGGCGATTTCGCGCAGGCGATGATGGATCTGGGATCGTCCCTCTGCACGGTGCGGGCTCCGAAATGCCTTTTATGCCCGCTTGCCGCCGCGTGCGAAGGACGGGTGCAGGATCCCGAAACCCTGCCGGTAAAGGCCCCGAAGAAGGCGAAGCCCGTCCGGCGCGGACAGGCTTACTGGATCGAGCGGGATGACCGGGTCTGGCTGGTTGCGCGGCCCGGCACGGGGATGCTCGGCGGGATGCGGTCGCTGCCGGACGACGGATGGAATGCAGGCGGCGACGGGTCGGGCATCGCTCCGCTGGATGCGAAGTGGACCTCGTTGGGCACGGTATCCCACGGCTTCACGCATTTCGCGCTGGAAATGGACGTGCTGGCGGCCACGGCCGAAACCGATCCCCCGGGGCAGGGCACATGGTGGCCGGTGGCGCAGCTGGACGATGCCGGACTGCCGACGCTGTTCGCGAAGGCGGTGCGGCTGGCCCTGTCGGACGCCAGAAGCTGACCGCCCGGATCGAGGTCAGATGATACCGCCGCCGATGCTCAGCCGGATGGCCGCAATGATGCCGACGACGATGCAGAAATTGCGCCCGGCATTCCCGTTGCTCGACAATTGTCCGGCCACGATGCCCAGTACCAGGACGGGCAGGGCAAGCCAGTTCGCCCAGCCGAGGAAGGGGATGGTCCCCAGGATGACGATGGGCAACACGAGCACGCCCAGCAAGATTGCAATGATGTTTCCCATGTGTGTTATATGGGTAAAGCACCGCGCCTTTTCAAGAGCAGATTGACCGTGCAGTCCCCATGCCGCAGGAAGCGTATCGAAAAGCGATGAGAGAGGAATTGCCAATGGCTTACCGGACATTCGACGACGGCTTCGATCAGGCGCAGGTCAGCCGCCGGGCCCTGCTTCGCGGCGGGGCGCTGGCCGGGGCCGGTGCGCTGCTGGCCGGTATTCCGATGTGGCGCGCGGCGCTTGCCCACAATCATGCAGGCGGGGTGATGCACACGATGGCGTGGCCCGGCGTGACCGAGGAAGTCACCGGCTATGTCGCGCAGGGCAAGGTCGCCAACATGCTGGCGACCTTCGGCTGGGGAACGGGCGATGCGTTACAGACAGTGGGCGGCGGGAAACTGACCATCGGCCAGCCTGCGATGGCCGACGCGGACAGCCTGTATCGCATCTATTCCATGACCAAGCCCGTGACCGGCATGGCGACGATGATGCTGATCGATGACGGCAAGCTCGGCCTCGACCAGCCGCTGGCCGAAATCCTCCCGGCCTATTCCGACATGATGGTGCAAAAGACCTATGACGGGTCGATCACCGATCTCGTCCCGGCAGAGCGGCCGATCACGATCCGGCAATTGCTGACCCATACGGCAGGGCTTGGCTATGGCATCATCCAGAAAGGTCCGATCTCCAAGGAATACGAACGGCTCGGGCTCGTGCCCGGAGAGGTCAGCCGTATCCCGATCCCGGGCATCGGACGGGCCAAGCCGGTGGAGGGTCTTGCCAATTTCGCCGACCGGCTGGCCGAGGTGCCGCTGGTCCTGCAACCGGGCACGAAATGGAGCTATTCGGTCAGCCTCGACCTGCTGGGCCGCGTGATCGAGGTCGCCAGCGGCACCGATTTCGCCAGCTTCCTGCAGGACAATATCTTTACCCCTGCCGGCATGGACAGCACGTATTTCCAGGTGCCGCGCAGCGAAGTCGGGCGTTTCACGACCAATTACGGCATCCTCAACGGCACACCCCTGCCGATCGATCCGGCGGCGGCCTCGATCTATCTCGACGAACCGGCCTTCCCGTTCGGCGGCGCAGGCCTGGTCAGCAGCCCGCGCGACTATGACCGTTTCCTGCGGATGCTGCTGGGTTACGGCAAGATCGACGGCAAGCGCGTGATGGGCGAGCTGGCCGTGCGGGTCGGTACGCGCAACATTCTGCCTTCCACCGTCCGGACAGAAGGGACGTGGATCGAAGGGCAGGGCTTTGGCGCAGGCGGCCGCGTGACGGGTGGCGCGTTCGGCTGGGGCGGCGCTGCAGGAACGGCGGCATTTGCCGATTTCGGCAGCGGCCTTCGCGCGCAGCTTTATACCCAGTACATGCCGAGCGAGAGCTATCCGATCCAGAACCAGTTCCCTGATCTTGTGCGCGCAGACCTCGCCGCCATGACCGGCAAGGGCGGGGCCGAGTGAACGGTCCTGATACCATGACGAACAAACCTGTTGCTTTTACCGGTTCGCGGCTCGACCGGGCAGACAATTTGCGCGCCGATCCCGATGCGCTGGCGGGAATGATGAACTGGAAGGCGCGGCTGCTCGCGCTCGACGGTCTCATGCCGCAAATGGACGATGCCGGTGGCCTTCTTTGGGGTTCACTGGCCGACGCGCCGGAGGATGCGGAACTCGTTTTCCTCGGGCTCGACCCGGCGGGCGACGGCCCGGCGAAGCCCTGTTTCGCCGCCGTCCCGCAGCAGGGTGATGCGGCCCCGCGCATCAGCAACCCGCGCGTATGGGCCGCGATGATGGCGCTGTCGGCCGACGATCTCGCCATTTACGGCGGCGCGCGCAGCATCGTGAACTGGCACGCAAGGCACCGTTTCTGCGCCCAGTGCGGCAAACCGACGCGCATTGCCAAGGGCGGCTGGCAGCGCGATTGCCCGGCAGAGGCGGGCGGATGCGGAACGCAGCATTTCCCGCGCACCGACCCCGTCACCATCATGCTGGTCGAACGGGACGGGGAACTCATGCTGGGCCGGGGAAAGGGCTGGCCGGAGAAAGCCTATTCCGCGCTTGCCGGGTTCGTGGAACCGGGGGAAAGCATGGAAGAAGGCGTCGCCCGCGAAGTGCTGGAGGAATCCGGCATCGTCGTCCATTCCGTCAGCTACATCGCCAGCCAGCCCTGGCCGTTCCCCTCGCAGCTGATGATCGGCTGCCACGCGCTGGCAGAGCCGGGCGACATCGATGTGGACACCACCGAGCTGGAGGATGTGCGCTTCTTCACCCGCGAAGAGGTGCAGGCCGCGATGAACGGGGAAGAAGGCGCCCCGTTAGGCGCGCCTCCGCCGCAGGCCATTGCCAATCACCTGCTTGGCTGGTGGCTGGAAAGGACAGGATCATGACCGAAACCGACACCAAAGGCGATACCGGCAATGCCCGTCGGATGACCATCGACATCTGGTCCGACGTGATGTGCCCATGGTGCCTCGTCGGATGGGGAAACCTGTCGCAGGCGCTGGACCAGCTTGACGGCGAGATCGACGCCGACATTCGCTGGCACGCGTTCGAGCTCAATCCCGACATGGCGGAGCAGGGCGAGGACCGCACCGCGCATATCGCCCGCAAATACGGCCGCACGATCGACCAGTCGAAACAGGTGCAGGGCCAGATGCGCGAGGCGGCGCAGGCAGCCGGCGTGTCCCTCGATTACGAAGGCGAGGAGCCGGCGCCCGAAGCGATGATGTGGAACACCTTTGCCGCGCACCGCCTGCTGTCGTGGACGCTGCAGAACCGGGGCGCGGAAAAGCAGACGGAACTGAAGCTCGCGCTGTTCAAGGCGCATTTCAACGAACGCCGCCGCATCGGTGATCGCGACGTCCTGCTGGATGTGGCCGAAGGCGTCGGGCTCAGCCGGGAAGACGCCCTGTCGGCCTTTGCCGACGATACAACCGCCGCGCAGGTCCGCTCGGAAGAGCGGCAGGCGTTCGAGGCGAATATTACCGGCGTCCCCGCCATGGTGATCGAAGGCAAGTTCCTGGTGCCCGGAGCGCAGCCACCCGAAGCCTATGTCAATGCGCTGCGCCGCGTGGCGGCAAAAACCGACGCCTGACAATTCGCGGCAGGAGCAACGCACAATAGAAAGACGCCTCGCAATCCATCGATTGCGAGGCGTCTTTCACGTGTGATCGCGGTGATTTCGGTTCAGGGTCAGTCCTGATTGCCGCTCTTGATCGCGGACATCGTCTTGGGACCCTTGCGCGCGTCCTGTTCGGGATTGTCGGAGCCGATTTCCGGCTCGCGGTTGTCCGGATCGGTCGCGCGGTTGTGCTCGTCGCGTTTGCCGACGCGGACATTCACGCCGCCGCCCGAACTGCTGCCCTGCGAAGGGGTCGGCAGGTCGGTCATCTCGTCGATCAGGTCGTTGTCGGGGTGCGTGCTCTGGCGTTCGGGCATATGGTTTCTCCTTTCCCCACCAACGGTTCCGGGCGGGGCAGGGTTCCGAGAAGAGGGAAGGGTTCGCGTGCGTCGGGCCCTTCCCGCCGGCTGATCTACACCGCTTGTTAAGCGCGTTTTCCTACGAAGCGGCATGTTCGCGAGAAACATGACAATCAGGCTGGATCGCCTGTCGGGAACGGGCGCTGTCCCGCGACTGGATTCAGGCACGCGCCTTTCCGCGCTGATGGCCGCCGCGCTCGGATCGTCCATGATCGCGCTTGCCGTCATCACCGCGAAGACCGGCATCCGGTTCCACTCGGAATTCCTGGGCATCGCCGGCCTCGCCGTGGTGACGGCGGTCCTGTCGCTCTATTGCGATTTTCGCGGGCTCGGCTGGCGCATTGCCGACCTTGCCAGGCTGATGACTTTCTTCATCGCCAGCCTCCTGCTGTGCGGCCTCGTGTCGAATGGCGGACTGGGCCTGCGGATGCCCGTGGCGGACCCGTTGCTGGCAAGCCTGGACGCGTATCTGCCGCTGGACAGCCGCAGCATGGTCTATTTCACAGCGTCGCAGGATATGGCGGTCAGGGTCCTGAAATGGGCCTATGACAGTTCGGCGGTTCTCTGCCTCGCCGCTGCCGCATGGATGGTCGCCAGCGGCGAGGGACTGCGGTTCTGGCGGTTTGTCGCGACGGCGGTCGTGACCATGCAGGCAACGGCCATCGCGTCGATGTTCTTTCCCGCTCGCGGCGCAATCCTGCATTACGATATGAAAGGCCCCGGACTGGAAGGGTTGCCGATCGGCGCCGGCACCTATGCCGGACAGACATTCGATATGTTCTATTCCGGCGTAGGCCGGGTCGTCAGGATCGAGGATCTGAACGGAATCGTCACCTTCCCGTCGTTCCACACCGTTCTCGCGCTGCTGATCGTGCAGGGTGCCTATGCAACGCCTGCAAGGTGGCCCGCCATCGTCTGGGCGGCGCTGACCATCGTGTCGACAATCCCGATGGGCGGGCATTACGTGACCGACCTGATCGGCGGTTTCGCAGTCTGGGCGGTATCGTTGAAAACCGTGGAGCGTATCTCGGCCCGGTGAGGTCGGGCTCGGCAGGATAGAGACGGGGCTAGATCAGGCCCAGGCGCTGGAGCTTCCCGGCCAGCCTGCCGGGCAGAACATCGCCGATATCCTCGCCGTCTTCCAGGTCGCGGGGCGGCTCGATCTTGAGATAGCGCCAGCCCTGGTGCGCACGCTTGGGCACGGGCATCACGCGAATGAGGCGCGGTTCGAGGTCGATCGACCAGCGCCCGGTCTTCGTCTCCGAAAAGCCCGTGATGGGGCTGCGGGCGACGATGTTGTGCTGGTGGATCCAGAACAGCGAGCCACCGATGCATTCCTGCCACCGGGTCGGGCGATAGCGGGTGGCGAGGTTGGGGCTGCGGCGCCCGGCATACCAGTTTTCGATATCGTCGAAGCTCTGCGCCCCGAAGGCTATCTTGGTCAGGTTGAGCGGCATGGGCTCCAAGATAGGGCGCCCGGCCCCGACCTCAAGGCGCTGGTCCCGTCAGGCAGCCAGTCCGGACAGCACCGCGAGGCCGAGGAACGCGAAGAAGCCCATGGAGTCCGTGATCATCGTCACGAATACGCTGCTGGCGAGGGCGGGGTCGGTATCCAGCCGGTCGAAGATCACCGGAACCAGCACGCCTGCCAGTCCCGCCACGACGACGTTGATGATCATAGCCGCTGCGATCACGCCGCCCAGCATGGGGCTGAAGATCACCCAGGTCGCCAGCCCGATCAGGACGGCGATGGTCGCACCGTTCATCATCGCAACGCGCATTTCGCGCCACAATATGCGCTTCGTATTCGCCTGCGTCAGCTGGTTCATCGCGATGGCGCGAACCGTCACGGCCATCGTCTGCGTGCCGGCATTGCCGCCGATGCTGGCGACGATCGGCATCAGCACGGCAAGCGCGACCAGCTTCTCGATCGCAGCGCCGAAGGCGGCGATGATCAGCGAGGCGATCAGCGCGGTGCCCAGATTTGCGATTAGCCAGCGTACGCGGCTGCGATAGGCGTCGCGCAGCGGTTCGTTGATGTCGCCTTCGCCCGCGCCCGACATCAGCAGTGCATCCTCGCCCGCTTCCTCGGCGATGATGTGGACCACGTCGTCGACCGTCATCTGGCCGACCAGGCGCTCGTTCTCGTCCACCACGGCAGCGGAGATCAGCGCGTATTTCTGGAACATCAGCGCGACTTCTTCCTGGTCCATCGATACCGGGATCAGGGTCTGGTCGCGCTTCATCACATCGGTCAGCGCGACATTGCGGGGCGCGCGCAGGATCCACGACAGGTTGCACGTGCCGACCGGGTGATGCGCGGCATCGACCACGAAGATTTCGAAGAATTCCGTCGGCAGGTCGTTTTGCGCCCGCAGCATGTCGATGAGGTCGCCGACTTTCAGATGTTCCGGCACCGCCACGAATTCGCGCTGCATCAGGCGCCCGGCGGTTTCTTCCGGGTAGGACAGGGCGTTTTCGATGACGGCGCGGTCGCCCGCATCCATTTCCGCCAGGATGGCGGCCTGCTCCGGCTCGTCGAGATCCTCGATCAGCTGGACGGCGTCGTCGGTGTCCAGCTGTTCGGCAATCAGCGCGACCGCGTCGGCGGGCATCGCCTCCATCATGTCTTCGCGCACGAAGTCGTTGAGTTCGGCCACGACATCGCTGGTCATCAGGTCGCTGATGGCCACTGCCAGCTGCGCACGTTCGTCGCGGTCGAACAGTTCCAGGAGGTCGGCCACATCGGCCGGATGCAGCGGTTCGACAAGGTCGTAGACCGCCTGCTTGTCGCCCGCGTCCAGCGCATCCTCGACCGCGCGGACATAGGCTGGCTTCAGCCGGTTTTCCTCGTCGTGACGCTCGTCGTCGATCCGGTCGTCCGGGCGGCCCCGGCTCTCCGCGTCCTCGAGATCGAGATCGGCCACATTGGTGCCGTAGTCGAGAGGCTCGGGCGAGGTCATGCGCCTCGCTCTAGGCAGCGGGCGCGCAAAAGCAAGCGCGGGGATTGCTGGCACGCCATCTTGCTTGCCGGGGTAGCGGCGCGCGGCACGGGTCGCTAAGGCCGCGGCAAGATTGCATCAAAGGAGACCAATCCAATGGCCGATACACTGACCTTCACTCTCGACACCGGCGACGGCAATGGCGGCGACGTCGTGATCAAGCTGCGCCCCGATCTTGCCCCGAACCATGTCGAGCGTATCGCCGCGCTGGCAAGCGAGGGGTTCTATGACGGCGTGATCTTCCACCGCGTCATCGACGGTTTCATGGCACAGGGCGGCGATCCGACCGGCACCGGCATGGGCGGCAGCGAGAAGCCCGACCTGAAAGCGGAATTCAATTCCGAACCGCATGTGCGCGGCACCTGCTCCATGGCCCGTTCGCAGATGCCGGACAGCGCCAACAGCCAGTTCTTCATCTGCTTCGGCGATACCGAATTCCTCGACGGCCAGTACACCGTATGGGGCCAGGTGACCGAAGGCATGGACCATGTCGACGCACTGCCCAAGGGCGAGCCGCCGGCGAACCCGGGCAAGATCGTCAAAGCGACCGTCAGCTGATCCGATGGGCCGGGCGCGTGCTGCACTGATTCGCCGCGCGCCCGTCCTTGCCGTGCTGCCGCTGCTGGCGGGATGCATCACGGCCTATCCCGACCTGACCCAGTCCCGCAGCCCGTGCCGGACCGAGCCGGGCGGCTGGTGCGATTTCGTGCGCGAAGCGGCGGTAGAGGCGTATCCCTACGCCATGCTCAGTTCCAACGCCTATGCGGACGAGGACACCTATACCGCCCTGCCTTACGCATTCCTCGAGCGGGAGCAGGCCGGGAATGACAATAGCGGGTTCGCCTATTCCGTGTTCGACCGCCACGCGGTCGAGGGCACGCGCCGCATCCTGAAGGCGCGCGTGATCGCGTTTCGGGGGACGGAGTTCGGCTCTACGTCCGACATCGTGTCGGGCTCGCTCGGCGATGCGCAGCGCGACCAGGCACGCGCGGTCTATGCGGCGGAGCGGGCGGCGCTGGACGCGGAAGGCTATACCGCCATCCCGATCGAGACGACCGGTCATTCGCTGGGCGGGGCATTGGCGACGCAGATCTCGATCGACAATCCCGGCGTTCGCGCCTTCGTGTTCAACACCTCGCCTTTCTTCAGCGGTGATCCCGGCCGCGGCGACATGAACCGGCTCGCGATAACGGAACGCGGCGAGTTCCTGCGCGTCCTGCGGCGATACAAGGCCCCGCCTGCATCGGAAGCCATCGTCATCAATTGCAATCCATCGGACAGTGCGGGCGAGAAACACTCGATCCGGCGGCTGGCCGACTGCCTGACATGGATCGCAGCCTACGCCGACGACGCCGCGTTCGAGGCGCTGGCGCCGAACGGCATCGCGAAACCGGAAATCGAATGCGGCGAGGCGGACAAGCGGCATCCGGGGCCTAGTGCCGAACCGACACTTTGCCCGCACGCGCCGAAGGAAGAAGAAGGGGCCTAGAGCCCGGCCTTTGCCAGCCAGTCGTGGAACAGGCGCACGGGCCTTTCCTCCAGCGCCGTGGGCTTGCAGACGAACCAGTAGCTGTAAGGGCTGTCCACATCGACATCGAACAGGTCCGTCAATCGCGGGTCGGCGGCCCTGCGACGATGGTCGTCATGCATGATCGCGATGCCCAGGCCCTGCGCCGCCGCTTCCAGCATCAGCTGGCCTGAATCGTAATGGTCGATGGCGACAGGCTCCAGGTCGCGCAGGCCGATTTCCTCCTTCCACGCGGTGAAGCTTTCAGGCAGCTCGTTGTGGATCAGGAAAGTCTGCTTCGCCAGTTCGGCCTCGATCGGCTTGTCGCTGATGGAGGCGGCAAGTTCGCGGCTGGTGATGGCGTGAACCTTGTTCTCGTCCAGCCTGATCGCGTGCAGCCCGCGTTCCGGGCCTTCCGACAGGATGATCGCGGCATCCAGCGTGTCGCCGACGCGCGCTTCCAGATGGGCGCCGGTATCGATGTCGATATGCAGCAGCGGATGCAGGCGGCGCAGTTCGCCCAAATGCGGGAACAGGCGCTGGCTGCCGAACAGGGGCAGGACGCCCAGCCGCAGGCGCAGCAGCGACATGTTGTCGGACTGGCTCTCCACCGCGCGGGCGAGTGCCTCGAATTGCGGCGCGACCGCTTCGTAGAAGGCGTGGCCTTCATCGGTCAGCTGCATCGACTGCCGGGCGCGGGTGAACAGTTTCTTGCCGACGAATTCTTCCAGGCTGGCGATCCGGCGGCTGAGCGCGCTGGGGCTGAGCCCGAGCTCCTCCGATGCCGCGCGTGCAGAACCGAGGCGAACAGTGCGCATGAAAGCTTCCAGAGCACGCAGGGGCGGTAATCGGCGGAGGGGCATGGGCGCAATCTAGGGCAAGGCCAGCGGTTGTCGAGGCGTATTCGGGCGGATTTTGCCAACATCGCGAAACCACGATGCGAAGACGCCCGGGGCCTAGCTTTCCTCGTCTTCCTCGGCCTGTTCCGGCTGGTGCAGGCGGACCCGGGTGACGTGGGTCTCGTCGCCTGCCAGCACCTCGATCTTCCAGCCGCTGGAATGCTCCACCACCGTGCCGACGGGGGGAACCTGCTCGGCCAGGATGAAGGTCAGGCCGCCCAGCGTATCCACCGCTTCCTCGACATCGGCGAGGCGCGGGTCGAGGTCGCGGGCGACATCTTCCAGCTCTGCCCGGGCATCGCAGTCCCACATGCCATCGCCGATGGGCACGACCCATTGTACGGGAGCCTCGTCATGCTCGTCCTCGATCTCGCCGACGATTTCCTCGACCAGGTCCTCGATCGTGATGATGCCGTCCGTGCCGGAAAACTCGTCGACCACGATGGCAAGGTGCATCCGGCGGGCGCGCATATCGGCCAGCACGTCCAGCGCGCCGCGTGCCTGCGGTACGTAGAGCGGTTGCCGCATCAGGACGGTCCAGTCGTCCGGCGGGACCTTGCCGGTGGCAAGGTAGGGGAAGACGTCCTTGATGTGGATCATCCCGATCACGTCGTCCAGCTGGTCGCGATAGACCGGCAGGCGCGAATGGCCGTGTTCGGAGAATATGCCGATCAGCTTTTCCCACGGGGCGGTGGCCTCGACCGCGATGATCTCTCCGCGCGGCACCGCCACGTCGTCGGCATCGTGTTCGCTGAAATGGAGGAGGTTGCGCAGCATCTGGCGCTCGACACCGGACAGGTCGCCATTCGACGGCTCTTCCTCGTCGGCCTCGCTCTCGCCCTCGTGCTGGTCGATGGTTTCTTCCAGCTGCTCGCGGAGCGAACGCTCCCCTGTATCGAGGCGCAGCAAGCGGCGCATTGCGGGCAGCAGCCGGCCGCTACTCTCGGCTTCTCCCGCGCCGGAGCTTCTATCGCTGTCTGTGTCGGGCATGGCCCTCTTGGTCACTCCTGAAAGTTGCGGTCCCCATATGGGTCCGCGATACCCATTAACGCAAGCGCTTCGATTTCCAGTTTTTCCATCGCCTCTGCCTGCGCGTCGCTGTCGACATGGTCGTGGCCGGCGAGATGGAGCAGCCCGTGGACGAGAAGGTGGGCGGCATGGTCGGCCAAGACGATGGACTTGTCGTCCGCTTCTTTCGCGCAGACTTCCCGCGCCAGGGCGATATCGCCCAGCATTTCCGGCGGTCCGTCGCCATCTTCCAGCGCGAGGAGGCTTTCACGATCCAGCATCGGGAAGGAAAGGACGTTCGTCGGCTTGTCCCGCCCGCGCCATTCGCGGTTGAGGGTGTGAACCTCCTCGTTCGAGGTGAACAGGATACTGGCCGTCAGCCGGTCATGGCCCAGCGCCGGTTCGACCGAGATCGCGGCGCCTGCGGCCCGTTCGGACAAGGCGGTCCAGTCGGTGCCGGACGGCCAGTCTTCTACATCGATATCGAGATCCACTTACTCGGTCGGCCTTTCATAAGC
Source organism: Erythrobacteraceae bacterium WH01K (assembly GCA_027941995.1). NCBI lineage: Bacteria > Pseudomonadati > Pseudomonadota > Alphaproteobacteria > Sphingomonadales > Erythrobacteraceae > Erythrobacteraceae bacterium WH01K. The sequence goes on along the minus strand of CP115966.1, from coordinate 2,281,210 downwards.
CTCGACAATGCGGCCCACGATCGGGTGCCGCACGACATCGGCGGCGCTGAACCGGACGGTTCCGAAGCCTTCTATGCCTTCCAGCTTTTCGACCGCGTCGGCAAGTCCGCTCATCCGGTCGCCGCCGGGGATATCGACCTGCTTGGGGTCGCCGCACACCACCATGCGGCTGTTCTGGCCGAAGCGGGTGAGGAACATCTTCATCTGTTCCTTCGTCGTGTTCTGCGCCTCGTCCAGGATGACGAAGGCATCGGCCAGCGTGCGCCCGCGCATGAAGGCGATGGGGGCGATCTCAATCTCGCCGCTGGCGATGCGGCGTTCCACCTGTTCGGGCGGCATGCAGTCGAACAGCGCATCGTAGAGCGGGCGCAGATAGGGATCGACCTTGTCCTTCATGTCGCCGGGCAGGAAGCCGAGCTTTTCCCCGGCCTCCACCGCCGGACGGGACAGGATCAGGCGCTGGACGCTGCCGGTGATGAGCTGGCTGACCGCCTGCGCCACGGCGAGATAGGTCTTGCCCGTACCCGCCGGGCCCAGCGCAAAGATGATGTCGTCGCGCGACAGGCTGCGCATGTATTCGATCTGTTTCGCACTGCGCGGAACGATGGTTTTCCGGCGGGTGCGGATCATGATCGGGGCGCTGTCCTGCTTGCCCGAAATGATCCCTTCCAGCGTCGGTTCGTTCGACATGGCAATCAGGGCCTCGATCGCGCCGCCATCGAGATCCTGTCCACGGGCCAGCCGGTCATACATGCTCTGCAAGACGTCGCGCGCACGGGCGACGGCGTCCTCGGGTCCCTCGATCTCGACCTTGCCCCCGCGCGCGGCGATGAACACGCCGAGGCGATTCTCGACCTGCACCAGATTGGCATCGAATTGTCCGAACAGGGGGCCGAGAAGCGACTGGTTGTCGAACGACATTTCCGTGCGGGCACGGCGAATTTCGCGGCTGGGGACGGGATCGGGTGAAATCACCGGATCGGCGGCGGATGTCGGTTTACGGCCCATATGCGGCTTGGCGCGGTCCTTTCGTGTGAGGACCTTGAATGTAGGCGCTTACGGGCGGCTGGCAAGCGGCATCGATGCAGGTGGCTGGGGAAAGTCACCTGGCTGTCACGATAGGCGGCGCGGGACGGCCCGATGGCCGCCACGCACCGTCAGGCAGCCACGGGTTCGCGCGGCCGCGCAGCCAGCGAGTTGGGATTGGCCTGCACCAGCTCCACCCCGACCACATCGCCGAGCGCGAAATTCCCTTCGAACCAGGCGCTTTGCAGCCAAGGCGTCTTGCCCAGCCACTGGCCGGGCAGGCGGCCCTTGCGTTCGATCAGGACGTCGCACGTCTTGCCGACGCTGGCCTCGTTGAAGGCGAGCTGGTGGCGGCCGATGGCGGCCTGCAGGCGTTGCAGCCGGTCGTCCATGACTTCCATCGGAACCTGTCCGTCCATGGTCGCGGCAGGCGTGCCGGGGCGGGGCGAATATTTGAAGCTGAAGGCGTGGGCATAGCGCACTTCATCGACGATCCGCAGCGTGTCCTCGAACTCGGCCTCGGTCTCGCCGGGGAAGCCGACGATGAAGTCGCCGCTGATGGCAAGGTCGGGCCGGGCGGCGCGGAAGCGTTCCAGCAGGCGGACATAGCTTTCCGCCGTGTGGCTGCGGTTCATCGCCTTCAGCACGCGGTCATTGCCCGATTGCACCGGCAAGTGGAGATAGGGCATCAGCTTGCCGACTTCGCCGTGCGCGGCAATCAGGTCGTCGTCCATGTCGGCCGGATGGCTGGTGGTGTAGCGGATGCGCTTCAATCCATCGACGCGGTCGAGGGCGCGGATCAGGCCGGCCAGACCGACCGTGCGGCCTGCCTCGTCCTCGCCGCTCCACGCGCTGACATTCTGGCCCAGTAGGGTGATTTCCTTCGCCCCGGCTTCCACCAGTCCCTGGGCTTCGCGGACCAGGTCACCATAGGGGCGGGAGATTTCCATTCCGCGGGTGTAGGGCACGACGCAATAGGTGCAGAACTTGTCGCAACCCTCCTGCACGGTCAGGAACGCGGTCGGCGCGCTCTTGCGGCGGCGGGGCAGGGCGTCGAACTTGGCGATGGGCGGCATGTCGGTATCGGTCGCCCGCTCGCCTGCCACGGCCCTGTCGAGCATTTCCGGCAGACGGTGATAGGCCTGCGGGCCGACCACCATCGACACGGCAGGCGCGCGTTTCATGATCTCCTCGCCCTCTGCCTGCGCGACGCAGCCTGCGACCGCGATCATCGGCGCCTTTTCCTGCGTCTTGCCCTTGGTCAGGCGGCCGATGTCGGAATAGATCTTTTCCGCCGCGCGCTCGCGGATGTGGCAGGTGTTGAGCACCACCAGGTCAGCATCCTCGCCCTCCGGCGCAGGAGTGATGCCTTTTTCGGCCAGCAGCTCGCCCATGCGTTCGCCGTCATAGACGTTCATCTGGCAGCCGAAGCTCTTGACCCTGTAGGTCCGCGGTTGGTCGGTCGGTTTCATGAGACTGCCGCCCTTAGTCGAATGCGGCGGCGTCTTCAATCCGCAGCTATGCGGCAGGCGGATCTTCGGCAGGAACATCGGCGGCCAGTTCCGGCGCGCTGTAGCGGATGGGTTCGACGTTGAACTTGAACGGGCGTACCTCGTGGCCGAGGCACTCGGTCAGCTTCGCCTCGATTTCCTCGCGCGCCTTGGCGGCGATGGCCTTGCGCCCGCGATACTCCTCGGGACTGAACGGGTCGAGATAATGCAGGTGCAGGTCGAACGTGCCCCGGCGGCTGAGCACGCGCTTGAAATTGTTGACGCCGCTTTCGTTGTCGATCCAGCCCAGCCATTCCGCCTGCGGCCCGTAATCGATGACGACCGGCTGGACGAGGACGCCGGGCGGCGGCGGCTCCAGCACGCTCAGCATGCTGGACTTGAACGGCAGCAGCGAATGGCCGTCGGTCGTCGTGCCTTCGGGGAAGACGGTGACGGACCAATTGTCCATCAGCGCCTCTCGCAGGGCATTGATCTGCTCCGCGACGCCCAGCCGGTTCTCGCGCTTCACGAAGACGGTCCGGTTCATCCGGCACAGCCAGCCGACAAGGGGCGCTTCGGCCAGCTCGGCCTTGGCGACGAAGGCGGTCCCGCTCGCGCCTGCCAGCGACAGGATGTCGAGCCACGAGACGTGGTTGGCGATGAAAAAGACGTCGCGCCTCAGCGGCGTACCGTGCACCTTCACCTTCGCGCCCGAAATCCGTGCGGCCAGCCCGAGGAACCACATGGGAAAGGGCGAGCCATAGGCGAAGACGCGGTAAAGGTAGTGCAGCGGCACGAAGACCAGCAGCGCCAGCCCGATCAGCGCGGTCCGTATGGAGAAGCGCACCCATTCCATGAAATTGAGCGGCGTCGGCACGCCCTTTGCCGCGGCGGCGCGGTGGCGCCATTCGTTGCGCAGCGGATCGTGCCGGCGTTTCGGGCGCGGGCCGGTGGCCGCCTGCTGCCCGTCGATGTCAGTCGTCCCGTTCGAGGCGGACACCGTAAAGCTCCATACGGTGATCGACGAGGCGATAGCCCAGTTTCTCGGCAATCTGCTTCTGCAGGGCCTCCAGCTCGGGATCGACGAATTCGACGACCTTGCCGCTTTCCACATCGATCAGGTGATCGTGATGCGCCTCAGGTGCGGGTTCATAGCGCGCGCGCCCGTCGCCGAAATCGTGGCGGTCGAGGATGCCCGCCTCTTCGAACAGGCGGACGGTGCGATAGACGGTCGCGATGCTGATCTTGGGATCGATGGCGCTGGCCCGGCTGTGCAGCAGTTCGACATCGGGGTGGTCGTCGCTGTCGGACAGGACGCGGGCGATGACCCGCCGCTGTTCCGTGATGCGCAGACCCTTGTCGGCGCAAAGCTGTTCGAGATCGATTGCGTCGGGCAAGTAAGGGCTCCCTGGATCGGACCGGCAGACGGCGCCCGGATGAAAAAGGCGCCCTGACCCCTTAACGGGGCAGAGCGCCTGTCTCAACCTTATGTCGCAAGGCGGGGGCTGTCATGCCCGCCATGCGGCACCGGATCAGTCGGTTTTCTTCTTGCGACCGCGCTTCTGGCCCGGCTTGCGGCCCAGACCGATCTTCTTCGCCAGTTCGCGGCGTTTTTCCGCGTAGTTCGGCGCGACCATGGGATAGTCGCTCGGCAGGTTCCAGCGTGCGCGGTATTCTTCCGGAGACATGTCGTAATTGGTGCGAAGATAGCGCTTCAGCATCTTCAGCTTCTTGCCGTCTTCCAGGCAGACGATGTAGTCCGGCTTCACCGATGCACGGATGGAAACCGCCGGTTCGGGCGTTTCCTCTTCCACCTGCGCGCCGTTGCCGAGACCCGCGAGCGCGGCGTGCACTTTCGTGATCAGGGCCGGAACGTCGTCCACTTCCACGTTGTTGTTGCTGACATGGGCAGCGACGATGTCGGACGTCAGCGTAATCAGCGTCTCCGACATATCGAGTTCTATTGTTTCCATGAGAGTTATCCCTTGCGATCGATATTTTATTGGGATGCCGGATATTCCCGTCCATCCTCACTGTGGCCCATGTAACACAAAACGTCATCTTGCAATGGACAGGCCGTTAAGAACTGGACGGCCGTCCAATATAATTAGTCTTCAAAGGATGAAGCTAAAGTGTGCGGGCGAAAGTAATCGCATCCAGACGGCTGCCGTCGGACAGCTTGTAATAGGCCTTTCGCCGGCCGATCGGGGCAAATCCTGCCGCGCCATACAGGCTGATCGCCGGATTGTTTTCTCGCATTTCAAGGAAGATGCGTTCCGCGCCCCGTTCGCGTGCACTGCCTGCCAGGATGTCGAGCAGGTGCGCGCCGAGGCCCGACCGGCGATGCTCCGGCCGGACGGCGATCAGCAGCAGCTCCTCCTCGCCAGGTGCAGCGCGCGTCATGGCGAAACCGGCGGTTTCGTGCGGGCTTTGCGGTTCGGACCCGTCGGCGGCAACCAGCACGTAACGGGTGGAAGGCATGGCGAGCGAGGACGCGACCTGCCGCTCGTTCCATGCCTCGCCCCAGCGCGGGTCGAAGCTCGCCTCCATCACCAGCATGATGGCCGCCAGCGGGTCGAGCGGTTTGCCCGCCGCTTCCTGCAAGGGTCCGCCCGGGTCCTGGCCGGAAAGATCGCTCATGCCGGTGGTGCGGCGACTTTTCGCGCAGGCTTCGCATCGGCGGCGCGGCCATAGATGGCCGATACCGTGCCGGTCAGGTGATGGGTAGCGAGCAGGGGGAAATGCCGTGCGTCGGGGCCGAGGTCGATGGACAGGCGCCCGCCGGCTAGGATACTTGCTGCCTCCGAAGCGCGATTGCCGACGATGACCGCATGGCGACAGGCGGCGGCGGCTTCTTCATGGGGCAGGGAACACACATCGTCCTCGGCGCGGCGCTGCTCGTCGAAATTCTGGACGAACCACTGCGAATGGCCGCCTTCCATGCAGACGCTGACGGGCCTCAGCTTCGGTTGCCAGCTACGCGCCGCAACCAGGGCGAGGGTCGGGTAACCGAGGACCTGTGCGCCCCAGGCGATGCCGAGCGCCCTTGCGGCGGCAATCCCGATCCGGATGCCGGTGAAACTGCCCGGTCCCCGCGAAACGCAGATGCGGTCGGCGCGTCCCCGCTCCGGCAGTTCCGCGATCATCGGCACCAGGCGTTCGGCATGACCGCGACCCAGCACTTCGTGCCGGTGATCGACCAGCGTCATCCGCTCGCCTTCAAACAGGGCGACAGAGCACGCCTCGCTCGCGCATTCGATCGCCAGTGTCCGCATCATAGCTGTCATGGCCAGCGCCGATGCCCCACCGGTCGCGGTTCATCAAGGGGGCAGGGAATGGAGCAGCGGTGCCGGAGGCACCGGTCACCCCGGCCGGCCGTCAGACAATCCAGTTGAACTTGTCGAAATCCGGGCGGGGGCTGCGGTCGAAAATCGTGGTCTTGTCGCCATAGCCGATCGACATGATCCAGTCCGCCTTCACGCGCGGGCCGTCTTCTTCCTGCCCTGCGAAATAATGCTGGGTTACCTTGTCCAGATCGACACCCGACATCGGGCCGCAGTCGAGGCCTAGGGAGCGCGCCGCGATCAGCATATACGCACCTTGCAGGGCGGAGTTGCGCGCCGCGCCTTCACGACGTCCGTCCTCGTCGCCTTCGAACCAGCTTTTCGCATCGGCATGCGGGAAGAGCCACGGCAGTTCATCATGGAAATCGACATCGTAGCCGATGATGACGGTGACCGGCGCGGCCTTGATCTTGTCGGCGTTCCCTTCCGAGGCGAAACCGGCGAGAGTATCCTTCTCTTCCTGGCTGCGGACCCAGACGAAGCGGCCCGGCTGCATGTTGGCAGAGGTCGGTCCCATCTTCGCAAGTTCGTAGATCGTCTCGATCTGCGCCTGCGTCACTTCCTTGTCGAGCCAGCCATTGTAGGTCCGCGCTTCGCGGAAGATCTGGTCGAGGGCGTCGGCGGAAAGGGTGTGGCCGTGAAACTGCTTGGTCATGAATGTCCCGCTGTGTCTAGAATGGAAAATCAGGCTGCGCGGACTTCAACGACCTCCGGGACGTAATGTTTCAGCAGGCCTTCGATTCCATGCTTCAGCGTGGCGGTCGAACTGGGGCACCCGGCGCATGCGCCCTGCATGCCCAGATAGACGATCCCGTCCTTGTATCCGCGATAGGCGATATCCCCGCCATCGCCGGCCACGGCGGGCCGCACACGGGTATCGAGCAATTCGTGGATCTGGGCAACGATATCGGCATTGGCGGGGTCTTCCTCCACCACCATCGCGTCTTCTTCGGGCGGTACGGAGATGCCGCCTGCGGATCCGGGCATGAAGAGCGGAGCCTGGCTAACGAAATGGTCGAGCAGGATGGCCACGACCTGCGGTTTCAGGTCGCTCCAGTTGACCCCGGGCGCGGCCGAGACGGAAACGAAGTCGCCCCCGAACATGACGTTGGTGACATCGCCCGTGTCGAAGATGGCCTGGGCCAGCGGGCTGGCGGCGGCCGCCTCGGGCGAGGTAAATTCCCTCGTGCCGGAATCCATGACCTGCTGCTGCGGCAGGAATTTCAGCGTGGCGGGGTTGGGCGTCGTTTCGGTCTCGATAAACATGCCCCGGATGTAGGAAGCGGGCAGGGGCGGGGCAAGCTATTCACTCGTGCTTCACGCGTTTGCTGCCTATATGCGGGCCATGACTGTATTTTCGCGCGCCGCACGGCCCCTCGCGTTCCTCCTCCCCCTGACACTGCTCGCCGTTCCCATCGGGGCGCAGGATGGCCCGGTCATCGACGTACCGCAGCCGCAGGCGGTCCAGGGCGAAGGCGAAGTTCCGTGGCTGTACGAAGGCAGCAACATTCCGGTCGACCGCGAATGGACGTTCGGGGCGATGGACAACGGCCTGCGCTATGCCGTGCGCCGCAACGGCGTGCCGCCCGAACAGGTCAGCATCCGCATCCGCGTCGATGCAGGCTCGCTCCACGAACGCGACAGCGAACAGGGCTATGCCCACCTGCTGGAACACCTGCTGTTCCGCGAGAGCAAGTATCTGGGTTTTGCCGAGGCGATCCCCCGCTGGCAGGCCATGGGCGCGACATTCGGCAGCGATACCAATGCCGAAACCAGCCCGACGCATACCGTGTACAAGCTGGACCTGCCCGGCGCGACGCCCGAAAAGCTGGACGAGAGTTTCCACCTGCTGAGCGGCATGGTCCGCGAGCCGGTGCTGGAAAGCCGCCAGCTCGGGGCAGAGGTGCCTATCGTTCTCGCAGAAAAGCGGGAACGCGGCGGTGCGGCCCAACGCGTGGGCGACGCGACGAGGGAAACGTTCTTTGCCGGACAGCGCCTTGCCACGCGCTCGCCGATCGGGACCGAGGAAACGCTGACCGGCGCTACCCCGGCAGCGGTGCAGGCATTCCATCGCCGCTGGTACCGGCCCGAAAACGTCGTCATCTCGGTTGCGGGCGACGCCGACCCCCGCGTGCTTGCAGGGCTGGTCGAGAAATATTTCGGTGACTGGAGCGTGGAGGGGCAGCCCGAAGCGGCGCCCGATTTCGGCGATCCGGTTGCGCCGGAGGGCGCGGCGGGCTCACCCGCAGTGGGCGAGACCACGGTGCTGGTCGAGCCCGACCTCCCGCGCAGTTTCACCTACGGCATCATGCGGCCCTGGCGTCCGGTGCAGGATACCATCGTCTATAATGAAGGCCTGTTGATGGATGCGCTGGCACAGGCGCTGATCAACCGGCGCCTGGAAGCGCGGGCGCGGGCCGGGGGGTCCTACCTCTACGCGCAGGTCCAGCAGGACGACGTCAACCGGTCCTCCGATGCGACCTTCGTGACCTTCGCACCGCTGACCGACGACTGGCAGACCGCGCTGGCCGACGTTCGCTCCGTGATCGCGGACGCCGCCGCCACCCCGCCGAGCGAGGCGGAAATCGCCCGCGAATATGCCGAGTTCGACGTCAATTTCGCTGCCCTGGTGGCGGAGCGTGACGTGGCCCCCGGCTCGCGGCTGGCGGACAATATCGTGCAGGCGGTGGACATCCGCGAGACGACGGCCTCGCCCGAGACGGTTCTGAAGGTTTTCCGCGACATGCGCCCCCGCGTGACACCGGACGCCATCCTGCAGCGGACCCGCGCCCTGTTCGAAGGCGATGTCGTGCGATCGGTCTACACGACCCCCGCCACCGGCGAGGCCGATCGCGCCGCGGTGCAGACCGCCCTGCGGCAGGATGTGACCGCCGACGGCAGCGCGCGGTTGGCGGAAAACGCCATCACGTTCGACGAGCTTCCGCCCCTCGGCACGCCGGGCAGCGTGGTATCGAACACTCCTGTCGGCCTGTTCGAGATCGAGCGGGTCGAACTGGCAAACGGCGTCACCGCGCTCCTGTGGCCCAATGATGCGGAACCCGGCCGCGTGACGGCGAAGGTCCGTTTCGGCGCCGGGTACCGCGCCTTCGAACCGAAGGACGCCGCCTATGTCGGGCTCGGCCGGATGGCGCTCGTCGGCAGCGGTTTCGGAAAGGTCGGCGAGGAAGAGCTCGACCGGCTTGCGACGGGCCGCAAGCTGGGCTTCGACTTCGATATCGAGGATGCGGTGTTCTCCTTTGCCGCGCAGACGCGGGCCGAGGATCTGGCCGACCAGCTCTACCTGTTCGCCGCGAAGCTCGGCGATCCGCGCTGGGATGCCAATCCGGTGATCCGCGCGCGGGCCGCATCGCGCCTCGCCTACGATACCTTCGCGACGAGCCCGGGCGGATTGCTGGGCCGCGACCTGGAATTCCTGCTGCGCGACCGCGACCCGCGCTTCGCAACGCCGACGCCGGAGGCTCTCGCCCAGGCGACGCCCGAAGGGTTCCGCGAGGTGTGGGAGCCGCTTCTGGCGCAAGGTCCGGTCGAAGTCCTGATCTTCGGCGAATTCGAACGGGAAGCGACGATCGGCGCATTGACCCGGACATTCGGCGCGCTGCCGGAACGCGCGCCCATCCCGGCGGAAATCGCGAACCGCGGATCGACCTTCCCCGATGCGGGCGAGACGACCATTCTGGAACATCGCGGCGATGCGAACCAGGCCGCCGCAGTCATCGCATGGCCCAGCGGCGGCGGTGTCGCGGACCTGCGGGAATCGCGGCAACTCGAAATCCTGACGTCGGTCTTCAACAACCGGCTGATGGACGCCATGCGCGAACGGGCCGGGGCCAGCTACGCCCCGCAAGTCCGCTCGTCCTGGCCGGTCGACATGGAGACGGGCGGCAACATCCTGGCAGTTGCCCAATTGAAGCCGGAAGACGTGCCGGCCTTCTTCACCGCCGCCGATGCCATCGCCGCCGACCTCACGGCCAATCCGCCGAGCGCGGAGGAACTGGCGCGTGTGACCGAACCCCTGCGGCAGACCATCATGCGGGCGAGCACTGGGAACACCTTCTGGCTTTACCAGCTGGAAGGCTCGACCCGCGACGCACGACGCGTCCAGCTGGTGCGCAGCCTGCTGAGCGATTATTCGCAGACCACGCCCGAACGGATGCAGGCCCTGGCCGCGAAGTATTTCGGCGGGCGCGAGGGATACCGTGTCGCGGCCATTCCCGAAGGGCAGGAACTGGCGCGTGCGCCCGGCAACCGGGGTGCTGCCGAGCCGACCGCCGCCGCTGCCGGTCGATAGGACAAGTCGATAGGATAAAGCGCCGCCTTGCCCGTCCGAAGACTGGCAAGGCGGCGCTAAACCTTTCCTTCCCTTGCCTATCCATGGCGCGCGGCGGTATTGCTGCGTCCGATTTATTGTAACCGAGAACGATCAGCCATGGCGCAGAACTGGACACCCGACAGCTGGAAATCGCACGAGGCGCGGCATCTTCCCAAGTATGAAGATGCAAGCGCCCTCGCCGATGCAGAGGCTACGCTGGCGTCCTATCCGCCGCTGGTCTTTGCCGGGGAAGCGCGCGCGCTGAAGGCCGACCTGGCGGAAGTCGCGAGCGGGCAGGCGTTCCTGCTGCAGGGCGGCGATTGCGCGGAAAGCTTTGCCGAGTTCCACCCGAACAACATCCGCGATACCTTCCGGGTCATCCTGCAGATGGCGGTGGTGCTGACCTTTGCCGGGAAGCTGCCGGTGGTGAAGGTCGGGCGCATGGCCGGCCAGTTCGCCAAGCCGCGCAGCTCCGATACGGAAACCAAGGACGGCGTGACCCTGCCGAGCTATTTCGGCGACAACGTGAACGGGATCGAGTTCGATGCCGCGAAGCGCCGCAACGATCCGCAGCGCATGGTCCGCGCCTATTCGCAGGCCGCCGCCACGCTGAACCTGCTGCGCGCCTTTGCCGGTGGCGGCTACGCCAATCTGCGGCAGGTCCACCAGTGGACGCTCGACTTCATGGGCCGCTCCCCGTGGGCCGACCGCTTCGCCGAGACCGCCGACCGGATATCGGAAGCGCTCGATTTCATGGAGGCGTGCGGCGTCGATCCGGCGACCGTGCCCCAGCTTCAGGGGACCAGCTTCTACACCAGCCACGAGGCGCTTCTGCTGCCTTACGAACAGGCGATGGCACGGCAGGATTCATTGACCGGCGACTGGTTCGACACCAGCGCGCACATGCTGTGGATCGGCGACCGCACGCGGTTCGACGGGAGCGCGCACATCGAATTCGCGCGCGGCATCGGCAATCCGCTGGGCATGAAATGCGGGCCGAGCCTCGAACCGGACGATCTCATCCGCCTGCTCGATACGCTCAATCCGGGACGCGAGGCCGGGCGCATCACGCTCATCAGCCGCTTCGGCCACGACAAGGTGGAGGCGGGCTTGCCGCGCCTTGTCCGCGCAGTTCAGCGCGAGGGCCATCCGGTCGTCTGGAGCTGCGACCCGATGCACGGCAATGTCGTCAAGGCGGATAGCGGCTACAAGACGCGGCCCTTCGACCGCATCCTTGCCGAAGTGCGCGGCTTCTTCGCCGTCCACCGCGCCGAGGGCACGCATGCCGGCGGCATCCACCTGGAAATGACCGGGCAGGACGTGACCGAATGCGTCGGCGGCGCGGTGGCGATCACCGATGAAGGCCTGAACGACCGCTATCACACGCATTGCGACCCGCGCCTCAACGCCGCGCAGTCGATCGAACTGGCCTTCACGATTGCCGACATGATGAAGCTGGCAGCGGCGGAGGAACAGGCCGACGCCGCTTGATCTATCGGCCTGATCTGCGGGCCTGATCTTCGGGCAATCGTGATCGCCTCCGGACTTATCGGAGGGAAAATTTCCGAAGCAAAGCGGGCACTTTACCGTCTTTCGGCCCTTTTAATGGGGCCGGGAGACGTTCATGGTGATGTCTGGACCGGTCGCCGAGGGAGACCCAGCCAGTGAATGCCCCCAACAGTGCCGCCGCCGCGCGCCCCTTCCACGAGGTGGGGGCCGGACTGGCGGAGCAATTTGCCGCGACCCGCAGCCTGACGGAGGCTCTGGCCGCGCCGCTCTCGGAAAGCGATGCGACCATCCAGTCGATGGAAGACGCCTCGCCCGCGAAATGGCATCTCGCCCATGTCACGTGGTTCTGGGAAACGTTCCTCCTGCGCGACAACCTCGAAGGCTACACGCTTTACGACGAGGACTGGCCTTTCGTATTCAATTCCTACTACGAGGCGGAAGGCGAACGGATCGCGCGTTTCTCCCGCGGCCTGCTGTCGCGCCCGACCGTGGCGCAGATCCTGGACTGGCGCGCCCATGTCGACGAGGCGATGCAGCCCCTGCTCGACCGCGAGGAATTGCGGCCCCTGATCGAACTGGGCTTCGCGCATGAGCAGCAGCATCAGGAATTGCTGCTGACCGATATCAAGCATGCCCTGTCGCGCAATCCCCTCGGCGTCGCCATGTGGGACGGCGCACCTTCCACGCGGGAAGGCACCTCTGACGAGCGTGGCTGGTGGAAGCATCCCGGCGGCATTGCGCTGATCGGTCACGACACGGGCGATACAGGGGCAGGCTTCGCTTTCGACTGCGAGGGACCGCGCCATCGCACCCTGCTGGAACCCTTCGCGCTGGCAGACAGGCTGGTCACGAACGCGGAGTGGGAAGAATTCATCGCCGATGGCGGCTATTCCAATCCCGCTTTGTGGCTGTCGGATGGCTGGGCGTGGGTGAACGGCAACGATGTCGCATCCCCCGACTACTGGCGCGAAGGCGAGCATTTCACGCTGCAGGGCTGGCAGGCGCGCGATCCCGATGCGCCGGTCACGCATATCTCCTATTACGAGGCCGATGCCTTTGCCACATGGGCCGGCGCGCGCCTGCCCACGGAATTCGAATGGGAAGCCATCGCCCGCGGCCAGCATGCGGATACCGCTCCGGCGCATGATCCGGCAGGCGGCAACCAGCTGGATCATGCGGGCCCTGTCGCCCCCCTCGGCACCGATGCCCTGTTCGGCGATTGCTGGCAGTTCACGGGCAGCGCCTATCTTCCCTATCCGCGATTCCAGCCCGCGAAAGGCGCGGTCGGGGAATATAACGGCAAGTTCATGAGCGGGCAGTTCGTCCTCAAGGGCGCAAGCTGTGCAACCGTGCGCGGTCACAGCCGCGCCTCCTACCGCAATTTCTTCTACCCCCACCAGCGCTGGCAGTTCACGGGCTTGCGGCTGGCAAAGGATATCTGATGGCCGACAATCACGGGCTGAAACTCGTCGACCGCGACGACGACGGCATCGACCGCGCCTTTCGCGCCGACGTCCTGGAAGGGCTGCGGCAGGATCAGAAGGCGATTCCCGCGCGCTGGCTGTATGACGATGCCGGATCGCAATTGTTCGAGGATATCACCCAGGTCGAGGAATATTACCCGACCCGGTGCGAGCGCGAGATACTGGAAGCCCGCGGCGACGAATTTGCCGCCGAAGTGGGGCCGGGCCGGGCCGTGGTCGAATTCGGCAGCGGTTCCTCGGTAAAGACACCCCTGCTGCTGGGCGCGATCGATCCGGCGGCCTATGTCCCGCTCGACATTGCAGGCGATTTCCTGCGCGCTGCGGCCGCCGACCTCGCCGCGAAATTCCCCGGCCTGCCTGTCCATCCGGTAGAAGCCGACTTCATGCGCCGGGTCGAATTGCCGGCAGAGGTAGCCGGAATGCCGAAATTGGGATTCTTTCCCGGTTCGACCATCGGCAACATGGTGCCACGCACCGCCGTGGACCTGCTCAGGACGATGCGCGAGACACTGGGGCAGGGCAGCCTGCTGCTGATCGGGATGGACCTTGTGAAGGATCCCGAAATCCTCGAGGCGGCCTATGACGATGCGAAGGGGGTGACGGGCGAATTCAACCTGAACCTTGCCCGCCGCATCAACCGTGAACTGGGCGGGACGATCCCCGTAGAGGACCTCTCCCACGAGGCGCGCTGGAACGACGACTTCGCCCGGATCGAGATGCATCTCGTTGCGGACCGGGACGTGACTTTCGAAGTCGCAGGCGAAAACTTCGCGATGAAGGCGGGCGAGACGATCCACACGGAAAACAGCCACAAGTTCAAGCGTCGCAGCGCGAACACGCTTCTTCTAGCAGGAGGCTGGACCCCGGTTCGCCGCTGGCTCGACGAGGGAGAAAAGTTCAGCGTCGTCCTCGCCGAAGCCTCCGTGCCGAGAAGCGCGCCCTGATGAGCGAGGATGCCGTGGGCGACATCGCGATTATCGGGGCAGGCATGGCGGGCCTCGCCTGCGCTGTACGATTGAAAGAGGGCGGGGTTTCGCCCGTCCTGTTCGACAAGGGGCGCGGGCCGGGCGGACGCATGGCAACCCGGCGGGCCGAGATCGATGGCGAAACCGTCCGCTTCGATCACGGAGCGCAGTATTTTACCGTCAGGGATCCCGGTTTCATTGCGGCGGTCGCGGACTGGCGCGAAGCCGGCGCGGTCGCGGACTGGCCGGCGGCCGGGGGCGACGCGGTGGTCGGCACGCCCGGCATGAACGCGCCCATACGGTACATGGCAGAAACGCAGGACGTCCGCTGGGCGGCCCGCGTCGAACACATTGCCCGGGACGACGACATCTGGCAGCTCAGCATCGATGGCAAGGCGCATCGCTTCGCCCGTATCGTGATCGCCGTACCTGCCGAGCAGGCGGCGGAGTTGCTTGCGGGACATCGCGATGGCTGGGAAGCAAGGGCGCGGGACAGCGCCTCGAAACCCTGCTGGGCAGTCATGACGGCTTTCCGTGAAAAATTGCCCCTCGGCGATGTTTTCAAGGGAGACGACGTGCGCTGGGCTGCGCGCAACTCGGCGAAGCCCGGCAGGGATGAAGGGGAGCACTGGGTCATCCATGCCTCGCCCGGCTGGTCCGCGCGAAACCTCGAAATGAAGCGGGAAGAGGCGAGCGAGGCTATCCTCTCCGCCTTCTTCGACGAGGCAGGTGCCGCCCCGCAATCACCTCACCATCTGGCGGCGCATCGCTGGCGCTACGCGATGACCGATCCGGCACCCGGAGAAGCGAGCTTTTGGGACGGTGAGGAAGGCATCGGCGTGTGCGGCGACTGGCTGTCAGGCCCTCGCGTGGAGAATGCGTGGATATCGGGCGATCATCTGGCGACGGCGATCCTGGCCTAGTCCCGCCAATTGCGGCCGCCTGAGCAGCAGCACCTGAACTGCCGCGAAATCCGTTCATACCAATGCCACCGCCGCGCCCCTATATAGGGGGCGTGGACCTGAAAAACCTCTTTGCCGCCATCGCCGAACGCATTGCCGCGATACCCCAGTCCCAGCTCCTGATGCTGGCCGTCGGCGCCATGCTGGTCGGCTGGATCGGCAGCATGATGCGCCGCGGCGGCGTACCGCTCGCAGGCCTGGTTCGGGGTGCGAGCACGATCGTCCTGGTCGGGGTCCTTGTCACGGTGGTCCTGCAGATCGCCCGGCTGGATCCGCGGCTCGATGTGGCCATGCCCGGCATGGGCCTGCCCGAGCAGACGGTCGTGGGCGAGGAAACCCGGATACCGCTCGCGCAGGACGGACATTTCTGGCTGCAGGCGGAAATCAACGGCGTGCCGGCGGATTTCCTGGTCGATACGGGCGCAACGCTGACTGCCGTGTCGCAGGCGACGGCCGACGCGGCCGGTCTCGAGCCCAATCGCCAGCGCCTGCCGGTCCAGATGACGACGGCCAACGGCACGATGACGGTTTCCATGACGTCGATCGGTGAACTGCGCTTCGGCAATGTGGCCGCGCGCGGCCTTGATGCGGTTATCGCGCCCAACATGGGGACGACGAATGTGCTGGGCATGAACCTGCTCAGCCGGCTGGCCGGATGGCGGGTCGAGGATAACGTCATGATCCTTACGCCGAACAATCCTCAGGACGATCTGGTCCGCGCTTCGTAATGAGTACTGGAGCACAATAATATTACACGCAATGTTCATGCTGCGGTGCACAAAACGGGCAAAAGCGGACTTTAATCTATGGAAGTTGCTTTTTGAGGGGCTTTCCAAAAGATGAATAAATCGTAAGGTTTCCTTCTTGGGTGGTGCCGAGTCGCCGGGCCCCGGCGGCATAGTCACCTCAGAAAAAGGGGAATATCTCATGACGACTGCCAACGGGCTGCGCCGCAGCCTTCTACTGGCCACCAGTTTCGCGGCCATTTCCGCCACGGCCCCCGTCGTCGCGCAGGAAGTGGACGAAGACCAGTTCCGCGTCGCGCCGGAACGGGCTTCGGTGGTGAACACGGTTGCGAACCCGGCGTTCGACACGAACGCGCAGGCGACCGAATTCCAGGTTGAAAACTATCGCCATGTCGTGCCCGGCGTGGTCGATCCCAACCTGCCACCGCCCGACGGTGTCCTTGATAACACCGGCGTCAACGGCATCGGCATGATGTACCGCGATCCGGGTTTCGTCTGCTCGGGCTCGCTGGTCAATCCACGCATGGTGATCTTCGCCGCGCACTGCGTGAACGACGTTCCGCAGGAAGAATACGGTGTCGACACCGGCGGTACGCCGATCGCGTTCTCCTTCGGCGACGATGCGCTTCCCGGCTTCATCAGCTGGTTCAACAACGACTTCGAAACGAACGAAGAGCTCGCCGTTTATGACGTCGAGCATGTCTGGTACGACGAGCGCTCGCTCGAAGGCGACAATATCGGGTTCCTGGAGGCCGATATCGCGATCGCGACCCTCGACACCCCGGCACACGATATTCCGAAATGGGCACTGCTCTTTACCCCGCTTAGCGAGCAGGCGCATGCGACGGTTACGGGTTATGGCCGGTCCGGCAGCGGATCCAGTGGTGATTTCCAGGGAATCGACTGGCGCCGCCGCGCGGGTGAGAACTTCGTCTCGTGGCTGGGTTCGATCGACGATCGCAACGAATTCCTGTTCGGTGATGCAGGTGGCGACAATCCCAGCTCGCTGTACTGGACGGCGTTCACCTGCCGCGAACCGAACGACGACGTCGGCTGCGAATACGACTTCAAGATTTTCGGCGACGACGATGTGGCCCTGCCGCTCGAATCGACGACGGCAGGTGGCGATTCCGGCGGTCCGCTGATTATCGACGAAAAATTCGACATGCCGGTCATCGCGGCTGTCCTGTCGGGCGGCTCGCGCTTCTTCGGCCCGCAGGTCTTCAGCAGCTTCGGAACGGTCAGCTTCTACCAGCCGCTGTTCCAGTACTGGAACCTGATCGTCGAGAACAATCCCTACACCTTTGCCTCGGCGCAGAAGGGTGACGGCAACTGGTTCGACAAGAAGCACTGGGTTCGCGATCTCGATCCGTCCTACATGGTCGAAGTCGATGGTGAGCTGGTCAATGGGGTTCCCACCACGCTCGGCACGGAAACCGCTGGCGGCGCCGCCGGTTTCGGTGACGTCTGCTTCTTCGACGACTGCCAGACATTCGATTACGATCCCGTCGTGGTCGCGGACGGTGTCAATTACGCTATCGTCCCCAACGGTCCGCTGACTTCGAACTTCGTACCGAACAATGTGACAGCCGATCCGTCGAATGGCGTTCGTCCGCAGTATTTCGAAGTGAGCCTCGAACAGGAAGGCCGCACCTTCCTGGCGGGCGATGTCGAAATCGACAAGCTGGATATTGCCGGGCAGGCAGAGCTGGTCGTCCGTACCAGCGGCACGCTCAGCGTCCTCGGCGATTACACCCAGTTCGGCGGAACCACGAACAACCTCGGCAATATCGTCGCCAACGATTTCCTGTTCGGCGCCGGCGTCGTCAGCGGCACCGGGAATTTCTTTGCGGACTTCTCGACGGTCGGTGCGGCGCTTGTCGCTCCGGGTTCGACTACGCCGTTCTATAACGGTATCGGGCGGGCTGCGTACGGAACGCTGACCTTCAACGGGAACCTGATCATGACCTCCGGTAGCGTCTACAGTGTAGACGTGAGCGCCACGAGGAACGACCAGATCCGGGTGCGCAATGGTATCCTGTCACTGTCGAGCGATGTCTCGGACGGGGGAACGCTGTTCCTGCGTCGGCCCGCCAATGCCGCCAAACCGCGGGATGGGCAGCGTTTCGTCATCGCGCAGGCGCGTGACGGCATCGAAGGCGAATTCGGCGACGTGGTCAGCCTGCTCGGCAACCTCAATGCCGAACTGACCTATACCGACACGCTTGTCGCCGTGCAGCTCAAGGCGGGCAGCCTCGGTGCTTTCGTCGAAAGCGGTCTGGACGGACTGTCGGACGGCGATGCTGCGATTGCCGCATCTTTCGCGAAGGGTCTCGATGACCTGCGCGATGCCGGGTACTACGACAATCTGTCGAACCTCTTCGGCTATGTCGACCTGATGGATGCAGGCTCGCTCGCCTCGACGCTTTCGTCCTTTGCGCCGAGCTTCAACAGCGAGGCTTCGGGTCTTCAGGAGCGTCAGAGCCGTGTGCTGTTCAACGGCGTGACCGATCGCCTGTCGGTGATGGGCGGCGCTGCCGGTGGTTCGCTCAGCATTACGGGCGCGCCGCGTGCCGCGATCGGCGGCTCGTACGAAAGCGCTGCTGTCAGCACCCGCCTGGGTGTTGCCGGGCTTGCCCCGACCAGCGAGGCGCAGATGGCGCTTCCGGAAGGCGTGACCGGCTTCGTGACCGGCGGCGTGATCAGCTCGGCCAACAGCTTCGGCGTCAACGACACCGCAGCCGACGGCCAGCGTTCGAGCTATTTCGGCATGGGTATCGAGCACGAGATGGCGAAGAACCTGACCATGGGCGTGGCCTTCGGCCGCGCATCGGGTCGCAGCAATATCGGCGGCGACTTCGCCGATAGCGAGCTGAACCAGGTGGCGGGCTATGCGTCCTACGATCTTGGCGGCGGGGCCTATCTGGGCGCTGTCGGCACGATGGAAAATGCCGAGCTGGAGACCACGCGTTCCGGCTTCGACGGGACCAATGGCTACCAGCTGCTGGGCGCCTCCAAGGTCAGCAAGATGACCGCTATGGCAGAGGCCGGCGTCAATGTCGGCATCTCCAGCGGCCTGACGCTGACGCCGCGGGCGCAGATGGCTTGGTCGCGCACGCATCTGGACGGCTTCGACGAGATCGGCGGCGAGACCGCCCTTCAGATCGACGACCTGAAGACCGAGCAGCTGCAAGCGCGCTTCGGCGCCAAGCTGGCCGGCGAGCAGGGCATTGCCGGCAAGTGGGCGATCGTCCCGCAGGTGCAGGCCGACTACGTTCGCGTGTTGGGCGGCAGCAATGACGGCATGACGGTCCGGTTCGCCGGGGCCAGCGATGTGCCGATCGCCCTGCCGTTCGCAGGCGGCGACACCAGCTGGGGCGAGGTCCGCGGCGGCGTGAAGCTGACCAACGGCACGGTCCAGTTCGGTGCCAGCTTCGAGACCGCCATCGGCCGCGAAGACTTCCGCGACGACCGCGCCATGGCCGACCTGACGGTCCGCTTCTAGGGCGCCCCGAACAGCCAACCCCGCGCCCGGCAAACGGCGCGGGGGGGGGGGGGCAAGCGAAAAGGGCCGCGGAAAATCCGCGGCCCTTTTTGCCGTTTTACGATCGGAGAGTGATTCAGCCGCAGCGGGCCTGCGCGACGCGGCCTTCCTCGTCGGTCAGCACGGTCAGGCGGTCGGTCCGGTAATCCATCGTCATCGCTTCACCCGGGCCGACCACGCGCTGCACTTTCGCGCCGCTTTCCTTCATCATCGCGGCCAGCGTTTCTGGCGATGCTGACTGCCCGACATAGGCGGCGAGGCCATCTTCGCGGCAGGCACCGATGCCGTCCAGGAACGCGCGCTCTTCCTCTGTATATTCCCGCTCGCCGCCGGCACTGGGCTCTTCCCGTTCCATCGTGTCTTCTCCAGCAGGTCCCTGCGAGCCGCCCTGGTCCGGATAGGCTGCGCAGCCTGCCAGCGGCATGACGGCCATGGGAAGAGCGGCGATCAGGATCTGGATTGTCTTCATGGCAGGCAGCCTAGCGCAAAGGCAGCGCACTGCAAGATGAACGGACCGGAGAAAAGTGGCTGGGGTGGCAGGGATCGAACCTGCGAATGGCGATACCAAAAACCGCTGCCTTACCACTTGGCTACACCCCAGCAGGCGGATGCCCCTATAGCGTGTGGTGCGCAGATGGGAAGGGTGTAGAAGCATTGCCATGACCGATCTTCCCACCGCCCGCCGGATACTCGACACGCTGGTCGGGTTCGACACGACCAGCCACCGCAGCAATCTGGCGCTGATCGCATGGGTCGAGGACTATCTGCGCGGCCACGGCGCCATGTCGGAGCGGGTGGCGAACGAGGAGGGGACGAAGGCGAACCTGTTCGCGACCTGCGGACCCGCTCTGCCGGGCGGTGTGATCCTGTCGGGCCATACCGATGTCGTCCCGGTCGATGGGCAGGACTGGAGCGGCGATCCGTGGACCGTGCGCGAAGCAGACGGCAGGCTGACCGGGCGCGGCGTCACCGACATGAAAGGCTTCATCGCGCTCGCCCTGGCCTTCGTTCCGCGCTTTGCAAAGGGCGAGCTGCCGGTGCATCTGGCGCTGAGCTATGACGAGGAAGTCGGCTGCCAGGGCGCGCCTGCCATGATTGCCCGGATGGCAAAGACGATCCCCGCGCCGCGCCTCGCCATCGTCGGCGAGCCAAGTTCGATGCGGGTCGTGACAGGGCACAAGGGCATCGCCGTGCACGAGGTAACAATCCGCGGGCACGAAGCGCACAGCTCGCTGACCGAGCAGGGCCTGTCCGCCAACATGGTCGCCATCGACCTGATGCACGAGCTGTCGGTGCTGGCCGCGCAATTGCGTGAGCGCGCCGATCCCGAAAACGGCTTCGACCCGCCGCAGGCCACGCTGACCGTCGGCGTGATGGAGGGCGGGGAAGCGGCCAATATCCTGGCAGGCCATGCGCGCTTCGTATTCGACCTGCGCTGCCCGCCGGGGGAGGATCCGGACGCCATCCTCGCGCCGTTCCTGGCGAAGTGCGAGGAAATGGACGCGAGCATGAAAGCGCGCTTCCCCCATTGCGGCGTCAGCGTCGAGCGTCATGCGGGTACGCCGCCGATGACGCCGCTCGGCAGCGAGGACGCGGTGGCGTTCGTACGCCGCCTGACGGGCGAGAATGCCGCGCCGGTGCAGGTCGCCTATGCGGCAGAGGGCGGCCAGTTCCAGCGGGCCGGCTTTCCGACCGTCATCTGCGGACCCGGCAGTATCGAGCAGGCGCACCAGCCCGACGAATGGATCGCGCTAAGTCAGCTAGAGGCGGGCGTCCGCTTCATGGACCGTCTCGCCTCCGAACTGGGCGGATAGCGCCTAGACCGACTTGCCTTCGAAATCGGCGGCCGAATGCCGGTTGGGCAGCTTCGCGTCCTCGTCGTCGCCCCAGCTTTTGTTGACGATGAGCGCGCGGCGGGCGGCCGGACGCTCCCCGATGGTGTTCGCCCAGCGCGCGACATTTTCGTATTTGTCGATGCTCAGGAAGGTCTTGGCATCGTTATAGATCACGCCCTTGAAGAACGGCGCCAGCCAAGGCCAGGCGGCCATGTCGGCAATGGTGTATTCGTCCCCGGCAAGGAAGCGGGTCTGCGCCAGCCGCTTGTCCGCGACATCGAACAGGCGCTTCGTTTCCATGGCGTAGCGGTTGATGGGGTATTCGTATTTCTCCGGCGCGTAGGCGTAGAAATGACCGAAGCCCCCGCCGATGAAGGGCGCGCTGCCGACCTGCCAGAACAGCCAGCTGAGCATTTCCGCGCGGCCTGCGGGCGTCTCGCTCAGGAAAGCGCCGTATTTCTCGGCAAGGTGCAACAGGATCGCACCGCTTTCGAAAACGCGGATGGGATTGGGGCCGGTCCGGTCGACCAGCGCGGGGATCTTCGAATTGGGATTGATGTCGACGAAGCCGCTGGTGAACTGTTCGCCTTCGCCGATATTCACGATCCACGCGTCGTATTCGACCGGGAAGCCTGCCTCGATGAGCTCCTCCAGGATCAGGTTCGCCTTCACGCCGTTGGGGGTCGCCAGCGAATAGAGCTGGAAGGGATGTTCGCCGCTGGGCAGTTCCTTTTCCTCCCGCGCGCCGGAGACCGGGCTGTTGATATTGGCGAACCGGCCGCCATTCTCGGCATCGTGGATCCAGACCTTGGGCGGGGTGTAGGTATCGCTCATTTCGGGCATCTCCTGCGTTTCATGCGGGGCTTGCGGATTTTCGTTTCGTCGCAAATGGCCCCATGCAGGTGGAACCGCAAGGCGGGCACGCAGGTTTGCTTCGCATGGCTACCCAACCCGACCACCTGATCTTCGTCGACGACCAGTTGCCCGGCATCACGCGCAAGGGAGCCGGCAAGGGCTGGGCCTATTACGACGCCAAGGGTCGGCTGATCCGGGACCGCGCCGAAAAAAAGCGGCTGAACGCCATCGCCCTGCCGCCCGCCTATGTCGATGCCTGGTTCTGCCCTGCACCCAACGGGCATATCCTTGCCACCGGATACGATGCAAAGGGCCGCAAGCAGTATCGCTACCACCCCGATTTCCGCGCAATGCGGGAAAGCGAGAAGTTCGACCGCTGCCTGGCCTTCGGCGAATTGCTGCCCCTGATCCGTAAGCGCGTGCTGGAAGATCTCGAAGGCGACGCACCGACCCGCACCCGCACGCTGGCGGCCGTTGTGCGGCTTCTGGACATGGGTTTCATCCGCATCGGCAACCAGGCCTATGCAAAGAAGAACAAGAGTTTCGGTGCATCGACCCTGCGCGACCGTCACGCCAGGATCGACGGAAGCAAGGTTTCGATCAGTTTCATCGGCAAAGGCGGCAAGCAGCGCGACCTGACGCTGGACGACGAATTGCTCGCCCGCGCGGTGGAAGATGCGCGCGACGTCCCGGGCTATCACCTGTTCCAGTATGTCGATCCCGACGGATCGCGGCACGAGATCGGCAGCAGCGACGTCAATGCCTACTTGCGCGAGACGATGGGCGAGAAATTCTCGGCCAAGAACTTCCGCACCTGGCATGCAAGCGTGCTCGGCTTCGCGCGGCTGGCAGACGCGAAGGAGCGGCCGACCATCACGATGCTGTTGGACGAAGTCTCGGGCCGTCTGGGCAATACGCCCGCGGTGGCCCGCAAGAGCTACATCCACCCCGCTGTGATAGACGTGCTGGCGCGCGAGGATGATGGCTGGGAATCCTGGAAGGCACGGTTGAAGCTGCCGCGCGCGACCAAATATCTTACACGTCACGAGAACGGACTGATCGCCATGCTGCGCGAATGCCCCGATTGCGAAGATCTGCTCGCCGCCGCGTGATCCTTACCGCGCTTGCGCTCGGGCGCTTGTTCGGGAACAGGGGGCATCATGAGTGAAACCGGCGCGCATCCCTTCTTCGACATGCACACGCACGGATTCGTGCGGGTCGCGACCAGCACGCCCCATGTGCGCACGGCGGACATCGCCCACAACACCGCCGCCATCATCGAGCAGGCACGCGCGGCCGATGAAGAGGATGTCGACCTGCTCCTTTATCCGGAATTGTGCCTGACGTCCTATGCCGTCGACGATCTGCACATGCAGCAGGCGCTGCTCGATGCGACGGAGAATGCCGTGGCAGAAGTGGTCGCGGCGTCGAAGGAGATCACCCCGGTCCTGATCATCGGGGCAGCCCTTCGCAAGACCGGGCGGATCTACAATTGCGCCTTGGCCATTGCGAACGGCCGCCTGCTGGGTGTCGTGCCCAAGAGTTTCCTGCCGAATTACCGCGAGTTCTACGAGAAACGCTATTTCGCGCGCGGGCACAATGTGCAGGGGCAGGACATCACCGTGAACGGGGAAACCGTGCCGTTCGGGACGGACCTGGTCTTCGGGGCGGAAAACCTGCCCGGCTTCACCTTCGGGATGGAAATCTGCGAGGATTTCTGGGCCCCGCAGCCGCCCGGCACGCTCGCCGCGCTCGCCGGGGCGACGATCCTGTGCAACCTGTCCGCCAGCCCCATCACCATCGGGCGGAGCGAGGACCGGCACCTGCTGTGCAAGGCCAGTTCCAACCGCTCCATCTGCGCCTACGCCTATTCCGCCAGCGGCCATGGAGAAAGCACGACCGACCTTGCCTGGGACGGGCAGGGCATGGTCTACGAACTGGGCGAGCTGATGGTCGAGAGCGTGCGCTTCGACTTCGATGCGGAGCTGTGCGTGACCGATATCGACACGGCGCGCATCCTTTCCGAACGCATGCGCAACGGCACGTTCAACGACGGTGCGGAATATGCCGGCCGGCCGGAAGACTGGTTCCGCCGCGTGGGCTTCACCCACCGCTACCGCGGCGGCGATATCGGCCTCCGCCGCGCCGTGCGCCGTTTCCCCTTCGTGCCGAACCGGCCGGGCAAGCTGGACGAGGATTGCTACGAGGCTTTCAACATCCAGGTCGACGGCCTGATGCGGCGGATGCAGGCGGCGAAGCCCAAGTCGCTGGTCATCGGGATTTCGGGCGGGCTGGACAGCACGCACGCCCTGCTGGTGGCGGCCAAGGCCTGCGACCGGCTGGGTCATCCGCGCAGCATGATCCGCGGCTACACCATGCCCGGCTTCGGCACGTCCGACGGCACGAAATCGAACGCGTGGAAGCTGATGGAGGCGAGCGGCATCACGGCGGAGGAAATCGACATCCGCCCGTCTGCCCGCACGATGCTGGAAAATATCGGCCATCCCTTCGCAGATGGCGAGCCGGTTTACGACACCACGTTCGAGAACGTGCAGGCGGGCCTGCGCACCGATTACCTCTTCCGCCTTGCCGGACAGCATGACGGGTTCGTGGTCGGCACGGGCGACCTGAGCGAACTGGCTTTGGGCTGGTGCACCTATGGGGTGGGTGACCAGATGAGCCATTACGGCGTCAATTCGGGCGTGCCCAAGACGCTGATCCAGTACCTCATCCGCTGGACGGAGCGGACCGACCAGTTCGGCGGCGCGCTGGACGATGCGCTGGAAGCCGTGCTGGCGACCGAGATCAGCCCGGAACTGATCCCCGAAAGCGAGGATGGCGAAATCCAGAGCACGGAAGGCACGATCGGCCCCTACGAGCTCAACGACTTCTTCCTCCACCACCTGCTGCGCTATGGCCAGCGGCCCAGCCATGTCGCCTTTCTTGCCTGGCATGCATGGCACGACGCGCAAAGCGGGGTATGGCCGATGCATTTCCCCGACGATCGCCGCAACCAGTACGCGCTTGGCGAGATCCGCAGCTGGCTGCGCAAGTTCCTTTGGCGGTTCTTCGAATTCAGCCAGTACAAGCGCAGCGCGATGCCCAACGGTCCGAAGGTCACGGGCGCAGGGGCGCTCAGCCCGCGCGGCGACTGGCGTGCGCCCAGCGACGCGGTGGCGAAGCTGTGGCAGGCGGAACTGGACGAGAAAGTGCCGGAGAACTAGGCGCGAGCGACTAGCTCCCCGGCACTCAATCACTTGCAGGATCAGGCGGCGAGCTTTTCCGCTTCCTGCTTCGCTTCGGCGATCTTCTCCTCGCCGCCTTCGCCCATGATGGCATCGGCGGCGACATGGCGGACATCGGTGATACCCAGGAAGCCGAGGAAGAATTTCAGCCACGGCGTCATGAAATCGATCTCGCTTTCCACCGTCGTCCCGCCGCTGGCGATGGCGAGATAGGCGGTCTTGCCGGTCAGCTTCCCCTGCGGCCCGCTGGGCGTGTATTCGAACGTGGTCCCGGCCCGGGCGACGAGGTCGGCCCATGCCTTGACCGTGGCGGGCATCGCGAAATTATAGATCGGCGTGCTAAACACGATTTTGTCCGCCGCCTGCAATTCCTCGATCAGCGTATCGGCAATCGTCGCCAGCGCATGCTGGTCGTCCGTCCGATCGCCATAGGGCGCGAGATTGGCGGCGAAGCGATCGGCATCGACGAAGGGAATGTCGTTGTCCGACAGGTCGCGCACGGTGACATTCGCGCCCTCTTTCGCCGCCAGGCTGTCGACCACGCGCTGGCCGAGATCGTTCGATACGGATTCGCCGCCGCGAATGCTGGCCTTGATGTGCAGAATATTGGTCATGAAAAGTCTCCTTGTATCGTGGTTCAGGCCGCGTCGACGAGGACGAGTTCGCTGTCCTCAACCGCGGTGATGGTAATGCTGTCCTCGCCCGTGATGGCGACACCGTCGCGGGCGTTTGCCCCGACGCCGTCGGCGCCGTCCTCCACGCGGATCTTGCCGGTGGCGGGCACGAGATAGAGGTGCCGCGAGGCATCGCGCGGGGTGTAGGTGACGCTGGTCCCGGCCTTCACCGTCGCGCCGAGGACTTCCGCATCGGTGCGAATGGGCAAAGCGCCGCTGTCGTCGTTCCCGGCTTCGTCGTCATTCGCCGCGCCGCTGGCGAGGGCGACGAACTGCCCGCTGCGTTCTCCCTTGGGGAACTTGCGCGCGCCCCAGCCGGGCTGCCCGCCGCGTTCGCTCGGGATGATCCACAGCTGGAACAGCGTGGTTTCTTCGTCCTCCGCATTCCATTCCGAATGCTGGACGCCGTTGCCCGCGCTCATCACCTGCACGTCGCCCGCCTCGGTGCGGCCTTCATTGCCCATGCTGTCGCGGTGGGTGATCGCCCCGGTGCGGACATAGGTGATGATCTCCATGTCGCTGTGGGGATGGGTGGGGAAGCCGCTGTTGGGCGCGATCCGGTCGTCGTTCCAGACGCGCAGCGCGCCCCAGTTCATCCGCGCCGGGTCATGGTAACCGGCGAAGGAAAAATGGTGATGCGCATCCAGCCAGCCGTGATTGGCGGCGCCGAGCGTATTGAAGGGGCGAAGTTCGATCATGCGATATCTCCTCGTGTTATGAGCGGAAGGTAGGCCTTGCCGTTCCATCGGAAAACTGGGATAAAACACGCCATGATGTTCGGAGAATCAGAACGGTGAGCAAGGGCCTGTGAAACTGACCGATCCAACGCTGGACCAGATCCGGATATTCCTCGCTGTCGAGGAGGAGGGCAGTTTCGGCGGCGCCGCCCGGCGCATGGGGCGCGCCGTCTCTGCCATCAGTTACGGCATCGCGCAGATGGAGGCGCAGCTGGGCGTCGCACTGTTTGCCCGCGAAGGCTCGCGAAAGCCGGTGCTGACCGATGCCGGCCGCGGCCTCCTGCCGGAGGCGCAGGCCATCGCCGACCGCGCCGATGCCCTGCTTGCGAAAACGCGCAGCCTGCATGCCGGGCTGGAAAGCGATATCGGGCTGGCGCTGGACGTCATGGTGCCGGGCGAAGTCACCGCCCATGCCTTGCGCGAGTTCCGAACAATATTCCCGACCGTGTCCCTGCGCTTGCAGGTAGAGGCTCTGGGCGCGGTTGCGGCCTGCCTGCTGGACGGGCAATCCGAACTGGCCATCGGCGGCCCCGTCATCGGCGACCATCCCGACCTGGAAAGGCAGGCCATCGGGGAGGTCGAGCTGGTCCCTGTGGCAGCCCCCGGACACCCACTTGCCCAAGGCGGCATCGCGACGGGGCAGAGCCGCGAGCATCTGCAGCTTGTCCTGTCCGACCGGTCCAGCCTGACCGAGGGGCGGGAATTTTCCGTACTCAGCCCCCGAAGCTGGCGGCTGGGCGATCTCGGCGCGAAGCACGCCCTGCTCAAACAGGGCATCGGCTGGGGCAACATGCCGCGCCCGATTGTGGCAGACGATCTGGCGAGCGGGGCGCTGGTGCTGCTGGACCTGCCTGAAAAACCGGGCGCGGCCTATGCGCTGAATGCGATCTGGCGGCGCGATACGCGGCCCGGCCCGGCAACAAGCTGGCTGATCGACACGTTCCGCGAACGGCTGGCCCGCTGCCCGGACTAGATAAGGATCAAGCCCCGGTCAGACGGTGCCGAACACCACCGGCGTATCGCCCGGCTTCCAGACGTCGTGTTTGGTCATTACCGACCGGAACAGGTCGGACGCCAGATGTTCCTCCAGCCATGCCTGCACATGGGGGATGGGCTGGGCGTCGAACCAGTCGCGGTCGGTATTGGCGAACTGGCGGATGAAGGGAAACAGGGCGATGTCGGTAAAGCCGCGCCGTTCGCCGCCGATCTGGGCCTGGCGCGCGAGCAGCAGGTCGAGATCGCTCAGGATGGCCAGCGCCTCGCCACGGTGGTCGACTTTTCCGTGATCCGGTTCTTCCTCGTAGCGGTTGGGATATTTGTAGCGGTCGAGGTGATGCTTGAAATCGCCGTCGAACAGTCGCAGCAAGGCCGCGTTCTCGCTTGCCAGCCAGCCTTCGGGATCGCTTTGCCCCAGCGCCCAGCGCATGATGTCGAGGCTTTCTTCCAGCACCGTGCCGTCCGGCAATTGCAGGACCGGGACGGTTCCCTTGGGCGATGCTTCGAGCAGGGCGGCGGGCTTGTCCGCCAGCTTCACCTCGCGCAAGATCGCCTGCATCCCGCTGATCCGCAGACCCATCCGCCCGCGCATGGCGTAGGGGCAGCGGCGGAAGCTGTAGAGGATAGGGTGTTCGCTCGCCTGACCGGTCATGGGAATTTCGGGCCCCATTCGCTTTCCCAGTCGCCGCCGTCCTTCAATTCCTTTTCCGGCAAGACTGCGCCGACATGCGCCTCGCCGCGTTTGCGAGCGAGCTCTTCCTGCCTGTGCCGCTCGGCATAGCGGGCGCGGTCCTCGTCCGTCCGCTCGTCGATGCAGCCGGCGCAGGAGATGCCCTCGACGTAATGCTCCGACTTCGTGTCGTCCTCGTTCAAGGGGCGGCGGCAGGCGCGGCACAGCGTGTAGCTGCCGGTTTCGAGCCCGTGCTTCACCGTCACCCGCTCGTCGAAGACGAAGCATTCGCCTTCCCACCGGCTCTCTTCCTCGGGCACGGTTTCGAGATATTTCAGGATGCCGCCTTTCAGGTGGACGACGTCTTCCACCCCTTCGCCGCGCAGGAAACTGGTGGATTTCTCGCAGCGTATGCCGCCGGTGCAATACATCGCGACACGCGGTGTCCTGCCCTGGCCGAGCAGTTCGTCGCGCCGCTGCCGGAACCATGTGGGGAAGTCGCGAAATGTCTCTGTCCCGGGATCGATCGCGCCCTTGAACTTGCCAGCTGCGACTTCGTAATCGTTGCGCGTGTCGATCAGGATCGTGTCCGGATCGGCCAGAACCGCGTTCCAGTCCTGCGCATCGACATAGCGCCCGACGCTGGCGGTGGGATCGACCGACGGTTCGCCCATCGTCACGATCTCTTTCTTCAGCCGCACCTTCATGCGGTAGAACGGCATTTCGGCCGCGCGCGAGAATTTCAGCTCCAGCGTCTCGCAGCCGGGCAGTGCGCGGATATGATCGAGTATGGCGGCAATCGCGTTGTCGTTGCCAGCGATCGTGCCGTTGATTCCCTCGGGCGCGAGCAGGATCGTGCCTTTGACGCCCGCAGACATGCAGGCCGCCAGCAGCGGTTCGCGCAAGGCAGCGGGATCGTCGAACGCGGTGAAGCGGTAGAGCGCGGCTACCTGTATCGGGAGGCTTGTCGCCATCGACCTACAGCTTCGTCACCCAGCCATGGGTGTCCCGCGCGGCGCCTTTCTGGATCGCCACCAGCCGCTCGCGCAGCTTGGTGGTGAGCTGGCCGGGGCCGCCGCTGCCGATGGTAAATTCGCCGTCAGGGCCGGCGACCGTGCCCACGGACGTCACGACTGCCGCGGTGCCGCACGCCATCGTCTCGGTCAGGCGGCCCATGGTCGCATCGGCGCGCCACTGGTCGATGGAATAGGGCTCCTCGCGCAGTTGAAGGCCTTCCTCGCGGATAAGCTTGATCAGGCTGTCGCGGGTGATGCCGGGCAGGATCGTGCCGGTCAGCGGCGGGGTGACCACGCTGCCGTCGTCGAACACGAAGAA
Organism: Erythrobacteraceae bacterium WH01K; assembly: GCA_027941995.1. Taxonomy (NCBI): domain Bacteria; kingdom Pseudomonadati; phylum Pseudomonadota; class Alphaproteobacteria; order Sphingomonadales; family Erythrobacteraceae; species Erythrobacteraceae bacterium WH01K. The sequence continues at coordinate 2,251,463 of CP115966.1, read as the reverse complement.
CAGGTTCATGCCGCCCAGTTCCTCGATCCACTTGCGCTCCACCGCGTCGAGGAAGACGACCTGGTCGCAGCCCTGCTCGATGGCTTCGGCCTGCGGGACGAGGCTGGCCGCGTAATTGCCACCGGTCTTCGCGGCGCCCGTGCCGCCCGGCGCCGCGCGCACATAGTCGCGGCTGACCCAGATCTTCACCGCCGGTGCGCCCGACTTGAAATAGCCGCCGACCGGGCAGGCGATCAGGATATATTTGTACTGCTTCGCCGGACGCACGCCGAGGAAGGCTTCGGAAGCGAACATGAAGGGCCGCAGATACAGCGCGCCGCCTTCGATGGTGGGGACCCAGTCCCGGTCCGCCGCGACGAGCTGGCGGATGGAATCCATGAACAGCTCCTCGGGCAATTCGGGCATCGCCATGCGCCGCGCGCTGGCGTTGAACCGCGCCGCATTCGCCTCGGGACGGAACAGGGCAAGGCCGTCATCCGCCTGCTTGTACGCCTTCATCCCTTCGAACACTTCCTGCGCGTAATGCAGGACAGAGGCGGCGGGATCGAGGCTGATCGGCTCGCGCGGACCAATGCTGGCCTGGTGCCAGCCACCTTTTTCCGCATCGTAGTCGATTACTACCATGTGATCGGTGAAATTGGTCCCGAAACCGGGGTCGAGCAGCACCTGGTCACGCGTGGCGGACGGTACGGGCGCGGGGTGGGGGAGGGCCTTGAAATCCATAGTGCGCGCGTAATGGGACACGGCGGTTGAAGCAAGGTTATCGAGGGGGATTGCGTGTTTGCGAACCGACCTCCGTCGGTTCGTCCTCGCTAGACGCGCAGCAAGCTGCGTCCGCTGCGGGCGGGCAGTCGCCCTTGCGGCGCGCTGGTCGCGTGCCGGGATTCGCGACAAAACTTCTGGCTTGGAATGGTTCGGGGTCGACAGGCCTCGCAAGGCCGACCGGCCGCCCCCGGCGACGCGCCCGTCAGGGTGCGTGAATGAGGAAGCAAGGGGCACGGACGCGCCCCGCCCGCAGGGTCCAAACAGAAAATGAAAAGGGCAGCTTCTCGCCCGTAGGAGAAGCTGCCCCAAGCATGGTCAGCGGCCGTAAAATGCCGCTCACAAAGCCTTACTCGGCTAGAGAATGTTACCGAATATGCTCCGTGCGGGATTTCACCGACCTCGCAACTGAACCATGAGACATCGGATCACCTCCTTTCAAGCTATGAAGCAAGACCCCGCCGTTTCACCGGGGGCCGAGCAGGGCGTTCTGCGCCGAACTCGAGAGGGAATGTGAGTCTTCCGGACGGCGAAAACAAGCCTTGAAGAAATGTTTTCCCACGTCATACTCGCGCATCTGTTTTCCAGGCGACCGGTTGGTCTGCCGCCTTGTGCAAATAGCCTAGCGGCAATCCTCGATAACCCGTGTCACTTCGGCCCATGCGGGCACGTAGAGTGTCTCCAGCCCGCTCGTCTCGACGGCGAAGCGTCCGCGCGAGAATGCCATGGCATCCAGCAGCCGGTCGCTTGCCTGCAGCGTCGCGATGATCATCGGGCGGCCATCGGGCGACGGCGTCGCCGTCAGCATCCGGTCCGCCGTTTCGGTGCGGATGCGCATGGGAAGCTCGCTGGCGGCATTGCCGGCGCGCACGATCCGCACGGTGCGGTCCGTCTTGCGGCATTCCAGGCCGAGGCGAGCCGCCTCTCCGGCGGGACCGAACAGGGCGTAGCTGAGGCCTGCGCCGTCGGTGTAACTCCAGTCGCCCGGCGTCTGCGGTGCATCCAGCCAGTTCTCGTAAACCGGTGCAGGCGGAGGCGGCGGCGGCGCGGGCGCTGGCTGTACGGGCTGCGAAGGCGGGGGCGGTGTCGGTTCCGGCGCGGGCGGGGTGCAGCAGGCAACGCCAATGCAGCCGACGAGCAGCGCAGCCTTCGCGGCGCGGCTACGCAGAAGGGGACGATGTGCGGGATTTCGATTCTGTGCAGGTGACATAGTGTCTCAATGCGCGCTAACCGCCTTCGGGTCCATGCTAAAGAAAATACGCCTCGACCAATTGCTCGTCTCGCGCGACCTGGCGCCCAGCCGCACCCGTGCCCAGGCGCTGGTGATGGCCGGCGCGGTCTATTCCGGCGAGGTAAAGATGACAAAGCCCGGCCAGCAAATGGCAGAGGACGCGCCGCTGGAAGTGCGCGGCCGCGACCATCCGTGGGTGGGCCGCGGCGGGATCAAGCTGGCGCATGCGCTGGCCCATTTCGGCCTCGATCCCGCAGGCGTCACCGCGATGGACATCGGCAGCTCTACCGGCGGGTTCACCGACGTCCTGCTGACGAACGGGGCGGCGCATGTCTTCGCCGTCGATTCCGGGACCAACCAGCTCGCCTGGAAACTGCGGCAGGACGACCGGGTGACCGTGCTGGAGCAGACGAGCGCACGCATCCTGACGCCTGCCCATATCGACCGGCCCTGCGACTGGGTGGTGTGCGATGCGAGTTTCATCAGCCTGCAGAAGGTGCTGGAACGCCCGTTCGAACTGGCCGCGCCCCGGTGCCGGGTGGTTGCTCTCATCAAGCCGCAATTCGAGGTCGGGCGCGAGGAAGTGGGCAAGGGCGGCGTGGTGCGCGACCCCGCGCTTCACCAGCGAACCTGCGACGAGGTGCAGGCCTGGCTGGAGGCGACCGGCTGGCGCGTGGAAGGCATCGTGGAAAGCCCGATCAAGGGGCCGGAAGGCAATATCGAATTCCTGATTACCGCGACCCGGGGCTAGTCCGCCCACGGCTCCGGCACGATTCCACAATGGGACAGATCGCCCGCAGCGCTTGCGCCTGCCTGTCCCACGGGGCAAACCCCGCGCCGTTGGTCGCACCGAATCGACTGGAGGATACATGACAGGTCTCGCCTCACGCGGGCAGCTGCGCGCCAGTTTGCTGCGCTGGTCGTTGTTCACGATCCCTGCCTGCGTCCTGCTGGGCTTCCTGTCCGGCTTCCTGTTCCAGTCGGGCCCCGAAAACCCGTGGTTCGCGATGCTGGAAAAACCCGCCATCTATCCGCCGCCGTCGCTGTTCGGCATCGTGTGGACGATCCTGTATGTCATGATGGGGTTCGCGCTGGCACTGGTCTGCGCCGCATGGGGCGCGCGTGGGCGGACGCTGGCGATCACACTCTTCATCCTGCAATTCCTGGTCAATCTCGCCTGGACGCCGACCTTTTTCGGTGCGCAGGAGATTACGCTGGCGCTGGTGGTGATCGGTGTGCTGGACGTTCTGCTTGTCGCGACCATCATCGCGTTCTGGCGGGTGAGGAAACTGGCGGCGATCCTGCTGCTGCCCTATCTCGCCTGGGCGCTGTTCGCGACCGTGCTGAATTACCAGTTCCTGCAGCTCAATCCCGATTACGATGCGCCCATGCCCAGCAACGCGGCCCAGCGTATCGAACTTTGAGCGTATCGATTTCTGGGCGCATCGCTTTCTGACAGTGGGCGCAAAGCCCTTGCAGGAGCGGTGCCGGCACGCCAGATAGTTTCCATGCAGAGCCAGAACCCCATGATCGCCGATTTCGTGAAGCTGATGAACGGAGCGGCCGGCACATTTGCCGGCATGACCCGCGAGGCGCGGGAAACGGCGCGGGAGCGCGTGAAGGAAACCGTCGGCGGCCTCGATTTCGTCAGCCGCGAGGAATTCGACGCGGTCAAGGCGATGGCCACCAAAGCGCGCGAGGAAAACGAGGCGCTGGCCAAGCGGATCGAAGCGCTGGAAGCCAAGCACAAGCTGTAACGAGGCAAGGGCGCGCCCGTGGACCTGCGCGCGCCTGCGATCCTGCTGGCCGCGCGCGCGCACGGCGAAACCGCCGTCATCGCGCGGCTGCTGACAGAGCAGTATGGCGTGGTCGCCGCCTATGTTGCCGGCGGGCGGGGCCGCGTGCTCAGGCCGGTGGTCATTCCAGGCAATCTGGTCGAGGCCCAATTGCGCGCGAAATCGGACAGCCAGCTGCCCTTCGCGAAGATCGAATTGCTGGAAAGCCGCGGCCCGTGGCTGAGCGAGCCCTTGCCGGCCGCCGCGATCCAGTGGGTCACCGCGCTGACCGCCAGCGCGCTGCCCGAACGCAGTCCGTACCCCGCGCTTTTCAACGCCTTGCAAGGCGTCCTTACCGCCATTTGCCAGGCGCCGAGCGCGCGCGGCTGGGCACGCGGCCTGCTTGTCTACGAGGCGCTGCTGCTGCGTGAAATGGGCTATGGCGGGATGCGGCCAAAGGCGGAGAGCCTAGGCGATATTGTCGCGGCCATGGAAAAACTGGAGGCGCCGATCGCCCAGTATTTGCTAACCGGGCGCACCCGGCAGGCGACCGGTCAGGTCCAGGGCCAGACGATGGCGGCCCGCAGCGCGCTGTTGGCGCGGCTGCGGCGAATGATTTGAGATACAGGCGGCAAGATCATGAAAATAGCGGTTTTTCCCGGTGACGGTATCGGCCCCGAGGTCACGGCGGAGGCCGTGCGGGTGCTGGAGGCGCTGGACCTGCCGGGCCTGACCCTGTTCGAAGGCGATGTCGGCGCGGCTGCCTATCGTCTCCATGGCCACCCGCTGCCCGAAGAGACGCTGACCATGGCGCGCGAGGCCGATGCCGTGTTGTTCGGCGCGGTCGGCGATCCGTCCTGCGACGACCTGCCGCGCGAGCACCGGCCCGAACAGGCGGTGCTGGGCCTGCGCTCGCAGCTCGGCCTGTTTGCGAATTTGCGGCCTGCGACCATGTTCGAAGGGCTGGAGGATGCCAGCGCCCTGCGGCCGGAGATCGCCCGCGAGATCGACCTGCTGATCGTGCGCGAACTCAACGGCGACGTCTATTTCGGCGAGAAGGGCACGCATACCCTGCCGGACGGCCAGCGCGAGGGCTGGGACCGCATGGCCTATTCGGCAGGCGAGGTGCGCCGCATCGCGCATACCGCTTTCCGCGCGGCGCAGACCCGCAGCAAACGCCTGACCAGCGTCGACAAGGCGAATGTGCTGGAAACCAGCCAGCTCTGGCGCGACGTGGTAATCGAGGTTGCGGCGGAGTATCCGAACGTGACGCTCGACCATCTCTATGTCGACAACGCCGCGATGCAGCTCGTCCGGGCGCCGGGGCAGTTCGATACGATCGTGACCGGCAATCTGTTCGGGGATATCCTGTCCGACCAGGCCAGCATGTGTGTCGGCTCCATCGGCCTGCTCCCCAGCGCCAGTCTGGGCGAGCGGGAGACGCAGCACGGCACCTTCGGCCTTTACGAACCCATTCACGGCAGCGCGCCCGACATTGCCGGGCAGGGCAAGGCGAACCCGCTCGCCGCGATCCTGTCCGCCGCCATGATGCTGCGCCATTCCTTCGGCCGCGCTCAGGACGCCGACCGGATCGAAAACGCGGTGGCGTGCGTCCTGGCAGACGGGGTTCGCGGGTTCGATCTCGGCGGCGAGGCAGGGACAAGGGACCTCGGCGACGCGGTGCTGGCGCGTCTCTGAGGAGCCTTGTAACAGGCAGGGGCCATGCCCCAGCTTGCCGTCATCCTGCCCACGCTGAACGAGCGCGAAAACCTGGCGTCGCTGGTCGAGCGGATCGAGACCGCCCTGGCCGGTATCGCGTGGGAAATCGTCATCGTCGACGACGACAGTGCCGACGGCACGGCGGACCTTGCGCGCAGGCTGGCGGCGGCGGATGCCCGTATCCGGGTGCTCCACCGCATCGGGCGGCGGGGGCTTGCCTCTGCCGTGCTGGAAGGGGTGCTGGCGACGCCCGCGCGCTTCGTCGCGGTGATGGATGCCGATCACCAGCATGACCCGGCCTTGCTGGAACGTATGCTGGACTCGGTTGCGAACGGCCATGCGGACATTGCCGTTGCCTCCCGCTTCATGGAAGGTGCCAGCGCGGCGGGCCTTGACGGGGCGGGGCGCGCAAAAGCCTCCGGCCTTGGCAACCGGCTGGCGCGGGCCGTCACCGGCGTCCGGCTGAGCGATCCGATGAGCGGATATTTCCTGATGCGGACCGATGCCCTGCGCGCGCTTGCCCCGCGTTTGTCGGGCATCGGGTTCAAGCTGTTGCTCGACATCCTGTCCGCCGCGCCGGGGCAATTGCGCGTTGTCGAGGTTCCCCTCCGTTTCGCGGAGCGGCGCAGCGGGACCAGCAAGCTCGACAACGCGGTCGCCTTCGAATTCCTCGTCGGCCTCTACGACCGCTACCTGGGGCGGATCGTGCCGACGCGCTTTGCCATGTTCGCCAGTGTCGGCGCGCTGGGTGTGGCCGTGCATGTCGCGGTGCTGGCGCTGCTGCATGTGGCGCTGAGCAGTGAGTTCGTGTTCGCGCAGGCGCTGGCGACCCTTGCCGCGATGACGTTCAATTTCTGGCTCAACAACCTCCTGACCTATGCCGATCGCAGGCTGCGGGGAGCGGGGGCGCTGCTGCGCGGATGGGCGGGATTCTGCCTGACTTGCTCGGTCGGAGCGCTGGCCAATGTGGGGCTGGCCGGTTTTCTCGAGGCGCGGGGCCTCTACTGGCTGCTGGCGGCCGGCGCCGGTATCGTCATCGGGGCGGTGTGGAATTACGCCCTGTCCAGCCGGTTCGTCTGGGGCCGGTTCTGACGACAACAGGCCGGAGCCGCCCGCGTCAGGTCCAGCTTTCCAGCCAAGACCATTTCTCGAAGCTGCGGATATTGTCCAGCGGCGCAGCACTCAGGATCGGGTAGTAGAAGGCGAACAGCGTCAAGCTTGCCCCGACCGTGCCGATCATGGGCCAGCGCAGGCCCCGCTGCCACACTGCGTCCAGTGCCAGCGCCAGTGCGGCGAGCAGGAAACAGCTGGCCGCGAAATAGTGGTAGTAGAACTGCGTCGGCTTGGCTGCGACGATCCAGAAGCCCAGCGCCGCCGCATACAGCACGAGCACGGCCAGCGCGTCCATCCGCCGCCTGACGAGGCCTGCCCAGGCACACCATGCGAGTGCCGGCAGGGCGATGAGCATGGTCAGCGGATTGCCGATCAGCATGACCCCGCGCTGCGCCCCGTCGACGCCTTCGTAAAGATACCAGATCGCCCGCCAGTTCAGCACCCAGTCGGCCCACATGCTCTGATAGGTGTGCGGTGCCTTCACGCTCTGCTGCAGGTCCAGCATCGTGCGCTGCAGGCCGGGCAGGGACGTCTCGGCGAAGGGCGAGGGGGAAACCAGCAGCGCCGGTGCGAAGCTGGCGCAATAGACCAGCAGCGGAACGGCACCGAGCCACAGGGCCGCCTCGGCCAGGGTGATGCCGGGCACGGGCGCGCCCCGCCGGCTCATCAGCAGCCGCCTGCGACCGGCGCTCCAGCGCGCGGCCAGGAAGGTCAGGCCGAACAGCGGCGCGAAGGGGATCATCGTCCACTTCACCGCGAGCGCGGCCCCGATCGCGATGCCGCACAGGGCAAGCCGCCAGCGGCCCGTCTCCGGTTCGCGCACCGCGCCCGCCGCCTGCCACAGGGCCAGGGCGAGGAACGCGATAAACAGCCCGTCCAGCATCGCGATCCGCGCATGGACGAACAGGTGGAACCCGCTTGCAAGAAGCAAGGCGTAGCCGATCGTGGCCGCCCTCCGCTCGCTGGCGAACCACAGGGCCCGGGCAAAGGCGAACAGGGCGATGGTGCCCGCCACGGCCGAGGGCAGCCGCCATCCCAGCGGCGTATCTCCGAAAGCGGCGATGCTGGCAGCGATGATCAGCTTGCCGAGCGGCGGATGCTCGGCATTGGGCCAGCCTTCGAGGTCCAGCAGGATGCGGGCTGCGGGGACGTAGTGGATCTCGTCGAAATACAGCTGCGAAGGCGTGGTTATGCGCCAGAGCACGCCGCAAAGAAAAATGGCGCAGATGGCCAGTATCGGCCCCAGCGGGTCTTTCTCGTGTGTCGCGGGCGCCATGGACCGGAATGAATACCAGCAGCCGACGCCGCTGCAACCGCATTGATTCAGCAGGGCATGAAACAGGTCGCGGCTCTCGAAGTGTTCGCATATTCGACAGGACAGCTCGCCCCGCTTCGATAACAGACTGGCGAAAACATACTATTTTTCATCGCGAATCGGGTTTATGGCCATGCACAGGCGAGCTTCGACCGTGGGCTTGTCGGTCGCTCAATCCCCGATTTTCGGAGTATTTATATGACGTTCAAATCCATCGGCCTCTCCATGGCCGCTCTTGGCCTGGCGATTGCGCCGGTCACCGCGCAGGCAACCGTGGCCGACCGTTCGGCTCCTGTTGCCGAAAGCAGCGAACTGGGCGGCGGCGACGCTACTCCGACGCTCATCATTCTGGCTATCGGCGCCATCGGCATCACCCTGCTGGCCGTGCTGGGCGATGATGACGACGATGACGATATTCCCGTCAGCGTGTAATTCGCTGTCACTAGAGCCTCGACCGAGGCGTGAAAGCGGAGCTTCTTCGGAGGCTCCGCTTTTTGTTTGCCTGCACGGCAAGCCGGTCTTGCCGCACTGCGTCCCCCTGCCTAAGCCGCACGGGAGATGAAAAAGACCACCGGAACAGACCGCACCGTCACCCGCAACTGGCGCCCGGCCACGCAAGCCATACGCGGCGGCACATGGCGCAGCGAGCATGGCGAGACGAGCGAGGCGCTGTTCCTCACCTCCGGCTATACCTACGACGATGCGCAGACCGTGGCCGACCGGTTCGCGGGCGATGCTCCGGGCATGACCTATTCGCGCCTCCAGAACCCGACCGTGGCGATGCTGGAGGAACGCATCGCCCTGATGGAAGGGGCAGGCGCGTGCCGCGCACAGGCGAGCGGCATGGCCGCGATGACCGCTGCGCTGCTGTGCCAGCTTTCCGCCGGGGACCACTGCGTTGCCGCGCGCGCCGCCTTCGGCAGTTGCCGCTGGCTGGTCGACAATCTGCTGCCGCGCTTCGGGATCGAGACCAGCGTGATCGACAGCGCCGACAACGATGCTTGGGAAGCCGCGATCCGTCCCAACACCAAGGTTTTCTTCTTCGAGACGCCGGCCAACCCGACGCTGGACGTGGTCGATCTCGCCCATGTCTGCGCGCTGGCGAAAGCGCACGGCATCACGACCGTGGTGGACAATGCGTTTGCCAGCCCCGCGCTGCAGCGCCCGATGGAATTCGGCGCAGACGTGGTGGCCTATTCCGCGACGAAGCTGATGGACGGGCAGGGCCGCGTGCTGGCCGGGGCCATTTGCGGCAGCGAGGAATGGATCGAGGACGTGCTGCTTCCCTTCCAGCGCAATACCGGGCCGAACTGCGCCCCGTTCAACGCATGGGTCGTGCTGAAAGGACTGGAGACGCTGTCCCTGAGAGCGCACCGGCAGAGCGAGAACGCGGTCGCGCTGGGCCAATTCCTGGAACCCCGGCTGGAAAAGGCGGGCGGGCGCATCCTGCATCCCGGCCTTCCCAGCCACCCGCGCCATGACCTTGCGAAGGCGCAGATGGAGGCGACGGGTCCCATCTTCGCTTTCGATGTGGGCACGCGTGCCCGTGCCTTTGCGGTGCTCGATGCGCTGGAACTGGTCGATATCAGCAACAATATCGGCGATGCACGCAGCCTGATGTGCCATCCCGCCAGCACAACCCATGCCGGGATGGCAGCCGAAGCCCGTCAGGACATGGGCGTGACCGAGGGCCTGCTCAGGATCAATGTCGGGCTGGAGGATATCGCCGACATTACCGAGGACCTGGACGCAGCGCTGAAGGCCGCCGGGATCTAGCTTTTCCAGCCGCGCCTGCAGGCCAGCGCGCGCAGTTCCCGGCCGAAGGCGAGGGCGGTATCACGTGCCGCGCACGATTTCGCATCGTCCGTCAGTGCGGCCAGCACATCCAGCCCGCCATTCTCCATCAGTTCGATGATCAGTCCCTCGTCCCGGGTCATGCCGGTGGCGCAGCACGGGGCGAGGTGGATGGTCCGGGCCGATGTACGGCCCAGATCGACGAGGAACGCGCGCCCCAGCACCAGCAGTTTGCGGAAATGCGGTCCCGCCGCATCCATGGCCAGCATGCTGGCACGCGAATCGAGCGGACCGTGAACGGCCATCCTGCGCACGAGTATCAGGCCGAGCGTCGCATGACGCGTATCCGGCAGGGGCAGGGCGAGAGGAGAAGCGGGCGTGTGGGACGATTGACCGGGCATGGAGTATCCTTTCCGGCATGATGGTATGCTAATGCGAATGAATTGCAACAAACGATGTCGCAACGCCGGTGGAGAACGGACGGCCGACCTCGACCTTTCCTTTCGGGCAAGGCTGGCACAGAACGGGCCGGCAATAATCACGCAAGGGGACGCAATATGGCCAAAACGGTAGAGTTCATTTTCGATTTCTCGGCGCCGAACGGCTATCTCGCCTGGTATCCGCTGAAGGATATCGCCGCGCGCACCGGCGCCGACATCGCGATTACTCCGGTTTATCTCGGCGGAATGCACAAGCTGACCGGCAATGCCCCGCCGATGATGCGCGATGCGGATGTGAAGGGGAAAGTCGAATATGCGCGGCTGGAATTCGAACGCTTCCTTGAAAAGCATGGGCTGACGCGGTTTCGCATGCATCCGGACCTGCCGTTCAATTCCATCCTAGTGCAACGCGCGCTGGTCGCGTGCGGGGCGGACCGCCGCGGGACCATGCTCGATTGCCTGCTGCCCGCAATCTGGGAAGACAATATAGCAGTCGGCGATCCCGAAGCGGTGGCTGCGGTGCTGGAACGCGGCGGCTTCGATGCCCGTGCCTTGCTGGAGCGGACGCAGGACGCCGGTGTGAAGCAGCAGCTGGCGGACAATACCGGGCAGGCGGTAGAGCGCGGCGCCTTCGGCATCCCGACTTTTTTCATCGGTGACGAGATGTTCTTCGGCAAGGAACGGCTCGGCCAGATCGAGGAAATGCTGGGCGGCTGACCGCGCTTCATGGAACCCGCCGCGTTCCCCCGCGCTATGTCTTGCAAGGGCCCGCTCCCGGGCGAAGACGATGCGAATGGGAATACCACATGGGAAACATGCTGAGCGCCGCGCGCGAGAGAATGCACCGCGCGGCGGACGAACTGGACCTGGCGCAGGAAACGGTCGAGCGGCTCGATTATCCGACGGAAACGCTGGCCTTCTCCATCCCGCTGCGGCGCGATGACGGATCGCTGGAACAACTCAAGGGCTGGCGGTGCCGCTACGATTCGACGCTCGGCCCGACCAAGGGGGGCATCAGGTTCCATCCCAGCGTGTGCGAGGACGAGGTCCAGACGCTGGCCTTCCTGATGACCATGAAATGCGCGCTGATGGGATTGCCCTTCGGCGGGGGCAAGGGCGGCGTCAGCGTGGATGCCGGGGACCTTTCGCTGATGGAGAAGGAACGCCTGGCGCGCGGCTATGTCCGAAGCGCCGCCCGCATCCTGTCCCCCGACCGGGACGTTCCCGCGCCCGATGTCGCGACCGGCACGCGGGAAATGGCGTGGATGGTCGATGAATATGGCGCTCTGACCGGCGGCATCGAGCCGCATGCCTTCACCGGCAAGCCTGTCGCGCTTGGCGGGATAGAAGGGCGCACGCCGGCAACCGGGCGCGGCGGCCTGATCGCGCTGGAAGCCATGCGGGAAAGCCTGGGGCTGGACGGCAGCGACGGCCTGAGCATTGCGCTGCAGGGTTTCGGCAATGCAGGGACGTGGTTCGCCCGGGCCGCCGTGGATGCGGGGCACAGGGTCGTCGCCATCTCCGACAGCAGCGGGATGGTCAGCGATGCGCAGGGACTGGACATCGATGCGGTGATCGAGGCGAAGGAAAAGGGCGGCTCCGTCACCGATTACGGCAGCGGCGAGACGTCCGATGACGGCAGCGCCATCGTGGAGGTGGAGTGCGACGTGCTGGTCCTTGCCGCGCTCGGCGGGGTGATTGCGGATGCGGACGATGTCGGAAAACTGTCGTGCAAGGCCATCGTGGAAATCGCCAATCGCCCGATCCTGCCCGCGGCCGACGAACCCTTGCGCGAGGCAGGCATCGACGTCGTGCCGGACATCCTCGCCAATGGCGGCGGCGTCACGATCAGCCACGCCGAATGGATACAGGGCCGCACCGGCCTGGGCTGGGACGCGGAAGAGGTGGACGATTACCTCGAGGAAAAGATGGAAGACGCGGCAGAACAGGTCCGCGACCTGATGGAAGACAAGGGGCTCGACATGCGCACCGCAGCCTATGGCGTCGCGCTGAGGCGCCTGTGCGCCGCCATCAGCGCCACCGGCAAGGCGGAGGATTTCGGCGGGTAGGCAGGCGGGGTTGCCCTTGTGTCGCCGCGGGTTAGGATAGCCGCCTGATACAAGGAATACAGATGATCTGCCTGCCGACACTGCTGCGCATGCTTGCGTCTCTCATCTGCACCGCATCCTTCGCTGTTCAGGCCCTTGCAAGCCAAGGGCAGCCGGAGCCAAAAGAGGGGCCGCAGGTGGCCGATGCGATGGCTCCGAGCGATCCCGATATCTCGCTCGAAGCCATGACGCAGGCCGCGTTCCTTTCCGCTCCGCGGCTTTCGCCCGATGGCAGCATGCTGGGCCATTTCGTGAGCCGTGACGACAAACGCATGCTCGCTATAGTGGATAGCGACAGTGGGAAAATGATCCGGCTATTCGGGCCGGCCGATGGCCTCGGGTTCACGAGGTGGCGCTGGGCTGGCAATCGCCGGGTACTCATCCATGGCAGTTTCTGGAGCTTGGGCTCGCTGCTCTATGGCGGCATCCCGTTCACGACGACCGAGGTGTTCGATCTCGACACGGGCAAGAGCAGCTTTGTCGGTTTCAAGGACCAGGGTTTCGAGGGGGACGATATCCTGCATGTCGATCCTGCCGGACGCTTCGTGCTTTTGTCGGTCAGCAAGAAATTTTCGATCCGCCGGACGTCTGGCGCTTTCCGCTGGATGGATCGGGCGCCGATATGGCGGTCAAGGTTCAGCCCTCCGCTAATGGCATCGATGAGTGGTGGGCCGACGATGCGGGCATGGTTCGGCTCGGCATGAAGTTTGTCGGCTCGAAGAAAGCGACGTTCTATTATCGCAGCGGTCCGGGCGAGGATCTCGATCGCGTTACCAAGATACGGTTCGACGATGAATCCGATCTGGAAAATTGGGGTGTGGTCAAGCTCACGCCGGGAACCGATCTGGGATACGCTTTGGTGGAGAACGCACAAGGCAGGCAGGAACTGCGGCGATTCGATTATGCAACCGGTACGATGGGCGAGCTCGTCTATTCTCACCCGGTATGGGATGTGACCGGTACCGTGTTTGGCGATGACGGCAGTCTCGATGCGGTCGAGTACGTCGACGACACCGAACAGCGCGAGTGGCTCGATCCCCAGGTCGCGAACATACGCGCGCAATTGGCGCAGGCTCTGGGGCCGGGCGATACGAAAATCCTGCAATGCACACCTGCGGGCAAAATGCTGGTGTGGCACGGTTCGGCTTCCGATCCGGGTGTCCTTTATATCTTTCATCCATCGCGCGGGCAGCTCGCTGTGTATTCCGAACTTTTTCCCGGTCTTGACGAGACGCGCACGGCTGCGCCCAAACCGATCCGCTACACAGCGCGCGACGGGACGGTTATTTCGGGTTACATGACAATCCCTGCTCCAGCAGCCGCGCTAAGCGATGGCGCGGGGCCGCATCCCTTGATCGTCCTGCCGCATGGGGGACCTTACGGAGTGCGCGACACACTAGACTATGATCGCAATGTGCAGGTTCTTGCGACCCGCGGTTATGCGGTGCTGCAGCCAAATTTTCGGGGCTCGTCGGGCTTTGGACGATCGTTCGAAGACCTCGGAGTAGGGCAGATCGGTCGGGCCATGAGGACGATCTCGACGATGCGGTGCATTGGGCCGTAGAGGAGGGCCACGCCGATCCCGGCAAGGTTTGCATTGTTGGCGGAAGCTATGGCGGGTATGCGGCGCTTTGGGGCGCCATCCGCAACCCTGAAATCTACCGTTGCGCGGCAAGTTGGGCGGGGCCGACCGACCTCGACGAACAAATCAAATATTCCAGGGGCGAATTCATTTCCCGCCGGGCGGGCAGGAGATGGAGCAACCGGCTCGAAGGGGAAAATACGGGCGAGCGCTTCGAGCTCGACGAGGTCAGTCCTGTAAAGAAAGTCGAGTCCCTCACGCGCCCGGTGCTCGTAGCGCATGGAACACGCGACCGCATCGTCCCGATCGAGCAATTCGAAGCTTTCGAAAAGGCAGCAGAGAAAGCGGGAAAGACGATAGAGACCTTGAAAATCACCGGTGCCGATCACGGTTTCGGCACGGCGGAAAGGGAAGTTGAATGGCTGGAAGCGCTACTTGGCTTCCTCGCCGAGCATAACCCGACTTCTATCCACACGCCCGATGGTTTCGCAGCGGAGCGTGCAGTCGTTCATGCAGAGAAGGAAAGGCTCAAGGTGCAAAAAGATGCGAAAGGCGAGACCAGCGACGCTAGCGAGGCGATCATCGCGAACTGAGCGCGGCGATGTAAAGCCGATCCGCCATCATCCCACGCTTGGTGGAAAAATAGCCCTAAGCCCCCCTTGCGCGTGGTGGCCAACCGCTTACCCTCTCGAATCGTGATGAAAGACCTATTCCAGCACGCCGCGACCACGCATGACGTCACCGTTCGTGTGTCGGTCAATTTCCTGCCCGAACAGAGCCAGCCGGATGCCGGAAAGTGGTTCTGGGTCTATCACATCCGGATCGAGAACGGGTCCGAACAGGCCATCCGCCTGATGACGCGGCACTGGCGCATTACCGACGGGCGCGGGATGGTGAACCATGTCGATGGCGACGGGGTGGTGGGCGAAAACCCGCTGCTGCAGCCGGGGGCCTCGCACGATTACGTGTCCGGCTGCCCGCTGACGACGCCGCACGGGTCGATGGAAGGGTTCTACACGTTCGAGACCGATAACGGCCCGCTGGAAGTCCGCATTCCCTTCTTCCCGCTCGCAGCGCCTGCCACGGCGGACAGGTAATTGGCGAAAGCCGCCGCGGGGAAGGGTGCGCGGACACGTCCGGGCCGCGGCATCGCCCTGGCAGAGGACGATGCCCGCCATCTTCTGCTGGTCCGCGCGGCCGAAATGCGCGACCGCGACGAACAGCTTCTGACCCGCGAAGACCGCACGCAGGCCGATGCCTTCGCGCGCGAAGCCGCGTCCGGGGAGGGCCGCCGCGCTCCGCAGGTCTTCCTGGCCGCAAGGTCGCGCTTCGCGGTCCAGCGGCTGGAGGCGCGGCATCCCGGCATTGCGCGCGCGCTGAAATTGTCCCGCTTCCCCCGCTGGCTGTTCGTCATCCCCGGCGCGGCCTTCGTGCTGGGCGTGCTCAGCAACGAGCTGGACGGGGGCAGCCGGATGGAATTGCTGGCCTTTCCCCTGCTGGGCGTGATTATCTGGAACCTCATCGTCTATGCGGGCATCCTGCTGGGCCCGATCATCCGCCTGGTCCGCGGCAGGGACGACGAAGACCGCCAGCCGCGCCGCCAGTGGTGGCAAATCCTCGGCAATCCGCTCGCCGCACTGGGAAGCAATGGGAGCGGGGGCGGCGCCAGCACCTTGTCCCAAGGCGTGCTGGGCGATTTCGCGCACGACTGGGCCCGCGCCTCCGCAAAGCTCAACGCATCGCGCATCGCGCTGATTTTCCATCTCGCCGCCGCCCTGTTCGCGATCGGACTGGTGGCAGGCATATTCCTGCGCGCGCTGACGACCGAGTACCGCGCAGGCTGGGAAAGCACCTTCCTCGGCGCGGGCGAGGTCGAGGCGCTGCTTTCCCTGCTGCTTGGTCCGGCATCCCTGCTGACCGGCATCGCGATACCCGATGAAAGCGGCATCGCCGCGCTACGCTGGACGGGTGAGGGCGCCGAAGGCATCCGCACGGGCGGGGCCAATGCCGGCCCTTGGATCATCCTGTGGACCGCGACCGTAATCGGCGTGGTCGCCGTTCCTCGCCTGCTGCTGGCGTGGTGGCAGGCCGTTCGCGCCAGTATCACCGCAGGCCGTATCCGGGTTCCGGGACGGGACGATTTCTATGTTCGCCGCCTGCTGCGAAGTGTCGGCAAGGGCGCCTCCGGCGGCGGCATCCGGGTCACGCCCTACGCCTATACGCCGGATGGCGGCGCGCGCAGTTCGCTACAGACTGCCCTGCGCGACGTCATCGGCGAAGGCGCCGAGGTCACGATCGACCCCGCCTGCCCCTATGGCGCGGAAGAAGACTGGCTGGCGCGCATCCCGCCGGACGAGGACGCGGACCTGCATATCGTCCTGTTCAGCCTGTCGGCCACGCCCGAAGCGGAGAACCACGCGACCTTCGTACGCCTGCTGCGCGAATTCTACGATTCCGCAGGGCAGGGCGTGCGCGTTGCAGCACTGGTCGACGAACAGCCTTTCCGCGCCCATTTCGCAGGACGGGCCGGGCTGGATCGGCGGATCGAGGAGCGGCTGGAAAGCTGGAGCCGCATGATGGCGGGCGTGAACGCCCCGATGCTGTCGCTCAGCCTCGACGGCCATCCCCCGCGCGACGTCGTGGAGCGGCTGGAGAATACGCTCCTCGGACAGGAGGCGCGCTGATGGCGAGCACACCCCTTTCCCCCGGCCCCATTCCCGAAGCGCCGATCCCCGAAGCAGCCGGCACGACCGTCAATCTCAGCCTGATCAGCCATACCAATGCGGGCAAGACCACGCTGGCGCGCACCCTTCTGGGCAAGGATATCGGCGAGGTGCGCGATGCCGCGCACGTGACCGATCTCGCCAGCGGGCACGTGCTGGTCCAGGCGGGCGGCGACACGCTGATGCTGTGGGATACGCCCGGTTTCGGCGACACGGCGCGCCTGCTCGACCGTTTGCGGATGAGCGGCAATCCCGTCGGCTGGTTGCTGACGCAGGTTTGGGACCGGTGGCGCGAGCGGCCCCTGTGGTCGAGCCAGCAGGCGGTGAAGAACGCGCGGGAGCAGGCCGACGCCATCCTCTACCTAGTCAACGCGGCAGAGGATCCCGCGGCGGCGTCCTATGTGGCGCTGGAAATGGAAGTGCTGGCATGGATCGGAAAGCCGGTGCTGATCCTGCTCAACCAGATGGGCAGCCCGAAGGAGGATTCAGGCGGCGAGACGCAGAAATGGCTCGCCCATGTCAGCGCCCATTCCGAGGTTGCAGGCGCGCTGCCGCTCGACGCCTTTGCCCGGTGCTGGGTGCAGGAAGGCGTCCTGCTCGACCGCGTGGCCCCGCTGCTGGGCGAAGAGAAGCGCCCCGCGATGAAGCGGCTGGAAGCGCGGTGGAAGGAACTAAACCGGGAACGCTTCGATGCCTCGATGGCCGCGCTTGCCGCGCCGCTCGCCGCAGCCTTGGTGGACAGCGAGAAGGTCGAAGGCGGGGGCTGGCGCGACGGGCTGGCAAAGGCGCTGACCGGCGGGAAGAACGACGCCCGCGCCGCGACGAAGGCGATGGAGGCGCTGTCCGAACGGCTGGCTGCCGGAACGCGCGAAAGCACGGAACGCCTGATCCACCTGCACAATCTGTCGGGGAGTGCGACGCGCAAGGTGCTGGAACGGCTGAGCGAGGATTTCCGCCATTCCGACAAGGCGCCGGAGGGCTTCTCGGCCCTGCTGGGCGGCATTCTGTCGGGCGCGGCCACCGGGGTCGCCGCCGACGTGATGGCAGGGGGCCTGACGCTGGGCGGCGGCATGATCGTGGGCGGGGTGCTGGGCGCAATCGGCGCGGGCGGCCTTGCCAAGGGCATCAACCTCGCGCGTGGCGAGGACGGCGCGCATGTCCGCTGGAGCCGCGATTTCTTCGCCCGCATCCTGGGCGCATCGCTGCTGCGCTATCTCGCCGTGGCGCATTTCGGGCGCGGGCGCGGAGAATGGGAGGAGGGCGAGCATCCCGAATACTGGATCACCCATGTCGAAGGCGTGCTGACCCGGTACGAGGAAGAGATTTCGGCGCTTTACGCCAAGGGACAGAGTGTCGGGCGCACGGCACTGGAAAAGGAATTGCGCACCCTGCTGGAAACCTGTGCGACGCGGCTTTTGGTCCGCCTGTATCCGGAGGCTGCGAAGATTCTTGGCACGGCGCCGGAGCCTGACGGGGGCGAACCGCAAGACGGGGGCGACCCGGCCGACGAAAACGCGCCGGAAGGGCCGCCATCCCCCGTTGTCAGGGATTGGTCGCGGTAAGGATCTTGCCGAGCGAATCCCACGCGCTGCGCGGCGTCCAGTTGCGATTGGTGCCGAGGAAGGAATGGTCGTCCAGTTCGAGCAGGCCGATGATCGTCTCCGCCACGATTCGCGCACCCACCGGGCCCAAGCCTTCGCCTTTCTCGAAACCGCCATTCGTGCGCTCGCGGCCGATTTCCTCCGCCTCTGCCAGAAGATAGAGCCATAGCGGAATGCCCTTGCGGCCAAGGCCCAGGTCTTCGATTTTGTCGCGTACCTTGTCGATCTCGTCCGCCGGGCGTTCCATCTTCTCGGCCACCTTCTCGCCGCCGGGCAGCAGGAAGACATTGCCGCGCATCAGATTGCGGATGGCGAGCGATTTCTCGTCCGCCGACCCCTGAACGAAGGGCAGCGCCAGCAGGATGGAGGCGAGTTTGGTGTCGAGCTGGTCGGCCCGTTCGACCGAACGGTTCTGCGGCGTGTCGAAGATCTCGTGCATGTCGACGACCGCATCGGGCGAGGACAGCGGCGAGAACCCGCTGCCCAGCACGCTGCCGAACAGGTCGTGCTTCGCGCCGTGCTTTTGCGTCTGAACCTTCAGCGGGATCATGGAGTGGCCGAAGCGGTAGGCCGCGACGGAGAACTCGACCGGGATATAGGGATGGCCGCCGCAATAATAGCGCCGGCCGCAGCCCAGTATGTCCTCCCACCGCGTCTCCGCACAGGGCGGTCAGGAAATCGAACACGACCGCGTGCTGGTAATGCCACGTGGCGATCTGGCGGGCTTCCTCGAACAGTTCCGCGCGGCGCAGCTCGGGATGCTCGCCCTTCAGAGTGTCGACCACGTGGTTGTGGAACCGGATCATGGCGAGCTGGATCTGGCTGATGATGCGGTTCTCGTCATTGCGCGGGTCGCCGATGATGGCGCGCCCGTTGGGGGCGCGCGGCAGGTCGTCCGGCGCGCCTTCCAGCAGCTTCGCGCCGCGGAAATCGTCATCGTCGTCGGTGTAGAGATAAGGCTGCGCCTCGGGCCCCAGGCCGTACACGCAATCGAGGTCCAGCGTGGGCGTGCGGATATTCGGAATTTCCTCTGCATCATTCACCACCTGGCGGAAGCTGGTCGTCGCATCCAGCGTGATGTCGTGGTCGAGGAACTGGCCGAAGAAGATCATGCCGACAGGGACGGATGCGGTTTTCTTCTTCGCGCTGCCCGAATCCATCGGCCCGCCCGGCCTGCCGACGGCAGACAGGCTGGCCTGCCCGACATAGCCGGGGGACAGATCAGGGAACATGCGCCCGAAACGGTCCTCTCTTCCGCCGCCCTGATAGTTGCTGCTACAGTAACGCTGCATTCCTGCAAGCGTCATCATGCCGTGATGTGTACGGGAACCCATGTCATTCTCCTTTGGTTAACTGAACAGTAAGCATACTCCTTGCGACTCGGTTTCTTGTTTCTTATGGAACCGTAATACAGTACGGTCGCGGGAGCGGCGGTACAGGTTTGAGGTGTTTTCTATATTTGCGACTTCACGCCCCTTGCGTGCGATGAGCGGACGGCTTGCCGTGCCTTGCGCGCGCGCCTAAATCGGCCGCCATGAAGCGCACCCATCTCCCCCTCAACGCCCTGCGCGTGTTCGACGCTGCCGCCCGGCACCTCAGCTTCACCCGCGCGGCGGACGAGCTGGCGGTGACGCCTGCCGCCGTGGGCCAGCAGATCCGCGCGCTGGAGGATCACCTCGGCACCGTCCTGTTCCGCCGCACGTCCAAGGGGCTGAAACTGACGGAGGAAGGCTGTGCCGGTCTCGATTCCCTGCGCGAGGGGTTCCTGAAGTTCGAGGAGAGCGTGCAGGCGATGCAGGCGGGGCAGGCGAGCGATCGCTACACCATCGCCGCGCCCCGCGAATTCTACGCCCAGTGGCTCGCGCCCCGGCTGGCGGCCTTCCGCAGCGCCAATCCCGGCATCCATTACCAGCTGGTCGAGAACGAGGACGCCGACTTTACCGAGGCCAATCTGGACGTGGCGATCCGGCTGGTCGACGGGCCGGGCGAGCTGGAGGGCGTGGAACTGGCGCCCGCGCGCCGCGTGGTCGTCGCTGCCCCCGGCAGCAAGACGGAAGAATGGATCGACTGGCCCGGCGCCCCGCTGCCCGATGGCGCGGCCGCCACGGTGCAGGTCGGCAATGCCGGGCAGGCGCTGTCGAGCGCGGTGGCAGGGCTGGGCAAGGCCGTGCTGCCATATTTGCTGGTGGAAGAGGCGCTGGAGGCCGGCAAGCTGGAGGCGCTGGAAGGCCCGGACGAGGGCCGCCGCGCCTACTGGCTGGTCGCCCCCACGCCGCAATGGCGCCAGAAGAAGGTGAAGGCGCTAGTCCAGCACCTGGCAGGGTGACGCCGCCAGATCGCCCGCCGGCATGGAGGCGACGGGCGCGCGGGCGATGGCATCGCACATCGGCGCCATCTGGCTGAGGCGATCGGCCCGCGCCGCGGCGCGTGCCTCGGCCCGCGCTGCCCAGCGCGCCTCCAGCCAGCGCCGCCGCATCGCATCGAGCTTGCGGTCGATTTCGTCCAGCATTTCGTCGGAGCGCCTGTCCGCTGCAATGGCCTCGTCGCGCGTCATCCGCGTGGGCCGGGCAGGGCTGCTCCCGCCCCCACTCCCGTTTCGAGCGCCATAGGTATCCGGGCGGCGGTTCTGCAGGAGGAAGCGCAGCAGGTGGTTGTCCGGCTTGTCCCACGTGCCGAGCAGTTTCCCGCCCGAAACGATGGGCGTGGGCGTGCCGATGGCGGTGCGCTCCATCGCAATGTCCTCCAGCCGCTGCACCCCGCGCTTTAGCGCCTCGTCCCAGGCAGCGGCAAACCCCTCCGCCCCCGGTTTCGCGCGCAGCTTGTAAAGCGCCTCCATCGATTTCCCGATGGCGCGCGCGGCGGTGGAGACGACCCCGGTCGCGGCCAGCGTGGCGATGAAGCGCCGCTGCCGCTCCGGCGTAATGGAATTGGAGCGCGGCGCCGCATGGAGATAGGGCGCAAAGCCGAGCAGCGGATCGTCACCTTGCGGCTCGGCCGCAACATGCGCGGCGGCGGACGTGGCCTGGCGGGGCGTCTGCCGGAGGCACATGGTCTGCACCGCAGTGGGAGCGTGATCGCGTGGAGTCGAAGGTCTGTGCGAGGCGCTACGGTCCTCGGCAGACACTTCAGACAAGGAATCGCGGGTGGGGGTGGGGCGGTCTGAACTCATGGCCCGCCCTAGAATGCACATTCCCGCGATGTAGGAAAATGGTTTCTGGCTGGTGCTTCATTCGAGCCGCAGGCGAAGCCAAGCGACGCGGATGTGTCGCGCCCGGCGTTTGAGGGGCGAAGATAGAAAACTACGGAAAAATAATGTATCCTAGTCGGGGTAATACCACTGAGCCAGAATTGGGTCCGATCTGGTGATAAAAACTGGAAAACTTTGTCTTGCGATTGAAGGATCGGTCTCCATATGTTCCTTCAACAACAGAGGAGTCCTGTGATGGCGCGTAATGTTTTTTTCAGTTTCCATTTCGACAACGATTACTGGCGGACTCAGACGGTCCGCAACATCGGATCAATCGATGGTCAGTCTTTCTGTAACAAGAATAAGTGGGAGGAAATCAAACAGGAGGGGGCTGCGGCTATCGAGAAATGGATCGACGAGAACATGACAGGGAAATCCTGCGTAGTCGTTCTAGTCGGTTCGCAGACATCCGAGAGGAAGTGGGTTCAGAAAGAAATTTCGAAGGGATGGAATAAAAACAAAGGTGTCGTAGCGATCAGGATTCACAAGCTGCTAGACAGTGATGGCAAAGCAGGGTCTTTCGGATCGAATCCGCTTGATGAAGTTTCATTGACGTCTTCGGGAAAGAAGCTTTCTTCGGTAGCGAAAATTTACAATCCCTCCGGTTCAACCAGCAAAGAAGTATACAAATCCATAGCCGATAACATCGAGGATTGGATTGAAGAAGCAATTAAAATCAGAGGGGAAAATTGAATTGAAGCGAGAACGTTTCCTCGAAAACTTCTCGAAAGAGGTTGAGGCTGGCAACGCTGCGGTCTTTGCTGGAGCTGGATTCTCGTGTGCGGCGGGATTTGTTAATTGGTCGGATCTGCTATCCGACATAGCTAACGACCTTGATCTTGATTCAAAGAAAGAGGCCGACCTTGTTGCCGTAGCTCAATATCACGTTAATCGGCACGGCAATAATCGTGGTCATTTGACTCGTGCCGTATTGGAAGAGTTTCCTTCTGAAAGATTGCCGACGGGAAATCACCGGCTATTGATGCGCCTGCCAATTTCGACTTGGTGGACTACCAACTATGATAAATTGATTGAGCGGGCGGGCGAGCTGGAAGGGAAGATCGTCGATATTAAATATGAGGTGAGCCAGATGGCTCACACAAAGCCGCGCAGAGATTTGACGGTATTTAAGATGCACGGGGACATAGATCATCCAGGAAAAGCGGTGCTAACCCGTGATGATTACGAGGAGTATCCTAGGGAGAGGGATACATTTCTAAACGCACTTTCTGGCGACCTGATTTCGAAAACTTTTCTGTTCATTGGTTTTAGCTTTACGGATCCGAATTTAGAGCGTGTTCTGAGCCACGTTAGGATAAGGCTTAGGGAAAACCAGCGCCCGCATTATGCGATATTCAAAACTGTAGATAAGGCGGACTATGATAGCGCCGACGAATATCAGTATGCGCGCGTCAAACAGGAACTGGTTCTCGAAGATCTTCGACGTTTCAACATCAATCCCGTTATGATCGACGAATATTCAGAAATCGACAAAATAATTAGGTCGCTTTACGGTCGACATGTCGCGAAAAACGTTTTCGTGTCTACCTCCGCAGCTAGTTTCGAGCCTTGGGGTGAAGCCGCGGTCACAGAGTTCATGGGTCATTTGGGCACTTTGCTCGCACAGCGGGGCTTCAGAATAGTCACCGGGTTGGGAGTGGGGACTGGAAGTGCTCTCGTAAGTGGCGCGATAGTAGAGATATCCCGAGATCCTAAAAAGAAGCTCGACGACGACATAATTATCCGGCCGTTCCCACAGCTCTTTCAGGACGGACTTGAGCGGGAGCAAATGTGGAGAGACTATCGCAATGATATGATTCAAAGGGCCGGCATCGCCTTGTTTCTATTTGGAAATAAGAACGTTGATGGTGAAATTCGCAATGCCACCGGGATGATCGAGGAATTCAAAATTGCTAGGGAGAATGGCTTGATGGCGCTGCCAATCGGGGCGACAGGCTGGATAGCTTCCGAGTTAGCTGAGCAAGTGATTAACGAATTGGATCAGGAACTTGCTAACCCGATTATCGACAAACTTCGCCGGATTGCTGAACCCACCGAGGACTTGATGACGCTGATTGGGGCAATTATCGATCTACTAGAAGAGCTGTCAAATTTCGCTGGGGATGAGCCTCGGCACATTTCGTTGTGAGGCCCATGTCGACCCTCACCTTGACCCATCCCCCCTTTTTCACTATGTGCGCCGCTATCCGGTGAAGGAATCGCTTCGCGCGTATCCTACGCCGGTCAGATAGAGCTGAACATTGCCGGTCATGTCCCGGGGGCCTGTCGCAGCAGCGGCCAGGCTCTTTTCTATTGCAGCGAACCTTCCGGATCGCTCGGGGCAGCCGTCAGAGTAACCCGGTGGCCGTGCGGGCCGTTCGGGTGGAGCGTTTCAGGCTCGTGCTGGTGGCAGGGTGACGCGCAACAGGCGCGGCGTTCCTGTCAGCCGGACCCCGGATCAGGCCTGCCTTGCAGGTCTCCGACTCCCGGGGTGGCGGCATCTTGCACGAACCCGGCAGCCTCCATCCTAACGAACCCGCTAGTCGCCGCCAGAAATCGGCCTCGGTCCTGCGTTTCGCGTATGGCTTTGGCCGGAACCTCATCAGGAAAAGTCGCTTGCGCTTTTCCGCCCGGATGAGGTGACCCGATCCGGCAAATCGCCGGGTCGGAAAACAAGGTGAAGAGAAAGACATCTATGCCGACGATCAACCAGCTGGTCCGCAAGGGCCGCGTTCCGCAGAAGACCAAGTCCAAGGTCCCTGCCATGGAAGCGAACCCGCAGAAGCGCGGCGTTTGCACCCGCGTCTACACGACGACCCCGAAGAAGCCGAACTCGGCTCTGCGTAAGGTTGCCAAGGTTCGCCTGACCAACCAGCGCGAAGTCATTTCGTACATTCCGGGCGAAGGCCACAACCTGCAGGAGCACTCCGTCGTGCTCATCCGCGGCGGCCGTGTTCGCGACCTTCCCGGCGTTCGCTACCACGTCCTTCGCGGCGTGCTGGATACGCAGGGCGTCAAGGACCGCAAGCAGTCCCGCTCGAAGTACGGCGCCAAGCGGCCCAAGTAGTTCGGTGCGCCCTCGGCGTGCGCCGAGGGCTACGGCACCGGCCCGCTCCCCCTCCCGACCACCCAAGGCATTATCCGCAAGGGTGGTCGGGAGGGGCAGCGATCCGGAGCCGGGCCAAGAGTTCAACGCGGGTCCAGGCCTCTCCTCCGCCCTTCTGCCCATATGGGTAATATCCGGGTGGAAGGGCGGGGGAGAGGGCTGGAGCCGCAGGACGCTCACGGAGGTGAGCGGCCACTCCGAAGGAGTTAAGAATATGTCACGTCGTCGTCGCCCAGAGAAGCGCGTCATCCTGCCCGATCCCAAGTTCGGCGATCAGGTCCTGTCGAAGTTCATGAACAACCTCATGCTCGACGGTAAGAAGTCCACTGCGGAAGGCATCGTCTATTCCGCGCTCGATACGGTCGAGGCCAAGGCCAAGGCCGATCCGGTGCAGATGTTCCACGATGCGCTGAACAACATCAAGCCGCAGGTCGAGGTCCGCAGCCGCCGTGTCGGTGGTGCGACCTACCAGGTGCCGGTCGAGGTTCGCCCCGAGCGCGCCCAGGCTCTCGCCATCCGCTGGCTGATCGGTGCGGCCCGCGGCCGTCCGGAAACCACCATGTCGGCACGCCTGTCGGGCGAGCTGATGGATGCGGCCAACAATCGCGGCAACGCGGTGAAGAAGCGGGAAGACACGCACCGCATGGCCGACGCCAACCGCGCCTTCAGCCACTACCGCTGGTAGGGCGGCGCTGGTAAGGCGTTTAACTTGCGGGCCGGGGCGACATGCTCCGGCCTTCAAGCTGTCACATACGTAACTATATGTGGGATTGACGGCCGCAGCAGGTGCGGCTCCCCACCGACCCGAGGAAGAGATTATGGCCCGCGATTATCCGCTGGAGCGCTATCGTAACATCGGCATCATGGCGCACATCGATGCCGGCAAGACGACCACGACCGAACGCATCCTCTACTACACCGGCAAGTCCTACAAGATCGGCGAAGTCCATGACGGCGCCGCCACGATGGATTGGATGGAGCAGGAGCAGGAACGCGGCATCACCATCACGTCGGCTGCGACGACCACGTTCTGGCAGGCGGAAGATTCCTCCATGGACGCGATGGGCGATCCCAAGGCGCTTCGCGATGGCTCGCCCAAGCACCGCATCAACATCATCGACACGCCCGGCCACGTCGACTTCACCATCGAAGTCGAGCGCTCGCTTCGCGTGCTCGACGGTGCGGTTGCCGTGTTCGACGGCGTCGCCGGGGTCGAACCGCAGTCCGAAACCGTATGGCGCCAGGCCGACAAATACGGCGTCCCCCGCATGTGCTTCATCAACAAGCTCGACCGCACGGGTGCCGATTTCTATTACTGCGTGCAGTCCATCATCGACCGCCTCGGCGCGACGCCGCTGGTGCTGTATCTCCCGATCGGCGCGGAAAGCGATCTTCGCGGTGTCGTCGACCTCGTGAACATGCGCGGCATCGTCTGGGAAAACGACGGCCTGGGTGCCGAGTACAAGTTCGTCGAAATTCCCGACGACCTGAAGGACAAGGCTGCCGAATATCGTGAAACGCTGGTCGAGACTGCTGTCGAGCAGGACGACGACGCGATGGAAGCCTATCTCGAAAGCGGCGAAGCTCCCGATGCTGCAACGCTGAAGAAGCTGATTCGCAAGGGCACGATGGAACGCGCCTTCGTCCCGGTACTGTGCGGCTCCGCGTTCAAGAACAAAGGCGTCCAGCCCTTGCTCGACGCCGTGGTCGACTACATGCCGTCGCCGCTCGACGTCCCCGCCATTAAGGGTGTGAAGCCCGACAGCGACGAGGAAGACGAGCGTCCGTCCAGCGACGAGGCCCCGTTCTCCGCACTGGCGTTCAAGATCATGAACGACCCGTTCGTCGGTTCGCTGACCTTCACCCGCATCTATTCGGGCAAGCTTGAGAAGGGCTCTGTCCTGAACAGCGTGAAGGACAAGAAGGAAAAGATCGGCCGCATGCTGCTGATGCATTCCAACAACCGCGAGGACATCGAGGAAGCGTTTGCAGGCGACATCGTCGCGATCGCCGGTCTCAAGGAAACCACCACCGGGGACACCCTGTGCGCTTCGAGCGCGCCGATCATCCTCGAGCGGATGGAATTTCCCGAGCCGGTCATCGAGCTGTCGGTGGAGCCCAAGACCAAGGCCGACCAGGAAAAGATGGGCGTCGCTCTCAACCGCCTGGCTGCCGAGGATCCGTCCTTCCGCGTCACGACCGACCACGAAAGCGGCCAGACGATCATCAAGGGCATGGGCGAGCTTCACCTCGACATCCTGGTCGATCGCATGAAGCGCGAGTTCAAGGTCGAGGCGAATGTCGGTGCGCCGCAGGTGGCCTACCGCGAATCGCTGAGCCGCGAAGTCGAAGTGACCTACACCCACAAGAAACAGTCGGGTGGTTCGGGTCAGTTCGGTGAAGCCAAGGTCGTCGTCTCGCCGGGCGAGCGTGGCCAGGGCGTCATTTTCGAAGACGAGATCAAGGGCGGTAACATTCCGCGCGAATACATCCCGTCTGTAGAGAAGGGCATGCGCGAACAGGCCGAAAGCGGCTATCTTGTCGGCTTCCCGATCATCGACTTCACCATCCGCCTGATCGACGGCAAGTATCATGACGTCGACTCGAGCACGGTGGCCTTCGAAATCACCGGTCGCGGCGCCATGCGCGAAGCGGCGCAGAAATCCGGCATCAAACTGCTGGAGCCGGTGATGAAGGTGGAAGTCGTGACCCCGGAAGACTATCTGGGTGACGTGATCGGCGATCTGAACTCGCGACGCGGGCAGATCCAAGGCACCGACAGCCGCGGTAATGCGCAGGCGGTCGAGGCTTTCGTCCCGCTGGCCAACATGTTCGGCTACGTGAACGAGTTGCGTTCCTTCACCCAGGGGCGTGCACAGTACACGATGCAGTTCAGCCACTATGACGAGGTTCCGGCCAGCGTCGCACAGGAAGTCAAGGAGAAGCTTGCCTAAGCGAGGCAAGACAGCTAGGGGCGGCGCCTGATTTCTCGGGTGCCGTCCATTCTCCCGAAGAATAGTATTTTCAGACAGAGGTATTGAGAAAATGGCGAAGGAAAAATTCGAGCGTAACAAGCCGCACTGCAACGTCGGCACCATCGGCCACGTCGACCACGGCAAGACCACGCTGACCGCAGCTATCACCAAGGTGATGGGTTCGGCCGTGGATTTCGCCAACATCGACAAGGCTCCCGAAGAGCGTGAGCGCGGCATCACCATCTCGACCGCACACGTCGAGTACGAGACGGACAACCGTCACTACGCGCACGTCGATTGCCCGGGCCACGCCGACTACGTGAAGAACATGATCACCGGTGCTGCCCAGATGGACGGCGCTATCCTGGTCGTGAACGCAGCTGACGGCCCCATGCCGCAGACGCGTGAGCACATCCTGCTCGCTCGCCAGGTCGGCGTTCCGGCGCTGGTCGTCTACCTGAACAAGGTCGACCAGGTCGATGACGAAGAACTGCTCGAGCTGGTCGAACTGGAAGTTCGCGAGCTGCTGAGCGACTACGACTTCGACGGCGACAACATTCCGATCATCAAGGGTTCGGCCCTTGCTGCTCTGGAAGGTCGCGACGAGGAAATCGGCGAAAAGTCCATCAAGGAACTGATGGCTGCCGTCGACGAGTACATCCCGCAGCCGGAGCGTCCGGTCGACCAGGACTTCCTGATGCCGATCGAAGACGTGTTCTCGATCTCGGGTCGTGGTACGGTTGTCACCGGCCGTGTCGAAACCGGCGTCGTGAACGTTGGCGACGAAGTCGAAATCGTCGGCATCAAGGATACCACCAAGACGACCGTGACCGGCGTCGAAATGTTCCGCAAGCTGCTCGATTCGGGTGAAGCCGGCGACAACATCGGTGCCCTGATCCGCGGTGTCGGCCGTGAAGACGTCGAGCGTGGCCAGGTCCTCGCGAAGCCCGGTTCGGTCAACCCGCACACGGAATTCAGCGCAGAAGTCTACGTCCTTTCGAAGGATGAAGGTGGCCGTCACACGCCGTTCTTCGCGAACTACCGTCCGCAGTTCTACTTCCGCACCACGGACGTCACCGGTGAAGTGATCCTTCCCGAAGGCACCGAAATGGTGATGCCGGGCGACAACGTGACGATCGACGTCAAGCTGATCGCTCCGATCGCCATGGACGAAGGCCTGCGCTTCGCAATCCGCGAAGGTGGCCGCACGGTTGGCTCGGGCGTCGTCTCGAAGATCACCAAGTAATCCCTTGCGCCTTCCGCCTGCGGGCGGGGGTGCGCGGATAAATCGGGCCCGGTTCCCCATTGCGGGGGCCGGGCCCTTTTTATGGGAGCTGGCGACGAACGGGCACAGTCCGCCGCGTTGCTGGCGCTCCAGGTGCAAAATGACGGAAGACGGGGGTTGCCAGAATCCCGTGTCCTCCGTATACGCGCCGCAACCGACGGGGATTCGTCCCTGTCATGACGAGATTTTGGGAAGGCCGCCCGCCTTCGGGAAACCGGAGAGACGCGGGGCGGGCCTTTCTTTTTTGGCGGTTTGGGAACAGGCCGCTTGGCTCTTTCGCATCGGTGTAGGTAATGGAAGCTCAGAATATTCGTATTCGCCTCAAGGCGTTTGATCATCGCGTTCTCGACCAGGCAACTGGCGAAATTGCGGAAACCGCACGCCGCACGGGTGCGCTTATTCGTGGTCCCATTCCCATGCCGACGCGTATCGAGAAGTTCACCGTGAACCGCGGCCCGCACATCGACAAGAAGTCGCGCGAGCAGTTCGAGGTGCGCACCTACAAGCGGCTGCTCGACATCGTGCAGCCGAACGCCCAGACGGTCGATGCGCTGATGAAGCTTGATCTTGCCGCTGGCGTGAACGTGGAAATCAAGCTCGCTTGATTGTCTCCGGTCATTCGGTCGTGACCGCAAAAACGGACCGAGGTTTCAGGAGCTCTTATGGCTCCGCCCGCACGGACAGTGCAGGCAAGACATAGGGATACCGCCGGGATCTGTTCGCGAGGACATACACCCGGGTCTGCGTCCCCCGTCTCGCTCGACCGGACCTTCCGGAAGAGCAATCAGCCCGGACGGGGCGACGTATAGTTACAATTCGGGCTGGCACGCACTGTGGAAATGGTTCCGCTGTGCCTCTGTGTAGGAGTTATGACGATGCGCACTGGCGTGATCGCTAAGAAAGTCGGGATGACCCGCCTGTTCCAGGAGGATGGCCGGCACGTGCCCGTCACCGTCCTGGCGCTGGAAAACTGCCAGGTGACCGCTCACCGCACGGCCGAACGCGACGGTTATTCCGCGCTTCAGGTCGGCGCTGGCGAAGCCAAGCAGAAGAACGTTGCCAAGCCGCAGCGTGAAGCCTTCGGCAAGGCCGAAGTCGGCCTCAAGATGAAGGTCGCAGAATTCCGCCTCGACAGTGACGAGGGTCTTCTCCCCGTCGGTGCCCGTATCAGCGCGGATCACTTCGTCGCCGGCCAGAAGGTCGACGTGACCGGGCACACGCAGGGCAAGGGCTTTGCCGGTGCCATGAAGCGTTGGGGCTTCGGTGGTCTGCGTGCGACGCACGGCGTTTCCATCTCGCACCGCTCGCACGGTTCGACGGGTAACCGCCAGGATCCTGGCCGCGTGTTCAAGGGCAAGAAGATGGCCGGCCACATGGGCGACCGTCAGCGCACGCAGCAGAACCTCGAGATCGTCCGCACGGACGCCGAGCGTGGCCTGCTGTTCGTGCGCGGTTCCGTCCCCGGCGCCAAGAACAGCTGGATGATGGTCCGCGATGCGGTCAAGGCCAAGCACGGCGAACTGCCGTTCCCCGGCGTGATGTATCGCAACCAGGAAGAGTTCGCTTCGGAAGAAGTCGATCCCGGCCTGATCGCCAGCGAAGCCGAGCAGGAAGTCGGCACCGCCGTCGATGCGGAAACGCAGGAAAAGCTGATGGCACAGCAGGATGCTGGTGCCGATGCCGAAACCGGCGCAGCCGAAGACAACAGCACCACGCCGAGCGTCGACAAGGACGCCGGTGAAAGCAAGGAGTCCTGATCGTGAAGGTCAAGGTCCAGAAACTAGACGGCAAGGCGTCGGGCGACATCGAGCTGAGCGATGACGTTTTCGGTGTCGAGCCGCGCGCAGACATCCTGCACCGCGTCGTGACGTGGCAGCTGGAAAACCGTCGCGGTACCGCACGTCCCACGCGCGAGCGTTCCGACGTCGCCCGTACCGGTGCGAAGTTCGGCGCCCAGAAGGGCGGCGGCCGGGCCCGTCACGGTGACCGTGCTGCCCCGATCTTCATCGGCGGTGGTAAGGCGCATGGCGCCCGCAAGCGCGATTTCAACCAGTCGCTCAACAAGAAGGTCCGTTCGCTCGGCCTGAAGATGGCCCTTTCGAGCAAGGCGAAGGACGGTCTCGTCGTCGTCGACACGCTCGAGCTGAAGGACGCCAAGACGAAGGCCCTCGCCGGTCACTTCGAGAAGGCCGGCTTCAGTGGCAAGGTGCTCTTCATCGACGGCGACAGCGTCAATGACGGTTTCTCGAAGGCTGCAGGCAACCTGCCGGGCATCAACGTGCTGCCGGCCATGGGCGCCAATGTCTACGACATCCTGAAGCACGACACGCTGGTCCTCACCAAGGACGCGGTCGAAAAGCTGGAGGCCCGTTTCAATGGCTAAAAAGCAGGAAATCCAGGCCCGTCACTACGACGTGGTGCTTGCCCCTCACATTACCGAGAAGTCGACCCTGCTCTCCGAGCACAACGGCGTTGTCTTCAAGGTGGCGAATGACGCGACCAAGCCGCAGATCAAGGAAGCGGTCGAGGCCCTCTTCGACGTGAAGGTCACGAATGTGAACACGCTTGTCCAGAAGGGCAAGACGAAGCGCTGGAAGGGTAAGCCCTACAAGCGCACCGACATGAAGAAGGCCATCGTCACGCTGGCCGAAGGTGACTCGATCGACGTCACCAGCGGTATCTGAGGGACACGAGAACCATGGCACTCAAGAACTACAAACCGACAAGCCCCGCGCGCCGCGGCCTGATCCTTGTCGACAAGACGGGCCTCTACAAGGGCAAGCCGGTCAAGTCGCTTACGGAAGGCAAGCGCAAGACGGGCGGCCGCAACAACAAGGGCCACGTGACCTCGCGCGGCATCGGTGGCGGTCACAAGCAGAAGTACCGCTTCATCGATTTCAAGCGTCGCAAGTGGGACATGGAAGGCACCGTGGAGCGGATCGAATACGATCCCAACCGCACGGCCTTCATCGCCCTCGTGAAGTATGAAGACGGCGAGCAGGCGTACATCATCGCACCGCAGCGTCTCGACGTCGGCGACAAGGTCGTTGCCGGCGAGAAGACCGACACGAAGCCTGGCAACGCCATGCTTCTGGGCCAGATGCCGGTCGGCACGATCTGTCACAATGTGGAGATGAAGCCGGGCAAGGGCGGTCAGATCGCCCGTTCGGCAGGCGCCTATGTCCAGCTGGTCGGCCGTGACCGCGGCATGGTCATCGTTCGTCTGAACTCGGGCGAGCAGCGTTACCTGCGTGCGGACTGCATGGGCACGGTTGGCGCGGTCTCGAACCCCGACAACCAGAACCAGAACTTCGGCAAGGCCGGTCGTACCCGCTGGAAGGGCAAGCGTCCGCTGACCCGCGGTGTCGCGAAGAACCCGGTCGATCACCCCCACGGTGGTGGTGAAGGCCGGACCAGCGGCGGTCGCCATCCGGTGACCCCGTGGGGCAAGCCGACCAAGGGTGCCCGCACTCGCAAGAACAAGCAGACGGACAAGATGATTATCCGTTCGCGTCACGCCAAGAAGAAGAGGTAACGGACATGGCTCGTTCCGTCTGGAAAGGTCCGTTCGTCGAGCTTAGCCTTCTGAAAAAGGCTGAGGACGCACAGGATCAAAGCAATGCGAAACCGATTAAGACCTGGTCGCGCCGCAGCACAATTCTGCCGCAGTTCGTTGGTCTGACGTTCAACGTCTACAACGGTCACAAGTTCATCCCCGTCTCCGTTTCGGAAGAGATGGTAGGCCACAAGCTTGGTGAATTCGCGCCGACGCGCACGTTCCCCGGCCACGCCGCCGACAAGAAGGGCAAGCGATAATGGGCAAGGCAAAATCCCCGCGCCGCGTCGGCGAGAACGAGGCTCTCGCAGTCGGCACCACCATTCGTGGTTCCGCGCAGAAGTTGAATCTCGTCGCCGAACTGATCCGCGGCAAGAAGGTCGAGGAAGCGCTGAACATCTTGGCGTTCTCCAAGAAGGCCATGGCGCGCGATGCGACCAAGGTCCTGGCATCGGCCGTGGCCAATGCGGAAAACAACCACGATCTCGACGTCGACGCTCTCGTCGTCGCCGAAGCGAGCGTGGGCAAGTCGATCACCATGAAGCGGTTCCATACCCGCGGTCGTGGCAAGAGCACCCGCATCCTGAAGCCGTTCAGCCGGCTGCGGATCGTGGTGCGCGAGCAGGAAGAGGCGTAAGATGGGCCAGAAGAGCAATCCGATCGGTCTGCGCCTGCAGATCAACCGCACCTGGGACAGCCGCTGGTACGCCGAAGGGCGTGACTACGCGCAGCTGCTCAAGGAAGACATCGACATCCGCAAGCACATCGTGAAGTCGCTGCCGCAGGCTGCGATTTCCAAGGTCGTGATCGAGCGTCCGGCAAAGCTCTGCCGCGTTTCGATCTATGCCGCCCGTCCCGGTGTCATCATCGGCAAGAAGGGCGCGGACATCGAGAAGCTTCGCCAGAAGCTGTCCACGATGACCGCCAGCGAAGTGAAGCTGAACATCGTCGAGATCCGCAAGCCGGAAGTCGATGCGAAGCTCGTCGCCCAGGGCATTGCAGACCAGCTCATCCGCCGCGTCGCATTCCGCCGCGCGATGAAGCGCGCCATGCAGTCGGCCATGCGCCTTGGTGCCGAAGGCATCAAGATCGTGTGCGGCGGCCGCCTCGGCGGTGCCGAAATCGCCCGCGTCGAACAGTACCGCGAAGGCCGCGTGCCGCTGCACACGCTGCGCGCCAACATCGATTACGCTGAGACCGAGGCTCTGACCGCTTACGGCATCATCGGGATCAAGGTGTGGGTCTTCAAGGGCGAGATCCTCGGCCATGACCCGACCGCGCAGGACCGTCTGATGATGGAATCGCAGACGTCCGGCGTGCGCCCGGCTCGCTGATTGCAGGACATAGGAAAGAACCATGCTGCAACCGAAGAAAACCAAGTACCGCAAGGCTTTCAAGGGCCGGATCAAGGGCGACGCCAAGGGTGGCACCGCACTTAATTTCGGCTCCTACGGTCTGAAGGCTCTCGAGCCGGAGCGTATCACCGCTCGCCAGATCGAAGCCGCGCGTCGTGCCATCACCCGTCACATGAAGCGCCAGGGCCGTCTCTGGATCCGCGTCTTCCCCGATGTGCCCGTGTCCAAGAAGCCTGCCGAAGTCCGTCAGGGTAAGGGCAAGGGCTCCGTCGAATACTGGGCAGCACGCGTGAAGCCGGGCCGCATCCTGTTCGAACTGGACGGTGTTTCGGGCCAGATCGCTGCTGAAGCCTTCAGCCGCGCTGCCATGAAGCTGCCGGTCAAGACGAAGGTCGTTGCCCGTCTCGGCGACACCTCGCACCTCGGAGGCGAATAATGAGCAAGATCGAAGATCTGCGCCAGAAGAGCGACGACCAGCTTTCGGAAGAGCTCGTCGAACTGAAGCGTGAAGCGTTCAACCTGCGCTTCCAGTCGGCAACCAACCAGCTCGAGGCTCCGGCCCGGGTTCGCGAAGTTCGCCGCACCATCGCCAAGATCAAGACTCTGCAGACCGAGCGTGCGAAGGCCGCTTCCGCAGAGAAGGCTTGAGGAGTAGACAATGCCGAAACGTATCCTGATCGGGACTGTCACCTCCGACAAGACCGACAAGACCGTGACCGTGCTGGTCGAACGCAAGGTGAAGCACCCGCTTTACGCGAAGATCATTCGCCGTTCGAAGAAGTATCACGCGCACGACGAAAACAACGAATACAGCCTGGGCGACGTGGTCCGGATCGAGGAGACCAAGCCGATCTCCAAGACCAAGTCCTGGCTCGTCAAGGACCGGGTGACCGCTGGCGGTACGCAGGCGGTGGAAGCCGACCTCGACGTCGCTGCGGCGAAGCCGACGAAGGCCGAAAAGCCTGCGGACGCGCCCAAGGAAGACACGACTGACGCGAAAGCGGAAGCCGACAGCTGATTTGAGTGGAACTGCCGGGCGCCCGCCGCAAGCGGGGCCGTCCCGGCAAGCCAATGAGAAGGAACCGGATCAATGATCCAGATGCAATCCAATCTCGAAGTCGCGGACAATAGCGGCGCGAAGCGCGTCCAGTGCATCAAGGTGCTGGGCGGGTCGAAGCGTCGGTTTGCCTCCGTCGGCGACGTGATCGTGGTTTCCGTGAAGGAAGCCCAGCCGCGCGCGAAAGTGAAGAAGGGCGACGTTCACCGCGCCGTCATCGTGCGCACGAAGAAGGATGTTCGCCGCCCCGATGGCAGCGTGATCCGCTTCGACAGCAACGCCGCTGTCCTCGTCAACAAGAGCGAGGAACCGATCGGCACCCGTATCTTCGGCCCGGTGGTTCGCGAACTGCGCGGCCGCGGCTTCATGAAGATCATCTCGCTCGCTCCGGAGGTTCTGTAATGGCATCCGCACGCATCAAGAAGGGTGACAGCGTCGTCGTCCTGTCCGGCAAGGACAAGGGCAAGACCGGCACCGTCACGAAGGTCCTGCCGAAGGATGGCAAGGTCGTCGTGGAAGGGGTCAACATGATCTCACGCCACCGCAAGCCCAGCCAGGCCAATCCGCAGGGTGGCATCGACCGCGTCGAGGCGCCGATGTTCCTCGCCAAGGTGGCCGTGGCCGATCCGAAGGATGGCAAGCCGACCCGCGTCCGCTTCGAAGAGAAGGACGGCAAGAAGGTCCGCATTGCCGTGAAGTCGGGAGAAACGATCGATGGCTGATTACACGCCCCGCATGAAGTCGCGCTACGATGACGAGATCGTCAAGGCGATGACCGAGAAGTTCGGCTACAAGAACCGTCTCGAAGTGCCCAAGCTCGAAAAGATCACGCTCAACATGGGC
The DNA here is from genome assembly GCA_027941995.1 of Erythrobacteraceae bacterium WH01K. Taxonomy (NCBI): domain Bacteria; kingdom Pseudomonadati; phylum Pseudomonadota; class Alphaproteobacteria; order Sphingomonadales; family Erythrobacteraceae; species Erythrobacteraceae bacterium WH01K. The sequence goes on along the minus strand of CP115966.1, from coordinate 2,215,876 downwards.
GTGGGCGAAGCGAGCCAGGACAAGAAGAAGGTCCAGGTCGCGGCCGAGGAAATGGCCCTGATCGCCGGCCAGAAGCCGGTCATCACCAAGGCCAAGAAATCGATCGCACAGTTCAAGCTGCGCGAAGGCATGCCGATCGGTGCGAAGGTAACCCTGCGCCGTGAACGCATGTACGAATTCCTCGACCGCCTCGTCACGGTGGCAATGCCCCGTATCCGTGACTTCCGCGGCCTCAACCCGCGTTCCTTCGACGGCCGTGGCAATTACGCCATGGGCATGAAGGAGCAGATCGTCTTCCCCGAAATCTCGTACGACAAGATCGAGACCGTCCGGGGCATGGACATCATCGTAACCACCACGGCGAAGACCGACGAGGAAGCGCGCGAGCTTCTGAAGCTGTTCGGTTTCCCGTTCCCGGCTGAAAAGTCGGAAGAGAAGGAAGCGGCGTGAGCCGTCTCCTGACCAACAAGTAAGGAAGAGAGCTTAAGTCCAATGGCGAAACTGAGTTCCATCAACAAGAACGAGAAGCGCAAGAAGCTCGTCAAGCAGTACGCTGCGAAGTACGAGAAGTTGAAGGCAATTGCCGACGACAAGTCGCTCGACGAAAGCGAGCGTCTGATGGCGCGTCTCAAGATGGCGGAAATTCCCCGTAACGCGAATCCCACGCGTATCCGGAACCGCTGTTCCACCACCGGCCGCCCGCGCGGCTATTATCGCAAGTTCGGCATCAACCGTATCGAACTGCGTAACCTCGGCAACAAGGGCCTGATTCCGGGCCTGACCAAGTCGAGCTGGTGAGGATCTAGAATATGGCTATGACCGATCCCCTGGGTGATATGCTCACCCGTATCCGCAACGGCCAGCAGGCGAAGAAGGACTCCGTCCTGTCGCCTGCGTCGAAGCTGCGTGCGAACGTACTCGAAGTCCTTCAGCGCGAAGGCTACATCCGTGGCTATTCCGAAGACGAGAGCGGCAAGCACCCTGCGCTTCGCATCGAGCTGAAGTATTTCGAAGGCGAACCTGCCATCAAGCATGTCGCCCGCGTCTCCAAGCCGGGCCGCCGCGTCTATTCGGGTTCGAAAGATCTCCCGACCGTGCGCAACGGCCTCGGTATCACCATCGTCTCGACCCCTCGCGGAGTGCTTTCGGACAACGAAGCGCAGGCCGAGAATGTCGGCGGCGAAGTCCTGGCGGAGGTGTTCTGATGAGCCGCATCGGCAAGAAGGCCGTCACGATCCCCAGCGGTGTCGAGGCCAAGATCGAAGGCGACACGCTGACCGTGAAGGGTCCCAAGGGCACGCTGTCCATGGGCATGTCCGACCTCATCGATTACAAGATCGAAGACTCGGAAATCCAGGTCAATCCCGCCAATGACACGAAGCAGGCACGCTCCTTCTGGGGCATGCAGCGCACGCTGGTCTCCAATCTCGTCGAAGGCGTGACCGAAGGGTTCACCAAGACGCTGGAAATCAGCGGTGTCGGCTACCGTGCGCAGGCACAGGGCAAGACGCTGAAGCTGCAGCTCGGCTACAGCCACGACGTCGACCTGACCGTGCCGGAAGGCCTCGAGGTCAAGACGCCGGACCAGACGACCGTGATCGTCTCGGGCATCGACAAGCAGGCCGTGGGCGAATTCGCCGCGAACATCCGCCAGTGGCGCAAGCCCGAGCCGTACAAGGGCAAGGGTATCAAGTACCAGGGCGAATACATCTTCCGCAAGGAAGGGAAGAAGAAGTAAGATGGCAAAGCTTTCTCTTTTCGAACGGCGTCGCCGCCGCGTCCGGACCGCGCTCCGCAAGCGTTCGGGCAACAAGCCGCGCCTGTCGGTGCACCGTACCGGCCAGCACATCTACGCCCAGATCATCGATGATGCCGAAGGCAAGACGGTCGCAGCTGCTTCCACCCTCGGTGGCAAGGGCTCGGGTGCGAATATCGATGCCGCCAAGACGGTCGGCAAGGATATCGCTGCCGCCGCCAAGAAGGCCGGCGTCACCACTGTCGTGTTCGATCGCGGCGGGTTCCTGTTCCATGGCCGCGTGAAAGCGCTGGCCGATGCCGCCCGTGAAGGCGGGCTGGAGTTCTGATCATGGCAGACGACAACAAGACGCCCGAAACCAAGGGCGAAGACACGAAGCCGGTTGAAATCGAACAGGCTGCTTCGGCCGAAAGTGGTCCCGAAGTGAAGAAGGAAGAACCGGCGATCGCCGATACGCCTTCCGAGGCGGCGGACAACCAGAGCCCGGCGCAGGGCGACGACGGCAATGCCCGTACGCAGGCAAATGCCCGTGGCGGCCGCGACAACCGCGGCGGTGGCCGTGACAATCGTGGCGGCGGACGTGGTGGCCGGGGTGGCCGTGACAACCGCCGCGGCGGCCGCGACGAGCCGGATGACGGCATCACGGAAAAGCTGGTCCACATCAACCGCGTCTCGAAGACGGTGAAGGGCGGTAAGCGCTTCGGTTTCGCCGCTCTCGTTGTGGTCGGTGACGGCCAGGGCCGCGTCGGCTTCGGTAAGGGCAAGGCCCGCGAAGTTCCGGAGGCCATCACCAAGGCAACCGCAGCAGCGCGCAAGAAGATGATCCGCGTCTCGCTGAAGGAAGGCCGCACGCTGCATCACGACGGCAATGGCCGTTTCGGTGCCGGCAAGGTGACCATCCGCACTGCACCTCCGGGTACCGGCATCATCGCCGGTGGTCCGATGCGTGCCGTGTTCGAGAGCCTGGGCGTGGCGGACGTTGTGACCAAGTCGGTCGGTACGTCCAACCCCTACAACATGATCCGCGCAACGTTCGATGCGCTGTCCGACCAGACGTCGCCGAAATCGGTGGCGCAGCGCCGGGGCAAGAAGGTTGCCGACCTGCTGGGTCGTGGCGGTGCGAGCGAGGCCGAGGCGAAAGCCGACGCCGAAGCCGTGGTGGAGTAAGACACAATGGCGAAAATCAAGATCAAGCAGATCGGTTCGCCGATCCGTCGTCCCGAGAGCCAGAAGAAGATCCTCGTCGGTCTCGGCCTCGGAAAGATGCACCGGGTTGTCGAACTTGAAGACACCCCCGAGGTTCGCGGCGCGATCGCGAAGCTCCCGCACATGGTTGCGGTCGTCGATTGACGACATGGCGCGTCCTGCTGCGGGGGGAAAACTTTCCTCTCGACACGCAGCAGGGCGCGCCCCTCATGGGCTTTTACGCGACCCGCTGGGTTGCGGCGCCCGATGAACAAGGGGCTTTCGCTGCCGCAGTCGAGCAGCTAAGGGAAGCGCCCGAACTTTCCGGCATACCCAAGGGTTGCGGTGCGAACATCGTTTCCGAAGACATTGCCGAATTGCCCCATGGGCAGGTTCCACCCGAAAGGCGCGGCCTGACCACTTTCCGGATGGCAACATCCAGCGCGTAGAAAAGCGAAAGCGAGTGCAGACATGACTATGAAACTCAACGATATCCGTGACAATCCCGGTGCCCGCAAGAACCGTATCCGCGTTGGTCGCGGTATCGGCTCTGGCAAGGGCAAGACCGCGGCTCGCGGCCAGAAGGGCCAGAAGAGCCGTTCGGGCGTCGCGATCAAGGGCTTCGAAGGCGGCCAGATGCCGCTTCACATGCGGCTGCCGAAGCGCGGGTTCAACAACCCGTTCGGCAAGGATTTCGCCGAAGTGAACCTGGGCATGATCCAGAAGTTCATCGACGCGAAGAAGCTCGACGCCAAGAAGGATATCGATCACGCGGCACTGAAGGCTGCCGGCCTGGCCCGTGGCGGCAAGGACGGCGTACGCCTTCTGGGCAAGGGCGAGATCACGTCCAAGGTCAAGCTGGTCGTCGCCGGTGCGTCCAAGGGCGCAACCGCTGCGGTCGAAAAGGCCGGTGGCAGTGTCGAGGTCGTCGAGGTGAAGACTCCCTCGGCCAAGCCGAGCAAGGCCGAGACGAAGACCGGCACGGCTGCGGACAAGTCCAAGAAAGCCAAATAATCGACAAAATCGAGGGCGGCGGGTTCGACATCGGGCCCGCCGCTCCCTATGTCCTGTCCCGCAAGGCCGGGAGGGACCGGCGATAGTTCAGGATACAAGACGTTCCGATGGCATCACGCGCCGACAATATCGCGAGCAATATGAGTCTCGCCAATTTCTCCAAGGCCACCGAGCTTCGCCAGCGCATCTGGTTTACGCTCGGCGCCCTGATCGTGTTCCGCTTCCTCAGCTTCGTACCGCTGCCGGGTGTCAATCCGCAGATTCTGAGCACGCTGTACGACCAGACGCGGGGCGGGGTCCTCGACCTGTTCAACACCTTCTCGGGCGGCAGCCTGGAGCGCATGAGTCTCATCGCGCTCGGCGTGATGCCCTACATCACCGCCTCGATCGTGGTGCAGATGGCCGCGGCCCTGCATCCCACGCTCGCCGCGATGAAGAAGGAAGGCGCCACCGGGCGCCAGAAGATCAACCAGTACACGCGCTACGGCACCGTGTTCCTGACCGCGATCCAGGGGTATTTCCTTGCGACCGGCCTCGAAACCTTCGGTGCTGCGAGCGGAATGCAGGCGGTGGTCGAGCCTGGTCTCACCTTCCGGATCGGCGCCGTCATCAGCCTCGTTGGCGGGACCATGTTCCTGCTGTGGCTGGGTGAGCAGATCACCGCGCGCGGTATCGGTAACGGCGTCTCCCTGATCATCATGGCCGGCATCGTCGCGCAGTTTCCGACCTTTGCCGCCAACATGTTCGAAGGCGGCCGCACGGGTTCGATCAGTGCCTTCATCATCGTCGGCTTCATCATCATGGTGGTCGCGCTGATCCTGTTCATCTGCTTCGTGGAACGCGCGCAGCGCCGCCTGCTGATCCAGTATCCCAAGCGTGCAACGCAGCGCGGCATGATGCAGGCAGACCGTTCGCACCTGCCCCTGAAACTGAACACGGCAGGCGTCATCCCGCCGATCTTCGCCAGTTCACTGCTTCTGCTGCCGCTGACCATCAGCCAGTTCGCCGGCAATTCCGTCGATACCGGCAGCACTGCGGGCGGGTTCATCGTGATGCTGAACCAGTACCTTCAGCACGGTCAGCCGATCTACATGACGCTGTATGCCATCGGCATCATCTTCTTCGCGTTCTTCTACACCGCCGTTGTCTTCAATCCTGAGGAAACGGCCGAGAACCTGAAGAAGAATGGCGGCTTCATTCCGGGCATCCGCCCCGGCAAGCGCACTGCCGACTACCTCGACTACGTCCTGACGCGTATCACCGTGGTCGGTGCGATCTACCTGACGCTGGTCTGTGTCATTCCCGAATACATGATCGCGCAGACGGGCATTCCGCTGTTCCTGGGTGGAACGAGCCTGCTCATCGTGGTCAACGTGACTGTGGATACGATCAGCCAGGTCCAGTCGCATCTGCTGGCGCACCAGTATGGTGACCTGATCAAGAAGGCGAAGCTCAAGGGTCGCAAGCGCTGAGCGATGCCGTTGCTGGCCAGTCATTCAGTTTCGATGGGGGATTCTAAGGCGTGAATATCATTCTTCTCGGTCCTCCGGGTGCTGGCAAGGGCACGCAGGCGCATCGCATGGTGGAACATCACGGCATGCGCCAGCTGTCGACCGGCGACATGCTGCGCGCTGCGGTCAAGGCCCAGACGCCTGTCGGTCGGAAGGCGAAGGTCGTCATGGATCGCGGCGAGTTGGTGTCGGACGACATCGTATCGGAACTGATCGACGCGGAACTGACTGCGCTTGCGCCGGAAACCGGCGTGATCTTCGACGGCTATCCGCGGACGCAGGCACAGGCTGAACAGCTTGACGGTCTGCTCGCCAAGCATGGCCGATCCCTTACGCGGGTGATCGAGCTCGGTGTGGACGAGGATGCTCTGGTTGAACGCATTACGGGCCGGTTCTCCTGCGCCGAATGCGGGACGCTCTATCACGACACGGCAAACCCGCCGAAAACGGACGGCGTGTGCGACCAGTGCGGTTCGACCGAGTTCAAGCGCCGCCCGGACGATAACGAGGAAACGGTTCGCACGCGGATGCAGGAATACCGCGCGAAGACGCAGCCGATCCTGCCGCATTACGAGGCGCAGGACCTGGTTGCACGGGTCGATGGTATGGCCTCCATCGAGGACGTCAGCCACGCGATCGACGCGCTGCTTACCTAAGGCCCTTCCTTGTCCCGCCGGCTTGCGATAACCGGTGGGAAGAGGGAGGTCATGGGACCGATGACATTCAAATATTTTCCGGCGGCAATTTCACTGGCCGTCGCCGCGCTTTCCGCGCCGGCCCATGCCGAGGTCGTCGAGGCATCGGACAGCGGCTTCACCACGCGCGCCGGCGTCGTGGTCGAGGCCGATACGCAGGCGATCTGGCTGGCGCTCATCTCCCCCGGGGGCTGGTGGAACGATGCCCATACCTGGTCGGGCGATGCTTCTAACATGACGTTGGAGCCGCAGGCCGGAGGCTGCTTCTGCGAGCGTATTCCTGCCAGCGAGGAAGACGGGGCGATCGGACTGGAAGGCAGCGTACGCCACATGAGCGTGGTCCAGTCCTTTCCGCGCAAGGTCCTTCGCATGCGGGGCGGGCTGGGGCCCTTGCAAGGGGAGCCTGCCGATGGCGTCCTGACGATCACGCTGAAGCCGGTGGATGGCACCACTCGCATTTTGTGGGAATATGTCGTCGGCGGCCACATGCGTTACGAAGTTCCGGTCATCGCGAAAGCTGTCGATGGTGTCATGAACCAGCAGCTCGCCGGACTGGCGGCCCGGTTTGGCGGACCGGTAGGGGCAGGGGGCGATAGCGAAGAAGCCGTGCCGGATGACGAAGATACGGCACCCGGGGACGAGGCCGCGGCGGATGACGAGGAAGGCAGTGCCGACGAGCCTGCCGCCACGCAGGACCCGCCCGCACCCGCTACCAGCGCAGAAGATGTCGCCGAAGCGCTCGATGCGCTGGCGGCGGAACTGGAGGACTGATCTCGGCCCGATCGCGGGCGTTTCGCGGCGGGCTGTTTTGACAGGGCCGGGCAGGGCGGTTAGAGAATGTCACGAACTTGGAGCCTTGCGCGCGGCACCCATATCGGTGCTCGCGTTTTCAGGGTGCGCTGGCTGTTGACGTTACGTCGGAATCGCCTTAAGCGCCCTCGTCATTCGACAAAAATGTTGGGTTGTCCGGTCGGTCGTCGATTCGTCGCGTGCCAATCCGGGCTTTTTCCATTTCGGGAATCCACCATTTCTGCCGGATTGAATTGTAGCGATGAGATAAGGGCGTTCAGGCATCTGCCAAGTCCTTGTGGAGCATGGAGAATTAAGTGGCTCGTATTGCCGGGGTAAACATCCCCACCAACAAGCGCGTGATCATCGCGCTGACCTACATCCATGGAATCGGTCGCACGACCGCCGTGGAAATCGCCGACAAGCTGGGTATCGATCACAAGGTCCGCGTTCAGGACCTGACCGACGCGGAAATCCTGCAGATCCGTGAAACGATCGACGCCGACTACCAGGTCGAGGGTGACCTTCGCCGCAACACGGCGATGAACATCAAGCGCCTGATGGACCTGCGGTCCTATCGCGGCCTGCGCCACCGTAACGGCCTGCCCGTTCGCGGCCAGCGCACCCACACCAACGCCCGCACCCGCAAGGGCAAGGCGAAGCCGATCGCAGGCAAGAAGAAGTAAGCGCGACCGCGCCTTTCTTACCAGCTACCCGAATACGAGGAACGACACACAATGGCACGCGAACCAGGCCGCATCAGGAAACGCGAGCGGAAAAACATTTCCAGCGGCGTTGCGCACATCAACGCCAGTTTCAACAACACCATGATCACCATCACCGACGCGCAGGGCAATGCGATCAGCTGGTCCAGCGCCGGCATGATGGGCTTCAAGGGCAGCCGCAAGTCGACGCCCTACGCCGCCCAGGTTGCCGCGGACGATGCCGGCAAGAAGGCCGCCGAACACGGCGTCCGCACGCTGGAAGTCGAAGTGAAGGGCCCGGGTTCGGGCCGCGAGAGCGCGCTGCGCGGTCTTGCAGCTGTCGGTTTCACCATTACTTCCATTCGCGACGTCACGCCGATCCCGCACAACGGCGTGCGGCCATCCAAGCGGCGCCGCGTCTGATCCGCACTTGTCCGGCGGCCCTTCGCGGGGCCGCCGCCAACACCTGACGGACCGGACGCGCCTCCCGCAGCGCTCCGGTCTGACCCGCATCCGAACGCCCAATGGCGAAATAGGGGAAATCCATGTCCGTCAATACCAAGAACTGGCAGGAACTGAAGAAACCCAACCAGCTCGAAATCAAGGAAGGCGGCGACAAGAAGCGCAAGGCCACCTTCATCGCCGAACCGCTCGAGCGCGGTTTCGGCCTGACGCTGGGCAATGCGCTGCGCCGCGTCCTGCTCTCCTCCCTCCAGGGCGCAGCCATCACCTCGATCAAGATCGAGAACGTCCTCCACGAATTCAGCAGCCTTGCCGGCGTGCGGGAAGACGTCACCGACATCGTCCTGAACGTGAAGCAGATCGCCCTCAAGATGGAAGGCGAAGGTCCCAAGCGCCTGCAGCTTTCCGCAACCGGCCCGGGTGAAGTCACCGCCGGCGACATCGCCGTGTCGGGCGATATCGAGATCATGAACAAGGATCTCGTGATCTGCCACCTCGACGAAGGTGCGAACCTCAACATGGAACTGACGGCGGATGTCGGCAGCGGCTACGTGCCTGCGGTGCAGAACCGCCCGGCCGATGCGCCGATCGGCCTGATCCCGGTCGACAGCCTGTATTCGCCGGTCCGCCAGGTCAGCTACAAGGTCGAGAAGGCCCGCGTCGGCCAGGAACTGGACTTCGACAAGCTGAGCCTGAACGTCGAGACCGACGGTACGGTCGCTCCGGAAGATGCCGTGGCCTATGCCGCGCGCATCCTGCAGGACCAGCTGACGCTGTTCGTCCACTTCGAGGAAGGCATTCCGCAGCCGTCCAGCGCCATGATCGGCGTCGCGGCTGAGCCGCAGGAATCGGACGCCAACCAGCTCAACCGCTACCTTCTTAAGAAGGTCGACGAACTGGAACTGTCGGTCCGCAGCGCCAACTGCCTCAAGAACGACAACATCATCTATATCGGCGATCTGGTCCAGAAGACCGAAGCCGAGATGCTGCGCACGCCGAATTTCGGCCGCAAGTCGCTCAACGAGATCAAGGAAGTGCTGTCCAGCATGGGCCTGCGCCTCGGCATGGACATCCCTGGATGGCCGCCCGAGAACATCGAGGAAATGGCCAAGAAGCTCGAACAGGAGCTGCTGGGCTGACACCCTCGCTTACGGGAATGGGCCGGACCCGAAATTCCGGCCCGTACCGGGCTACCTCATACGGGCCCCTTACGAACGGAGTAGAATGAAATGCGTCACAAGATTTCCCAGCGCAAGCTTTCGCGCAAGTCGGGCCACCGCAAGGCCCTGTTTCGCAACATGGCTGCCGCGCTGATCAAGCACGAACAGATCGTCACCACGCTGCCAAAGGCGAAGGAACTGCGTCCCTATGTCGAGAAGCTGATCACGCTGGCAAAGCGTGGTGGCCTGTCGAACCGCCGTCTTGCACAGAGCAAGCTGCTCGACGAGACGCAGCTGAAGAAGCTGTTCGACGTCCTAACAGAGCGTTATTCCGACCGTGACGGCGGTTACACGCGCATCATCAAGGCCGGCTACCGCGCCAGTGACGCCTCGCAGATGGCGGTGATCGAACTGGTCGACCGCGACGAAGACGCGAAGGGCCGGGACAGCGGCCCGGTCATGACCGAGGACGACGAATACGAAGACGCGTAAGCCGCGCCTTCGAGACGAAAACGGGAAAGGGCCGCCGGAGACAATCCGGCGGCCCTTTCCTTTTTTCCGGGCGCAGCTAGGGTCCGCTGCCATGATCCGCACGACCATTGCCAGCGCTGCCGCGCTGCTCCTCGCCGCTTCTCCCGCTGCTGCACAGGATGCACAGGAAAGGCTGGATGCCCGCTACGACCGGGCCCTGGCGGCAGGGTACAAGGCGCTGATGCTGTGCAGCGCGATCGGGCATGCGGAACTGTTCGGCGCACGGCGAAGCGCAGAGAGCGTCGAGCGTTACGAGCTGTCCGGTATTTACCCCAAGCTGGATCCCATCCTCGCCGATCTCACCGCTACCATAGAGCGCGGCGCTGATGGTGTGATTGACCACGTGACCGTGCCGTTTGCGCAGGACATGCCGCCGCGCATCGCGCTGCACATACCGGACAAGGGGTGCATCGACCTGCCTGTCGGCAGCGCAGTTCCCGGCGGTCTCGACCGGTTCGAGTCATCGACCGAGATCGACCGCAGTGATGATTTCGACGGTGTAGCGGCGACCCGGGGCGAAGCGCTGGCGCGGACCGCTTTCGATCCGGTCTACGGCGAAGGCGCACGCACGACCGCAGCCGTTGTCCTCCAGCGCGGCGAACTGGCGAGCGAAGCTTATGGGCCCGATCATGGGCCCCGCGTGCCCCAGCGCACCTGGTCCGTCGCCAAGAGCATTGCCGCGACCATCATCGGTGGTTTCCAGCAGGGCGGCTTGATAAATACCGCCGATAGCGCGGGGCTGGGGGAGGCCGACGACGATCCCCGCCGTGCTATCACGGTCGACCACCTGCTCCGCATGGCATCGGGCCGGTATTCCGATACGCCCGGGAACCGGACCGACCCGCTCTATTTCGGTGGCAGCCTGGTGGCGGAAACGGCGGCGCACTGGCCGCTGATCCACCCGCCGGGCACGGTCTATCGCTATGCCAACAACGATACGCTGATGGCCATAGGCGCACTCGCCAGCTTCCGGGACCAGCCAGGTTTCGATGCGTTTTTCCCGGCGCTCGGCATGAATTCGACGATTGCGGAGCGCGATGCGGAGGGCGATTACATCTTGTCGAGCCAGGTCTGGTCCACCGCGCGCGATCTGGCGCGGCTGGGACAACTGCACTTGGACGGTGGCGTTCTGCCATCGGGAGAGCGCATCCTGCCCGAAGGCTGGACTGACTACGTCTCCTCCCCCGCCGGCCCGCAGCCGGAGGGGCGCCCGTTCGGCTATGGCGCGGGCTGGTGGCTGCTGAATGCGAGCGAGGGCGTTCCGCCCGATACCTACGCCGCCATGGGCAATCGCGGACAGTTCGTCGTCGTCGTGCCCAGCCGCGATGTCGTCATCGTGCGGCGGGGCGAGGATCCGGCCGGGCAGGGCGGGTTCGACATCGCCGCCTTCACCCGCGACGTGCTGGCCGCGCTGGAGGATTGAACGCCGCCGCCCGGTGGCTACATCCAATACCACACAGAACATGTAACGAGAGGTTGCCCCTTCCATGATCCGCAAGACCATTCTCGCAGGCTCTGCCAGCCTGCTCGCGCTGACCGTGCCGATGACGGCTCTCGGCGCGCACGACCACACCCAGACCGAGGAAGCCAAGCCCAGCATGACCGTGCCCGAATATCCCGAAACCCGCCGCGGCGACGTGGTCGATACGCAGTTCGGGGTGGATGTCGCCGATCCCTATCGCTGGCTGGAAAACGACGTGCGCGAGGACGAGGAAGTCGCTGCATGGGTAGAAGCGCAGAACGAGGCGACAGACGCCTTCCTGGCGCAAATCCCCGGCCGCGAGGCGCTGAAGACGCGCATCACCGAGCTGACCGACTACGAACGGTTCGGCTTGCCGCAGGAAAAGGGCGGGCGCTATTTCTACACCCGCAATGATGGCTTGCAGAACCAGAGCGTGCTGTATGTCCGCGAAGGGCTGGACGGCGAGGCGCGCGTCCTGATCGATCCCAACGAATGGTCGGAAGACGATGCGACCGCGCTGGGCGGATGGGAGCCGAGCCCCGATGGCACGAAGCTGCTCTACGCCATCCAGGACGGCGGCAGCGACTGGCGCACCGTGCACGTGATGGACGTGGATGAGGGTGTTACGATCGGGGATCCGGTGGAATGGGTGAAGTTCTCCGCGCTCGACTGGGCGAAGGACGGCAGCGGTTATTACTACAGCCGTTTCCCGGCGACGGGGGAGGGCGAGACGTTCCAGGCGCTCAACACCGATCACAAGGTCTATTTCCATCGCCTCGGCACCGCACAGGCGCAGGACGAGCTGGTCTACGAAACGCCCGACCAGCCGGAACTCAATCACATCGCGCAGGTCAGCGATGACGGGCGCTATGTCGTCGTCACCAGCTCCAGCGGGACGGACGATCGCTACGAAGTGACGCTGATCGACCGCGAGGATACCGATGCCGAGCCGCGCACCATCGTGCCGGGGTTCGAGCATTCCTATTCCTATGTCGGCAATACCGGCAGCACCTTCTTCTTCACCACCAATGACGGAGCGCCGCTTGAGAAGGTCGTGAAGACCGATATCGCGGCGGCGACGCCGGAATGGACGACCGTCATCCCCGAAGCGGAAGAGACGCTGGGCGGCGTGTCGCTGGTCGGCGGAAAGCTGGTGGCCAGCTATCTGCGCGATGCGAAGAGCCAGATCGACATCTTCGACCTCGACGGTAACCCGCTGCGCGAGGTGGCGCTGCCCGGCATCGGATCGGCCGGCGGTTTCGGCGGGGATACCGACGCCGACGAGACGTTCTATTACTTCACGAGCTACAACCAGCCCGCTGCGATCTATCGCTACGACATGGAAACGGGGGCAAGCACCCCTTGGGCACAGCCCGAGGTCGCGTTCGATCCCGATGCCTTCGTGGTCGAGCAGAAATTCTACGAAAGCAAGGACGGCACGCGGGTTCCGATGTTCATCGTCCGCTCGAAAGAGGTGGCCGAAAGCGGCGAGGCCGTGCCTACGCTGCTGTACGGCTATGGCGGCTTCAACATCTCGCTGACCCCGGGCTTCAGCCCGTCGCGCCTTGCCTGGGTCGAGGCAGGGGGCGCCTATGTCGTCGCAAATATCCGCGGCGGCGGGGAATACGGCAAGGCGTGGCACGATGGCGGGCGCCTGCAGAACAAGCAGAACGTGTTCGACGACTTCATCGCCGCGGGCGAGTATCTGATCGAGCAGGGCATCACGCCCGAAGGCGGCCTGGCCATCAATGGCGGCTCCAATGGCGGCCTGCTGGTGGGTGCCGTCACCAACCAGCGGCCCGACCTGTTCGCCGCGGCCAGCCCTGCGGTGGGCGTGATGGACATGGTCCGTTTCGACCGCTTTACCGCCGGGCGCTACTGGGTCGACGATTACGGCTATCCGAACAAGGAAGCCGATTTCCTGAAACAGATGACCTACTCGCCGTATCACAATGTTCAGGATGGGACCGATTATCCGGCTGTCCTGGTAACCACGGCAGACACGGACGACCGGGTGGTCCCGGGGCACAGCTTCAAGTACACGGCTGCGCTGCAGGCGGCGGACCTGGGCGACAGGCCGCAGCTGATCCGGATCGAGACTCGCGCCGGACACGGCAGCGGCAAGCCGACCGACAAGGCCATCGAGGAAGCGGCCGACGTGCTCGGGTTCCTCGGCTGGTTCACCGGACTGGAGTTTGCCGACTGACGATAATAGTAACGCGGTGTCGCAGGAATGTTCACAAAAGTAACGTTTTGTATGAACAACTCCTGTCGGCCCGCTTCAGGCTCGCCTCACCGGGCCCTTGCTAGACCCGTAATCAGTCGAGGGCATTCCGCCTTCGCCTGATTACGAGGAGCAAGACATGAACACCGTTTCCAAAGCCCTGCTCGGTACCGCTGCCGCTGGCGCGATGGCGGTAACGTCTGCAGCCCCGGCATCCGCCCGCGACCGTTACGACAATGACGGCATTTCTGCAGGCGAAGTGATTGCAGGGGCCGTGATCCTCGGTGGGATTGCCGCTGTCGCATCGTCGATCGGCAAGGATCGTGACCGTTACCGCGGCGATTATCGTTATGACCGCGGCTACCGTGACAATTACTATCGCAGCCGCGGCAATCCGCGGGCTGCCGTGGAGCGCTGTGTCGCTGCCGCCACGCAGGAAGCGCGGCGCTATGGATACAGGGGCGTTCGCGTGACCGACATCAGGGATGTCGACGATACGCGCTATGGCTGGCGCGTGAAGGGCCGCATCGCGGTCGAGGAAGACAGCTATCGTGGCCGCTATGGCTACCGCGACCGGAACTATCGCTACAATTCGCGCTATGACCGCAATCGCTACGGATACGGTCGCAGCGGTTACGGCGACAAGGACCACGGCCGGTTCACCTGCGACATCCAGCGCGGCCGTGTGGTCGACATCGATTACAGCGGCATTTCCGGTCCGCTATGATCGGTAGCGAGGCCGGATGATTACGGCCCGCAAATCCCGGGCCGGGCGGTTCAGCCGGAAGACAGGCTGGACCGCCTAGCTTTTCGATCATGACTGGCGGCATGTTGTGCACGCCATCCACGCGATTTGCCAAGGGGGCAAACCATTATGACCGTCCGTTCCGCATTCATCGCCGCAGGGGCGACCCTGTCCATGGCCGCCACGCCCGTCGCCGCGGCAGAGCTTCCCGTGTCGACGCAGCGCAGCGCCGTGGCGCCGGCAGCGGCCTATGATGCCGACGCCGAGAATGCCCAGCGTCACCGTTATCGTGGCTATCGCGGATACCGGGGCTATCGCGGCTACCGGAACCGGACGAGCGCCGGCGACATCATCGCAGGCGTCGCCATCCTGGGCACGATAGCCGCGGTCGCCAGCGCAGCCAGCAAGAACCGCGACCGGGACCGGTATCCCGACCGCCGCTATCGCACCTCCGGCCCGTCCTACGACACGTCCAGCGGCCTCGACCGCGCGGTCGACCAGTGCGTGCGTGAGATCGAGCGCGATGTCCGCATCGGCGAGATCGACGGCGTGGACCGGAACGGGTCCGGCTGGAACGTGACCGGCACGCTCTACAATGGCGATGGGTTCAGCTGCCGGATCGGCAATGACGGACGCATTGACGGGATCGACTACGGCGCGCGCGGCGGCTTCACAGGGGCCGGATATGACGGTGCGTTGCGCACCAGCGCCGCTGCAGACGGGCAATGGGACGATGCAGTCTATGCGCGTGCCCGGACCTCTGCCGGCTATGCCGAGCCGGACCTTTCCAGTCCTGCTGACGAGGACCTGCCTGCCGGCGTACAGCAAGGTCCGCAGCCAGCCTATCCGGGCGGTCCGGTAGCGGACGAGTACCAGTATGCGGACGAGGGCAATTACGGCGGCTGAGCGCCGGCGTTCGGCCCCGCGCGGCTAGCCCTGTTCCTCCGACAGGGGAGGGGCTTCCCCTTCGGCATCCGTCGCCACCAGCCGTTCGTTGTATGCAGGCAGCGCAAGGTTGAAACGGATCGCGGCGCTGCGAAGGATCAGCCCGGCGACCGTTGCCAGCGGCCAGACCAGCGTCCGCGGGCCACCCAGCATTTCTCCCGCCACGCATAGCGTTGCCGAGAGCGCCGCTGCGGTGACGTAGAGCTCGGGCCGCATCAGGATGGACGGGCGCCCCGCAATCACGTCTCGCATCACCCCGCCGACGCACCCTGTCACGACCCCCATCATCATCGCCGGAACCGGCGGAATGCCGTAGGTCAGAGCCTTCGCGCTTCCCAGCACGGCATAGGCGGTCAGGCCGATGCCGTCGGAATAATCGAGCAGCTTGCCATCCCACCACCGCGTCGGCGTGTACCACACCAGCAGCGCCACGATCATGCAGGTGGCGGCGACCCATGCGTCGTTGATCCAGAACACGGGCGCGCCGATCAGGAGGTCGCGCACCGTGCCGCCGCCGACGCCGGTCACCAGAGCGAAGAAGGTCAGCGTGACGAACGTCTGCCGTTCCTTCGCGGCAATCAGAGCACCGGACAGGGCGAATACGGCCACCCCGGCAATATCGAGCCAGTCGAGCAACGGCGTCAGGATGACTGTGGGATCGGGAATCATGGTCCGGTCTTCGCCCTGCGGCGCCGGAACATCAAGACGCAGCCCAGCATCGTACCCACCAGCGCCAGCAGCGCGAACAGGATCAGCACGGGATGCGAGCTATCCTCGCGCGTTTCCAGGTCCATGATGTGCAGCCCCCAGGCAAAGTCGAACATCCGCCACCAGCCGGTGCGCACGGCGGCGATGTCGCCGGTCGCTTTCTCCACATAGACCCTCGTGCCGCTTGCCAGCACCACCTGGTAGCCATCGACGGGGCGGCGAAAATCGAAAGGCGGCGCGTCTGCGGTAAATGCGTTGACGACCTCCACCGCCTCTCCGCCCACGATATTCTGCCGGACGATCGCGGCTGCTTCCTCTGCCGTTCGCGCGCCGGCCGGGCTGTTGTCGGACAGGTTGTAAGCGATCTTGCGACCGTCGCTGAGCGTGGCGATATATTCCAGTCTCCCGCCGCGCATGCGCTGGGTGATTTCGGTCACGTTGTCTGCGGGCGGCATGGCGAGCAGCTGTGTGCCGGGCGGAATGGGCTGGGCGGCCATGGGCTTGCGAAGATGCTCGCCGCGCACTTCCTCGATCGGGCGCGAAACCATCAGCAGCCCGGTCGCGGTCCACATCACGACGGGCACGCCGATCAGCCAGCCGAGCCAGACATGCCACCGCGCGAAACGCTGCATCCAGAGGCGTTTTGCCATGAACTACTCCGAAAACGGGCGGTCGCTGCCGCGCCTCGCCTGCCATGCCCGGCGTGATATTCAGCCGTGCAGCCGCGCCCCTATGGCCTCGGCAGCGGCGATGCAATCGAAGTCGCTCCAGCGCGGACCGATGACCTGCATTCCGCAAGGCAGGTCTCCGCTTGCCCCCACGGGCAGGACGGTCGCCGGCAGGTTCGGGAAAGTCGCGATACCGGCCCATGCCAGCCCCTCCGCCGCGTCGCGCTCCTCTCCGTTGATCGCGATCTTGCCGCGAAAGAGCGGCTCGTTCCTGTGCGGGAAGGCGAGGATATTGGCGGGCGGGGCAAGCACGAAGTCGTAACTTTCGAAAAGGCGCGCCCAGCTTCGCTCGCACCGGACCTGCGCGTCCATCAGGTCGAACCAGTCCGCTGCGCTTGCCTGATGGCCACCGGGCGACGGGGCCCCGCGTGCCATGGTGATGTTGAGCATCTTCAGATAGGCGGCGTGATCGCCCGCCAGGTCCGGCAGATCGGTGTAACCCACGTCCACGGAGGCTCCCACACCGCGCAGGACATCCAGAGCTGCCTCGATCGGCTGGCGCACATCGTCGTCTATCGGGCTGGCCGGGTGGTCGAGCAGGGCGAGGAAGCGCATTGTCTCCAGCGACTTGTCCCGCCGCAGCAGGGGAATGGTGGCAGTCAGTTCCAGCATCGCGGCCAGGTCGGCCGCGTTACGGGCCAGCGGTCCTGCCACGTTCAATGCCCCGTCATGCCGGCCGCGGTCGGCAAAGGCGGGATCGGTGTGCCCTTCCGAACTGACGAGACCCCAGCTCGGCTTGTGGCCCCAGATGCCGCAGAAATGGGCGGGCACGCGCACCGAACCGCCGATATCGGTGCCGAATTCGGCAGCGACCATGCCGCTTGCGACCGCTGCAGCAGCGCCACCGGACGATCCCCCGGCGCTCCGGTCGACGTCATGCGGGTTGCGCGTGCGACCATGGAGGGGGTTGAAGCTTTGCCAGTCGGCCAGGCCGGGCGGGACGTTGGTCTTGCCCAGCAAGACCGCGCCTGCCGCTTTCAGCTGGCGCACCACGGCGGCGTCGGCCTGCGCGATACGCCCGGCGTGGTCCTTCAGCCCCCAGCACGTGGGCAGGCCCGCCACGTCGAAGCTTTCCTTGATCGTCAGCGGAACTCCGAACAGCGTCTGGTGCGGCAGGGGCGTCTGCCGATCCATTGCCTTTGCCGTATCGCGCGCCCTGTCGAAAGCGCGCACCACCACCGCATTGATCGGACCGTCGCGCGCTTCGATCCGGGCGATGGCGCGGTCCGTGGCCTCCGACGGGGAAAGCCGGCCTTCGCGGATCAGGGAGGCGGTTTCCAGTGCGCCGGGCTGGTCGGTCAGGCTGGGAAAGGTCATGGGCGAGACTCCGTCAGGGGGACAGGCTGGGTTGGCGTCAGCGGGCAAACAGGTTCGACGGGTCGGCCATGGCCTTTATCTCGATCGCATTGCCGCTGGGATCGCGGAAGAACATCGTCGCCTGCTCTCCCGGCTGGCCTTCGAAGCGGATGGTCGGGGCGATGATGAAATCGACACCCTCTGCCGTCAGCCGCTTCGACAGGATGCGCCATTCTTCCATCGACAGGACCGCGCCGAAATGGGGAACAGGCACGTCCTCCCCGTCGACGTGGTTGCTCGCGCCTGTGCCGCCCTCGCCGGTTCCGGCGGGGGCGTGGTGCGCCACGATCTGGTGGCCATAGAAGTCGAAGTCGATCCATTCGTCGCTGCTGCGGCCCTCGGGGCAGCCAAGGATGCCGCCGTAGAAGCCGCGCGCGGCATCGAGGTCGTGAACAGGGAAGGCAAGATGGAACGGGGGCAGGGTCATGACGGGGTCTCTTCTTGGGGCGGCACCGAAAGGCCGAGGGCAAGGCCGAAGCCGAGGATGGGGGATGCACCATATCCGATGAGGATGCCGGGATAGTGCGAGATGAGCGCGATGATGGCAAAGCCGAACCACGCGCCCGCCAGTGCGAAACGGGTATGGGTGTAGAAAGGGGCGGCAAACAACACCAGCGCAAAGCCGGCCGCCATGGCCAGCATCAATCCGATTCCAGCGGCCATGGAGATCTGCATGGCATCGACGATAACCCGTTCGACAAAGGGTTGGGGCGGTAGCTCTCCCCGCACGGCCATGATCAGGGATGCAGCGAACCCCACGATGCAGACAAGTCCTATGCGCCAGTCGCGGGTCCGGTCGTGCAGGCCGGCGGCGGCGAATACGGCGGCAAAACCGAATGCTGCATCCGGCTGGAGCGAGGCAGCAAGAATGGCGGCCAGCAGAATGGGCGCCGCGAACTCCCGGTCCCGCGCAGCCAGCACGGCAATCGCGGGGAAGGCGAGCGAGCCTGCGTGAAGCGACAGCGGACCCACCGGCAGCCAGCGGGCGATCCCGTTGACCCATGGCCCGGTCACAAGGGGGACGAAACACAGCGCGAGCAGAAAGACGACCATGATGCGGTGCGCGCGTAGGGTGCGCGGCGACCGTCCCGCCAGAATCCACCCTGATGCGATGATCAGCGCGCCTGAATTGATGGCGATGTATCGCCCCGGTGCCCCGGCTGCCCACAGATATAGCAGGCCGGCGCCGACAGGGACCAGCACGGCAAGAAGGGCCGGGAGTTTCCTCGCCAGCCCTCCTGTCCTGCTGTCGGTCATGGGCCGGTCAGATGTGGATCGGCTTGCCCTGGACCGCCATGGCCGCTTCCTTCAGCGCCTCGGCATGGGTCGGGTGGGCGTGGCAGGTATAGGCGATGTCCTCGCTCGTCGCGCCGAATTCCATGGCGACCGCAGCTTCGGCAATCAGCGTACCGGCCAGGCTGGCGACGATGTGGACGCCCAGCACCCGGTCGGTGTCGGCATCGGCGATGACCTTCACGAAGCCGTCCGTGTCGCGGTTCGCCTTGGCGCGGCTGTTGGCCATCATCGGGAACTTGCCGATCTTGACGGTGTGGCCCGCTTCCTTCGCCTCTTCCTCGGTCATGCCGACATCGGCGAATTCGGGCATGGTATAGACCACGCCCGGGATCAGGGCGTGGTTCACGATGCCCGTCTGGCCGGCGATGTTTTCCGCGACCGCAATGCCCTCGTCCTCGGCCTTGTGCGCCAGCATCGGACCAGGGATCACGTCGCCGATGGCCCACACGCCGTCTACCTTTGTGCGGAAATCGTGGTCGGTTTCGATCTGGCCGCGCTTGTTCAGCTCCAGCCCGATGGCATCCAGTCCGAGCTTGTCGGTGTTCGGGTGCCGCCCGATGGAGACCAGCACATGGCTCGCCTCGATCGTCTCGGCATCGCCGCCCTCTGCCGGTTCGACCGAGACATGGACTTTCTTGCCCTTGACCTCGGCGCCGGTAACCTTGCTCTTCAGCTTCAGGTCCATGCCCTGTTTCTTGAAGATCTTGCCCGCTTCCTTGCGCATGTCCTTGTCCATGCCGGGCAGCAGCATGTCGAGATATTCGATGACGGTGACCTTCGCGCCCAGCCTGCGCCAGACGGAACCCAGTTCCAGCCCGATCACGCCGCCGCCGATCACCACCAGGTGCTCCGGCACTTCGCCGATTTCGAGCGCGCCGGTGCTGTCCACGATCCGGCCCTTGGCGTTATCCACCTCGACCCCGGGCAGGGGCGTGACGCTGGAGCCGGTGGCGATGACGATGTCCTTCGCCGTTACCTTCTCGCCGTTGATTTCGGCGGTATGAGCATCGACGAAGGTCGCATGGCCTTTTTTCCAGTCGACCTTGTTCTTCTTGAACAGGAATTCGATGCCGCCCGTCAGTTCGCCGACGGCCTTCGTTTTTTCCGCCATCATGGTCGGCAGGTCGAGTTCGACCGAGGTCTTCATGCCCCACTTGGCCATGTGGCCGCCCTCGGCTTCCTCGAACAGTTCGCTGGCATGGAGCAGCGCCTTCGACGGAATGCACCCGACATTGAGACAGGTGCCGCCCAGGGTCTCGCGGCTTTCCGCGCAGGCGGTCTTCAGGCCCAGCTGTGCCGCACGGATGGCCGCGACATAGCCGCCGGGGCCAGCGCCGATGACAAGGACGTCGTAATCGTATTTCGTATCGCTCATTGTGCCTCTGCCTCGTCCGTGCGTTCGCCGTCGGCGCCGCCGGAAAGATATTGCTGCGCGCACTGCGCCACTATCGTTTCTATCTGGGTAGTATCGCCGGAAATCAAACCGCCGATATCGAGTTCGTCCTGTGCGCGCCGCGCGGTGCAGTCGCAGACCGTGTCGGCCGCTTCTGCGGCGATGGGCAGGCCATTGACCTGCGCGATGCACTGGGCGCGGACCTGCGCCATCATGCCGCCGCTGCCTTCCTCCGCCGCCTGGTCGCATGCAGCCAGCGCAACGGCCGCCACCATGGACAGGGCGAGGGAAGCAAGGGGGGCTGCCGAAGGCCGCTCCTGCCGCATCACAGGTCGATCAGCATCCGGGTGGGATCCTCGATCGCTTCCTTGATGATCTTCAGCGCGGTCACGGCCTCGCGCCCGTCGATCAGGCGGTGGTCGTAGGACAGGGCCAGATACATCATCGGACGGATCACGATCTCGCCATCGACGACGACCGGGCGATCCTCGATCCGGTGCAGGCCGAGAACGGCGCTCTGCGGGGGATTGATGATCGGTGTCGACATCAGGCTGCCGAACACGCCGCCATTGGAAATGGTAAAGGTGCCGCCCTTCATGTCGTCCATCGTCAGCGTGCCTTCGCGGGCGCGACTGCCGAAATCGGCGATGTCTTTCTCGATTCTTGCGAAGCCCTTGGCCTGCGCATCGCGGATGACCGGGACAACCAGGCCGTTCGGGGCGCTGACCGCAACCGAGATGTCGACATAGTCGTGATAGACGATCTCGTCCCCGTCGATATAGGCGTTGGCCGCCGGCACGTCCTTCAGCGCGAGACAGGCGGCCTTGGCAAAGAAGCCCATGAAGCCGAGCTTGATATCGTGCTTCTTGGCGAACAGGTCCTTGTACTTGCCCCGCGCTTCCATAACCGCGCTCATGTCGCAATCGTTGAAGGTGGTGAGCAGCGCGGCATTGTCCTGCGCGCCCTTCAGCCGCTTGGCGATGGTCTGGCGCATGCGGGTCATCTTGACCCGCTCTTCCGCCCTCGCACCGCGGCTTTCACCGCCGGAAGATGCCGTGCCTACCTGCTGCGCCTGCGCAGGCGCGGCATCGGCAATGGAGTTGTCGTCGCCCTTGTTTTTCGCGGCGGCGATCACGTCTTCCTTGGTCAGGCGGCCATCCTTGCCTGTGCCCTTGATCGTGGTCGGATCGACGCCGTGTTCCAGGACTGCGCGGCGCACGGCCGGGCTCAGCGTCTGGGAGGCATCGGAAGCGGGCGCAGCGTCGCCGGACTTGCCTTCGCGCTTCGCCTGGCCCTCTTCTGCCTGCTGTTCCTTGCGTGCAGCTTCTTCGCCGGTAGCGGCGGGCGCGCCGCCTTCTTCCACCGTCGCGATGACCGCACCGACTTCGACCGTGTCGCCGACCTCTGCGCCGAGCGAGCGGATCACGCCTGCCACGGGGGAGGGGACTTCGACTGCGACCTTGTCGGTTTCGAGGCTGACGATGGGTTCGTCCACCGCCACGGCATCGCCGACATTCTTGAGCCATTCGCCGATTGTGCCCTCGGTGACGCTTTCACCAAGTTGCGGGACCTGAATTTCGGTAGCCATTATTATCCCTCGTTCCTGCAGTCGCGTTCGCCGTTTCGCTGGGCTTCGCCGCCATCGGCGAGACCCAGAGCGATGCTGACGAGCGCATCCTGCTGTACCTTGTGACGCGCCGCATAGCCGGTTGCTGGCGATGCGGCGACTTCGCGGCCGGCATAGCAGGGACGCATCCCGCCCTTGCCGGCTTCACCCAGTGCTTCCTCGATCTTGCCGTCGACGAAGAACCATGCGCCGTTATTCTTCGGCTCTTCCTGGCACCAGACCACCGTTTCCAGGTTCGTCATGCGCTTCAGGCGCACGGCCAGCGGTTCGCCGGGGAAGGGATAGAGCTGTTCGATCCGAACGATGGAGACATCGTCCAGCCCTTCCTCGTCGCGCTTCTCGATCAGGTCGTAGGCGACCTTGCCACTGCACAGGACAAGGCGCTTCACCTTCTCGTCGGCAATGTCCTTCGTATCGGACTTGATCCGCATGAAGTGATGGTCGCCCATGAACTCCTTCGCCGGGCTTTTCGCCATCGGGTGGCGCAGCAGCGACTTGGGGGCCATGATGACCAGCGGCTTGCGGAACGGGCGCAGCATCTGGCGGCGAAGCACGTGGAAATAGTTCGCCGGCGTGGTGATGTTGCAGACCTGGATATTGTCGTTCGCGCAAAGCTGGAGGAAGCGTTCGAGCCGTGCCGAGCTGTGCTCCGGACCCTGGCCCTCATAACCGTGGGGCAGCAGCATCACGAGGCCGTTTGCGCGCAGCCACTTGACCTCGCCGGCGGCGATGAACTGGTCGATCATGATCTGCGCGCCATTGGCGAAATCGCCGAATTGCGCTTCCCACAAAACAAGCGTCTTAGGGTCCGCCATGGCGAAACCGTATTCGTATCCCAGCACGCCATATTCGGACAGCGTGCTGTCATAGACCTCGAACTTGCCGTGGGGCAGGGTGGTCAGCGGGATATATTTGCGCTCGTCCGTCTGGTCGACCCAGACCGCGTGGCGATGGCTGAACGTGCCGCGGCCGCTGTCCTGCCCGGACAGGCGCACGCCGAAGCCTTCGGTCACCAGGCTGCCGAAAGCGAGCGCTTCCGCCGTGGCCCAGTCGAAGCCTTCGCCGGTGTCGAACCATTCCTTCTTCGCCTTCAGCACGCGGCCCAGCGTCTTGTGAATGGTCAGGTCGTCCGGCACCTGCGTCAGCGTCTTGCCGAGGCTGTCGAACAGTTTCTTCTCGATCGCGGTGTCGGCATTGCGCCGCGCGGTTTCCGCATCGGCCGGCTTGTTCATGCCCGCCCAGCGGCCGCCGAACCAGTCCGCCTCGTTGGGCTTGTAGCTTTTCGCGGCGGCGAAATCGTCTTCCAGCTGGCTGACGAAATCGGCACGCAGCTGGTCTGCCATGCCGTCGTCGATCACGCCTTCCTCGCGCAGCCGCTCGGAATAGATCTTGCTCACCTTGGGATGGCCGCGGATTTCCTTGTACATCAGCGGCTGGGTGAAACTCGGCTCGTCGCCCTCGTTATGGCCGAAGCGGCGATAGCACCACATGTCGATCACGATATCGCGGCCGAATTTCTGGCGATACTCGATCGCCAGCTTGCAGGCAAAGGTCACCGCTTCCGGATCGTCGCCATTGACGTGCAGGATCGGCGCCTGGACGCCCTTCGCCACGTCGCTGGGATAGGGGCTGGAGCGAGCGAATTTCGGGCTGGTGGTGAAGCCGATCTGGTTGTTGATGATGAAGTGGATGCAGCCGCCGGTATCGTAACCGGGCACGCCCGACAGGCTCAGGCTTTCCCACACCACGCCCTGTCCGGCAAAGGCCGCGTCGCCGTGGATCAGCACCGGCAGCACCTGCTGGTGCTTCGCCAGGTCGTCGCGGATCGCCTGCTGCGCGCGCGCCTTGCCGAGGACGACGGGATTGACCGCCTCCAGGTGGCTGGGATTGGGCACGAGGCTCATATGGACCTCGATCCCGTCGAAGGCGCGGTCGGTGCTGGTGCCGAGGTGATACTTCACATCGCCCGAACCGCCGACATCGTCGGGATTGGCGCTGCCGCCCTGGAATTCGTGGAAGATGACCTTGTAGGGCTTGGCCATCACGTTTGCGAGCACGTTCAGGCGGCCGCGATGCGCCATGCCGTAGATGATCTCGCGCACGCCGTCCGCGCCGCCATACTTGATGACCGCTTCCAGCGCGGGGATCATGGATTCGCCGCCATCGAGGCCGAACCGCTTGGTCCCGACATATTTCTTGCCGAGGAATTCCTCGAACTGCTCGCCCCGGATCACGGCGGCGAGGATTGCCTGCTTGCCTTCGGGCGTGAACTGGATCGTGTCTTCGGGCGTCTCGAACTTGTCCTGCAGGAACCGGCGTTCCTCGGTGTCCGTGATGTGCATGTATTCGAGGCCGACATTGCCGCAATAGGTGTCGCGCAGCACCTGGTAGAGGTCGCCCACCTTCACCCATTCGAAGCCGAACACGCCGCCGACATAGACTTCCTTGCCTTCCTGTCCGGCGAAGCCGTGCCATTCCAGGCTGAGGTCTTCCGGTTCTTCCAGCCCGGAAAGGCCCAGCGGGTCGAGGTCGGCCGCCATGTGGCCGCGCACGCGGTAGAGGCGCACCAGCAGCATGGCGCGGATGGAATCGCCGGCGGCCTTCTCCACCGCGCCTGCGTCCATCGCCTTGCCCGCCTTCTTCGCGGCGGCGGCGACGGCCTGCTTCATCTGCGTCGGGTCAAGCGCCTGCGTCAGGTCGGCATCGGCGTCGACCGCTTCTGCCAGCCAGCGCGGATTCGCCCAGGACGGACCCGGCTGCGGCCCTTCCTGGTCGCCCAGTTCGGGGAGGAAATCGTGTGCTTCGTTGCCCATGTCAGGCCGACCTTTCGCACCGGCTCCGATGCCGGCTATTCACTCAATGCCTTGGCGCCGCGGAAGGCTCCCGGGGAGGAGAAAACCTTTCCGCGTCGCGAAATCAGGCCATTTCCTTCAGCATGGCATCCAGCGTGGTGCCGAGCTCGCTGGGCGAGGGCGAGACACGGATGCCCGCATCTTCCATCGCCGCGATCTTGTCGTCCGCGCCGCCCTGGCCGCCCGAGACAATCGCGCCAGCATGACCCATGCGGCGGCCCGGAGGCGCGGTGCGGCCCGCGATGAAGCCGACCATGGGCTTCTTGCGGCCCTTGGCAGCCTGTTCCTTGATGAAGGCTGCGGCTTCTTCTTCCGCGCTGCCCCCGATCTCGCCGATCATGATGATCGACTTCGTTTCGTCGTCGTCGAGGAAGAGGTCGAGCACGTCGATGAAGTTTGTGCCGTTGACCGGGTCGCCGCCGATACCGACGGCCGTCGTCTGGCCGAGGCCGACCATGGTGGTCTGGTGGACGGCTTCATAGGTCAGCGTACCGGAGCGGCTGACCACGCCGACGCTGCCCTTCTGGAAGATCTTGCCCGGCATGATGCCGATCTTGCACTCGCCGGGCGTCAGCACGCCGGGGCAGTTCGGGCCGATCAGGCGCGACTTGGACCCTTCCAGTGCAGCCTTCACGCGAACCATGTCCAGCACGGGGATGCCTTCGGTGATGGCGATGATCAGTTCGATCTCGGCATCGATAGCTTCGCAGATCGCGTCGCCTGCGAAGGGCGGCGGCACGTAGATGCACGAAGCGGTCGCGCCGGTTTCGGCCTTGGCTTCGCGCACGGTGTTGAACTGCGGCAGGCCGATATGGTCGGTGCCGCCTTTGCCCGGCGTCACGCCCGCAACCATTTGTGTCCCGTAATCAAGCGCCTGCTGCGTGTGGAAGGTGCCGGTGTTGCCGGTCATTCCTTGCGTGATGACCTTGGTGTTCTTGTCTACCAGGATGGACATTCAAACTCTCCGTAAAACTAATTTGCCGTCGGATCTTAAGCGCAGCGATTAACCGACCGCCTTCTGTGTAGCGTTCTCGCGAAGCCGTCTGCCAAACGAGAAGGCCACTATCGCCACGGGAACCAGCACAATGCCGACGATCAGAAACAACAACGAATAGTAAGCTGAAATACCGACAATCGCGAAATAACATGCCGCAGCTATGGGTCGGGCTTTCTCGAGATATCGGCCGAGTAGCGCGATAGGCGCAACAAAGCCGAAAATCGCCGCTATCGCGAGGGCCGTTTCCAAAGTGGCGTTCACTATAAGGCTCTCTTCACGCCAGCGAGCTATCCAGCCCCTTACACGCTTCGAGCAGCTCCTCGACCGCGTCGGTCGAGACCTTGAGGTTGGCCTTTTCCTCGTCCGACAGTTCGATCTCGACCACGTCTTCGGTGCCGCCCGCGCCGATCACGGTCGGGACGCCGACATACAGGCCATCGAGGCCGTACTTGCCTTCGACATAGCTGGCGCAAGGCAGGATGCGCTTCTGGTCGCCGAGATAGGCTTCGGCCATGGCGATGGCGCTGGTCGCCGGGGCGTAATAGGCGGAGCCATTGCCGAGCAGGCCGACGATCTCGCCGCCGCCCTTGCGGGTGCGGTCGACGATTTCGTCGATGCGGTCGGCGGAAACGTCCTTGATCCTGGCGTAGTCGTCGACCGGAATGCCGTTGATCGTGGTGTAGCTCTTGACCGGAACCATCGTGTCGCCGTGGCCGCCCAGCACGAAGGCGTTCACGTCCTTCACCGAGCAGTCGAACTCCCATGCGAGGAAGGTGGCAAAGCGCGCGCTGTCGAGCACGCCGGCCATGCCGACCACCTTGTTGTGCGGCAGGCCGCTGAATTCGCGCAGCGCCCAGACCATCGCGTCGAGCGGGTTGGTGATGCAGATCACGAAGGCGTCGGGGCAGTTGTTCTTGATGCCTTCGCCGACCGCCTTCATCACCTTGAGGTTGATGCCGAGCAGGTCGTCGCGGCTCATGCCGGGCTTGCGCGGGACACCGGCGGTGACGATCACGACGTCGGCGCCGGCGATGTCGGCATAGTCGTTCGAACCGGTGATCTTGGCGTCGAAGCCTTCGACCGGGCCGCACTGCGACAGGTCCAGCGCCTTGCCCTGCGGCATGCCTTCCGCGATGTCGAACAGGACGATGTCGCCCATTTCCTTCTTCGCGGCGAGATGGGCGAGCGTACCGCCGATCATGCCGGAACCGATAAGGGCGATCTTCTTGCGACCTGCGTTTTGAGCCATAGGGGGTAAGCGTCCTTCCAACCGCGCGGGACGACGTTACGGGCATGGCGCATGATACGCGGCCCATCAGCCGGTGACGCGCCAATTCGTCCCGCGAGGGAGCGCGCCCGGCAAACTCGGGTCATTCGACTAGGCCGCAGCCTGCACGATTGCAACCACCAAAGCCGCGGTTTCGCAGACTATCTTTGCAAATGGTTCGCAGTTGCAATAAGGCACCGAAATACAGACGCCAGACGCCTGCCCAATGCGATTACAAACGGGAATTGCAACGGGTTCCTGATGGACCTCGATGGCATGCGGCGAAGCGTTCGGCCGATCAGCCGGTTGCCTGCAAACCTCTGCCGATCGCAGACCCGTGCTCGCCGCGTTCCTGTGCCAGCAGCATGGCGGCAAGATAGTCCGGCACGGCGCGGCTGAAATAATATCCCTGGCCCAGCGTGCAGCCGGCGGCGCGCACGGATTCGACCTGCTCGGCCTTTTCCAGCCCCTCGGCCACGATTTCCATGTCCAGCTGCGACCCCAGTTCGGCCACGGCATGGATGATGGCCTGCGTCTTGCGGCCGATATCGGGGCCGGACACGAAGCTGCGATCCACCTTGATTTTCGAGAACGGATATTTGTTGATATAGCCGAGCGAGGAGTACCCCTTCCCGAAATCGTCCATCGCGAACCGCACGCCCTTTGCGGAAAGGTCGCCGATGAACCGCTCGGTCGCGCTGTTGTCGTCGACCAGCACGCTTTCGGTGATTTCGAGTTCGAGACGGTGCGGGGCAAGCCCGGCCTCGCGCAGGGCAGCCACGATTCCCAGTGCCGCACCGGGAGCCTTGATCTGCAGGGGCGACAGGTTGACGGCGACCGTCACGTCTTCCGGCCAACCGGCACAGGCCTTCGCTGCCTGCTTCGTGATCCAGTTCCCCAGGGTGACGATGACGCCTGTCTCTTCCGCGACGGGAATGAACTGGTCGGGCCGCAGCTCACCCTTGACCGGGTGGAACCAGCGGACCAGCGCTTCGAAGGTGCGGATCTTGCCGGTCTGCAGGTCGACGATCGGCTGGAAGAAAATCGACAGTTCGTCGCGCTGGATCGCGGCGCGCAGTTCAGCCTCGATCTCGCGCCTGTTGGCCAGATCGCGGGTCATGGACGGATCGAAGAACCGGCTGCGACCGCGCCCGCCCATCTTGGCATCGTACAGCGCCAGGTCGGCGTGCTGGAGCAGCGTGTCCGCATCCTCACCGTCTTCCGGCATCAGGGCGATGCCGATGGAGCAGCTGACTTCCAGCCGCTCGCGGTCGAATTCCATCGGGCGATGAAGTTCGTCCAGGATCCGCACGGCCAGCGCCTCGCAGGCGGAGCGGTCGTCGACTTCGCTCACGATCACGAATTCGTCCCCGCCAAACCGCGAAACCGTGCTCCCGGCCGGCACGACCGATTGCAGCCGGTCTGCCGTTTTCGCCAGTACCCGGTCTCCCGTATGGTGGCCCAGAAGGTCGTTCACTTCCTTGAAGCGGTCGAGATCGAGCCAGAACAGGGCGATCTGCCGCTCCCGCGGGACATTCATGATGGCCTGCACCAGCGCATGGTTCAGTCCGGCCCGGTTGGCGAGGCCCGTCACCACGTCGGTCCTGGCGAGGCGTTCCATCTTGGTCGCCATGGTGCGGCTGGCCTGCGCGTGCGCGATCGACTGGTATAGGGTCAAGAAGGTATTGCTGGTGATCGCCACCATGGCGAGCATCGCAAAAGGTATGGTTGCCGCCAACACGAGATAGGCGGGCGTGGCCGCTATCGCTGCGCCGGTGCCGATGGGTGCGAAACACAGGACCATCTGGCCCAGCGCAATCACGGGACGGCCTGCATTGCGTGCGGAAATTCCGGTCCCGTAGCACAGGGCGTGACCGACCAGCAGGACCTCGACGCCCGCGCCTGCGCCCATCACGATCGCCATTCCCGCCAGCAGGCCGAACAATCCCGCATAGGCGAAGGCGCCGATCTCGTAGAGCAATTCAAGCTTGTCGGTGCTGTGCCGGGCGTTGTCCGGGTTGATGGCGAACGCCACGGCAACGCGGACCAGGGCAGAGACCGTCATCGCAACCGCGACTGCAGTAAAGACCGCATCCTGCACGAACCAGGCCGCGGCCAGGCTGACGAGAATGCCGTTGAACGCACCGATCGCAAGGCTGGATGGCTGGGTGTAGAGCGACGACACGAGGGTCCGGCGGACCTGCTCGTTCATCGCGTCCGCGCCCAGCTTGCGGCTCACCATGTCACGCAGCCATTTGATCTTCTGCGTCGTTCGCATGACGCCCGGATTAGGGCGAAAGCGTCATTTTTCAGTTAATCGACCGACAATGATTTTGCAAAATGGGTCATCGCTCCGGCGTGCCGGTCAGGCGCAGGCGTCCAGCATCCTTTGCCGCATGGCCAGGCGGTCGGCCATGGGCCGGTCCAGTGCACGGCAAATCGAATGCCATTTCTCGAATTCGTCGCGCGCATTGCTCAGCAGTGCCCGTTCCGCCTTGGCAAAGGCGTGGTCTGCCGCACCCAGGCCATGAACCTGGAACTGCTCGAGCGCCGCGCGCAGCAGTTTGTCGGTGTCGACGATCGCGCCGTCCAGATTGTCGTTCGCGGCCCGGCCCCGCGCGCGGCGGGCCAGGGCGCGGGCGACGGGGGACCATGTCCGGCGGCGGGCGGCGGCGAAACGAATCGACATGATGTATGGCTTTCTGCGACGTGATCTATCGGGCTGCGAGGCGATGGAGCCTGTCGGCAGCCGGGGCGGGAACTGTCTTAGGGATAGGGGGCTAAGCACCTGTTTCCGCTTAAGGTTATGCGACCATTAAGTTTTGGGTGCAGGTGGTTATTGGCCCGCATTCCCGCCATTTCCGGCGCCCGGTTTCCATTGTCCGGCATTGGCGTATTCGGGGCGTACGGCCCCTGCGCCCGGCAGTTTCTCTGCGGTGAACTGCGCGTCTCCGCCCGCGGCCTCTACCTTCGCGGTGTAGACCGGTGGCGGCGCGCGCCGTCCCGCCTCCGCTGCGGCCTTCGCGCGGGCTTCCTCGTAAGCGCGGGCCAGCGCGACCGGATCGGTTGCAGATGCCGTCTGCGCCATGTCGGCAGCCGATGCAGGCAGGGGCTCCGCACTGCGGGGCGAGGGGCGCGGAATGCGTTCGCCGCCGACATAGGCAGTGCGGAACGCGCCGGGCCGGCCCGCGCTGCCTTTCCAGCGATAGAAGCGGTGCGCGCCGATCGTGCCGATATGGTCGAGGCTGCTGGCCCAGTAGGGATTGATCCACGTCGTATGATAATGCGTGGCATAGCCAACGGGCGTGTAGACATCGCCTGCCAGCGCCTCTGCCGCGACGCGCCGCGCACGGGCCCAGCCGCTGGCCGACGGCTTGCGCGCCATGCTGCCGTCGCAGGTGAAGGTGAACTGGCAGCCGGTCCGCCGCTCGCTGCCCTGGTAGACGACGCCGCACACACTGGCGGGGTAGGTCGGATGCATCACGCGATTGAGCACGACCTGGGCGACCGCCTTCTGTCCGCCCGTGCTCTCGCTTGCCGCTTCGTAATAGACCGCCTGCGTCAGGCATTGGAGCGCACGCGCCTTGTCGAGGCCGGTCCCACCGGAACGGAAGGCTCGTGCCGCCGGCCCGGCATCGCGGATTTCGACAGCCTGTGCCGGGTCGCCGGACATGACTTCGAGCGGATTGAAGACGTCCACCCCGTCGGCCAGCGTTCCCGATCCGAAACCTGCACCGGACCTTGTATCGAGCGGCCGGGACTGGACAGCGAGATCCGGTGTATCGTCGAGGTAGTAGAACGCCGATCCGGGGAAGCTGCTGCCGGCTTCTTCAAACGGCATGGGGGTGACAGAAGCCGGTTCGGCCTGTTCGGCTTCCGGTCCGAAGGCGCGCCATTCGCCCGGTGCTGCAAAGGCCGGAACACCGACTGCCGCCGCCAGGATGAGCGCGGCCCGCGACTTTGGCCCCAGCCGCTTGCGATCGACCCTGCGCGAGGCGCGGGGACCTGCAAGGGTGGGGGCAGGAGCGGTGGAGCGAGGGGTCAAACGGATATCCGGTGCTTGGCTTCGTGGGGGCAGACGTATCTAGGGGCGACCAGCCTCCCGCGCGAGCGCGGGTTTGGGCCCCGTCCCCTAGAGGGACAGACCGGATTGCGCGCTTAAGATTCAGGGTAAGGACCGGGTTAACGCCTGCCGCGGCCGCTTGCGCCGGACGCCTGCCGGGGCTAGGGGCGCAGGCCTGTCATGGGTGCCGTGTGAAAGCGCGGCTAAGAGGGAAAGGGGTGAGCGGGCCGTTCGGCCGGCAAATCCCCTGCTGCCCCCGCAACTGTGACCGGGAAGGCGCGCTCCCAAAATGCCACTGTCCACCGGGCGGGAAGGCGAGGGCGGGCCGATGATCCGGGAGCCAGGAAACCTGCCTGTCGACAGTCGCTTGAGCCGCGGGCGGGGTGTACCGACGGCAACGGATCGATGGGCAGACCGCGAGGGTCTGTCCGCCGTCATGGGCGACGCTTGTGCTTTTGACGGAGGTATCGTGCGTAAATTTCTGTTCCTAATCGGTTGTTCAGCCATCGCCATCGCGCCGCTCAGCGCGCAGGAGGGCGAACCCGACATTCGCAACGACTATTCCGAATTCCTCGAGGATCGCCCGGCGACCACTATCACCGTCACCGGCGTGGCGACCGAAATAGAGGATACCGGCCAGCCCGTGACCATCATCGAACGCGACGAGATCGAGAGCGTGCAGGGCGCCGATATCACCCGCGTCCTGCGCCGTGCGCCGGGGGTCACGATCACCGGCAATGGCGGGCTGGGCTCGCTTACCAGCGTGCGCGTGCGCGGCGCCGAGGGCGACCAGCTGCTGGTGCTGATCGACGGGGTCGAGGTGGGCGACCCGGCCTCCACGGCTGGCGGCTTCGATTTCGGCAACCTGATCCCCGGAACGATCGAATCGATCGATCTCCTGCGCAGCTCCAACTCGACAGTTTGGGGCAGCGACGCAATCGGCGGTGTCCTCGCAGTGAAGACACGCGCGGCGACCGGCCTCGAGGCCAGCGCCGAGTATGGCGAGCGCGACAGCCTCTACCTTCAGGGTTCGGGCGGCTTCGAGCACGAGCGCGGCTTCCTGGGACTCGCGGGAAGCTACATCAGCACCGACGGTTTTTCCGCTGCATCCGGCGGCACCGAGGCCGACGGATTCGAGCAATATGCGATCACCGGGCGCGGGCGGATCTATCTCGACCGGACAAGCGAGATATTCGTCTCGGGTCGCTATGCCGAGGGCGAGCTCGATCTCGACGGTTTTCCGCCGCCCAATTTCGCACTTGCCGACACACTCGGCACGCAGGAAACGCAGCAATATTCGGGCGCCGTCGGAATTCAGCGCGATACTGGCCCGCTGTTCCTGCGGACGCTCTATTCCTTCGCCGACACCGAACGGGCCAATTTCGATCCAGCCTTCGGCCCCGGCCCATCCTTCACCTCGGACGGGAATCAGGACCGGGTGGAAGCGCGCGGCGAATGGCGACCGATCGGCCCGTTGCTCGTCAATTTCGGCGGCGAGTACGAATGGAGCTCTTTTTCCGACGGCATTGACGGGGCATCCACCAGCATTTTCGGCATCTATGGCCAGATCGGGATCGAGTTCGGCCCGCTGTCCGGGCGCATCGGTGCCCGGTTCGACGATCCGGAAGATTTCGACGGCACAACCAGTTTCGGCGGCGACATCAGCTACGAGATTGCGCCGAACCTGCGCGCACGGGCCAGTATGGGAGAAGGCTTCAAGTCCCCCTCGCTGTTCCAGCTGTTCTCCGATTTCGGCAACCCGGCGCTCGAGCCTGCGCGCAGCACCAGCTACGATGTGGGCCTCGCCTATGGCGACCGGTCGCAGGATGGCTACGCAGCCCTGACGGTGTTTCGGCGCGATACCGAAAACCTCATCGATTTCGCCAGCTGCTTTAGCGTGGTCGACCCGTTGTGCGACGATGGCCGGTTCGGTTTTTACCTCAATGTCGGGGAGGCGCGCTCGGAGGGGTTCGAGATCGAGGCGGGCAAGCAGCTGGACGAGCGTCTGTCGACCCGGCTGGCCTACAGCTATACCGAATCGCGCGACCGCACGCCGGGTGGGGCGAACGAGGGCAACCGGCTGGCGCGCCGGCCCGAACATGCGCTGACCGCTTCGATCGACTGGACGGGGCCGGCCGACTTGACGCTGGGCGGCGACGTACGGCTGGTGAGTGACAGTTTCGACAATATCGGCAACACGGCGCGGCTGGATGGCTACGTGGTGACGGACCTGCGGGCGAGCTGGCCGCTGGCGCCCCAATTCGAACTGTTCGGGCGGATCGAGAATCTGTTCGACGTCGATTACGAGGTGAGCGCGGGATACGGCACGCCGGGCAGGACCGGCTATATCGGCGCGCGGCTGCGCCTGTGAAGGCGCGATTGGTGGGCGTGGCTCTGCTGGCGGGCATCGTTCCGCTGGCAGGGTGCGCGCCTGCCGACAGCAGAGCCGAGGCGCGGATTGCCGAAAGCGAAGAAGCGCGCCCGTCTCCCGTTGGCCCTTCCGTCGTCAGCCTGAACCCGTGCGCCGATGCGATCCTTGCCGAAATCGCGCCTGAGCGGCTGGCCGCAGTATCGCATTACAGCCACGATCCGCAGGCGACCTCGATGGATGTCGATCTTGCGAGGCAGTTCCCGGCCACGGGCGGCACGGTCGAGGAAGTGCTGGCACTCGGTCCCGACGTGGTGGTCGCGTCGAGCTTCCTTGCGCCTGCCACGCGGGCAGCCTTCGCCGATCTCGGCATTCGCGTCGAAACGGTAGGCATCGCGTCTTCGCTCGAAGAGAGTGTGGCGCAGGTCCGTTCCCTCGCGGAGGTCGCACAGGCCGGGCCCGCCGGAGAGGCGCTGGCCGGGCGAATGCAAGAGAGATGGGCGGAGGCGGCCCGGGTTGGCCCGCAAGTCTCCGCCGTCCTCTGGCAGCCGGGCGGCATCGTGCCGGGCGACGGCGCGCTGGTCTCGCACATGATGCGGCAGGCGGGATTTGCGAGCCATTCCGCGGCGCGGGGCCTGGGCCAGGCGGATTACCTGCCGCTGGAAGCGATGCTGGCGGATCCTCCGGACCTGCTGCTGGTTGCGGGCCGGGAACGCTCGCAATCGCATCCAGCCTTGGAGGCTTTGCCGGAAATGCGGGTGGAGCGGTTCGATCCCGCGCTCCTCTATTGCGGCGGACCGACGATTCCCCGCGCGCTGGCGCGGCTTGGCGAGGTGCGCGGAAAATGACGCGCGCCGCCCTGATTCTGCTGGGCTTGCTGGCCATCGCCTTCCCGCTTTCGCTGCTCGCCGGGCGCGTCTGGATCGATCCGGCGAGCACCCCCAATGCCGCAATCATTCTGGCCGAGTTGCGGCTGCCGCGTGGGCTGCTGGCGATGGTCGTCGGGGCGGGTCTTGGCGCTGCCGGGGCGGCCATGCAGGGTTATCTGCGCAATCCGCTGGCCGATCCCGGACTGTTCGGCATAGCGCCCGGCGCGGCGCTGGGAGCGGTGGCGAGTTTCTGGCTGGGCTATCAGGCCAGCTGGTGGGCTTTGCCTGCGCTGGCACTGGCAGGCGGCGCGGGGGCAATGGCACTGCTGGCGCTGATCGCAGGACGAACGGGCGGGATCGCCCTGTTCACGCTGGCCGGCCTCATGATCGCCAGCCTGGCCGGGGCACTGACCTCGCTCGCCATCAGCCTTGCTCCCAATGCCTTTGCCATGAGCGAGATCGTGACCTGGCTGATGGGCGCACTGACCGATCGCGGGTGGCGCGATGTCTGGCTGGCCGCTCCGCTGACGCTCGCGGGGATTGCGCTGCTGGCCTTTGCGGGCCGCGACCTCGACGCGCTGACACTGGGCGATGCGGCAGCGCGAAGCATGGGGGTTGATACTGCGCGCCTGCTCTGGCTGCTGATTGCAGGCATCGGGCTGACCGTCGGGAGCGGTGTGGCGGTGGCAGGGATCATCGGGTTCGTCGGCCTGATCGTGCCGCACCTGGTCCGCCCGCTGACCGACAGACGTCCGTCCTCGCTCCTGCTGCCAAGCGCGCTGGCGGGCGCGCTGCTTGTGCTGGTAGCGGACAGCATCGTGCGCGTCCTGCCGCTGGTGACGGAGCTGCGGCTGGGCATCGCCCTCAGCCTGATCGGCGCGCCGTTCTTCCTGTGGCTGCTGCTGAAGATGCGGCGCGGCGCGCTGGGGGGCGTGTAATGTTATCGGCGGAGAAATTGAGCCTTGCGGGGCGCCTGGACGGCGTGTCGGCCGCGCTGGAAACGGGTAAGGTGACGGCGATCTGCGGGCCGAACGGGGCGGGCAAGTCGACCCTGCTGTCCTGCCTTGCCGGGACAGAATTGCCGCAGGCGGGCCGCGTCATGCTGGGGCAGGAAGATCTGAACCGCCTGCCGGCACGCGAACGCGGAAAACGTCTCGGCTATCTGCCGCAAGCCCCTGAAATCGCGTGGGACATGGCGGCAGAGGCTCTGGTACGGCTTGGCCGCCTGCCGCACCGTGACAGCGGCGATGCGGCTGTGGAGCGCGCGATTGCGGCCCTCGATCTGGAGGCATTGCGCCACCGCCCGGCGTCGCAATTGTCGGGCGGCGAAAGGGCGCGCGTCCTGCTTGCCCGGGTGCTGGCCGGCGAGCCCGAATGGTTACTGGCCG
The DNA here is from genome assembly GCA_027941995.1 of Erythrobacteraceae bacterium WH01K. NCBI lineage: Bacteria > Pseudomonadati > Pseudomonadota > Alphaproteobacteria > Sphingomonadales > Erythrobacteraceae > Erythrobacteraceae bacterium WH01K. Next base: position 2,179,781 of record CP115966.1, on the reverse strand, counting down.
ACGAACCGCTGGCCGCACTCGACCTGGCGCACCAGATATCGCTGCTGCGCGTGTTCCGCGCGCGCGCCGACGCCGGGACAGGCGTCGTGATGGTGGTGCACGACCTGTCGCTGGCGATGAACCATGCCGACCGGGTGATTGTTCTCGGCCGGGGCCGCGTGGTAGCCGATGGCCGTCCGGAAGACGCCCTGTCGCCCGAAAACCTGCGCGCGGTCTGGCAGGTCGAGGCGCGCTGGCTGGGGGAAGCGCGCGCCCGTGCGTTGACCGTTTCCTAGCGTCTTAGTCTTTTACCGGGCGCAATACCGCGTATCGCCGGCGCGGCACATCTTTACCGCGTGGCGCCACTCGGCCATTTCCCGCTCATATTGTGCGAGGCGCGCCTCCTGTTCGCGGCGCTGCTCCGCCCAGCGTGCGTCGCGTTCACGGACATAGGCCAGTTGTTCGCGGTTGAGCTGGCGGATCATCGCCGCATCGCGTTCGCGAGCCTCGCGGCTCTGCATGTCCGGATCCCTCGGATCGTCGGCCAGTGCGGCGGCCGGACATAACGCCAGGCCAAGGGCGATGGCCCCGGCAATCGAATAGCGATTTTTCATGATGCGAACCCCTTACCGTCCTCCATCCGGCACTAGCCCCGGTGCGTTGCCGCATTCCATACACAAAAGGTAAACCGCGGTGTCTCCGTCGTGGCAGGATCACGTTTCGCCGCAAGTCGATGCGCGCCGGGCACATCGGGCACTGGCCGGGCGTTGAGGGGCGTATGGACAGGCAGGCGCTGCAGGACAGGTGGTTCGAACTCACCCGCGAGGTGATGCCGTCGCTGGCGGAGGAGCGCGGCTGGCCGGTGCGGTTAGATCATTGCTTCCAGCGCATCCTGCTGGACCATGCCGCGGGCGGCCCGTGGCGGGAGCATATCGAGGCTCCGGCTTACGCCAAAGCAAGCGACGCGCAACTGCGCGCAGCAATCGAATTGGGCGAAAAAGCAGTGGCGGGCGAGGCGGACCTTGCCGCGCTCAACCGTCAGTCATTGGAATGGCGCGGCAAGCTGTAACGCCCGCCGCGCCTGTTCCTTACTTCGTGCCGACGCTGCCTGCCGGGAGCGCGCCGTCCGACGTGTCGAGCGCGTCGGTATCGCCTGCGACCAGCCCGCGCGCTTCCAGCATCGGGGTGACGTCGGGCTGGCGACCGGCAAAGTTCTCGAACATCTCGAAATAGTCCATCGTGCCGCCACGGCTGAGCACAGTGTCGCGCTGGTGCTGGCCGTTTTCGCGCGTCAGGCCGCCATTTTCCAAGAACCACTTGCGGCTGTCGCGGTCCAGCATCTCGGTCCACAGATAGCTGTAATAGCCACTGGAATAACCCGTCGGGCTGCTGAAGATGTGGTTGAAATAGCTGCTGCGATAGCGCGGCGGGACGAGGCCGATTTCGAGGCCCAGTTCCTCCAGCGCGTTGCGCTCGAACGCGTCGACCTGCTCGGGCGTGGTGATCGCGGCTGCCTCGGCCGGCGACAGGGCATGCCACTTCATGTCGAGCAGGGCGGCTCCCACCACTTCGCCGAAATCGTAGCCCTGGTTGAACTTCGCCGCGGCCTCGATCTTCTCGATCAGTTCCGCCGGGATCGTCTCGCCCGTCTGGTAGTGCTTGGCATAGTTCTGCAGCACTTCGGGATAGGTCGCCCACAGCTCGTTCACCTGGCTGGGATATTCCACGAAGTCGCGCGCGGTCGCCGTGCCCGAAAGCGAGGCGTATTTCTGATCCGCGAAGAAGCCGTGCAGCGCATGGCCGAATTCGTGGAACATCGTGTTGACGTTGTCGAAGCTGACCAGCTGCGGCTGGCCTTCACCTGCCTGCGGGATATTGAGCACGTTGTAGATGACCGGCTTCGTTCCGTAGAGATAGCTCTGGTCGACGAAGTTGCTCATCCACGCGCCGCCACGCTTGGACGGGCGCTGGAACGGGTCGAAATAGAAGATGCCGAGCTGGGTGCCGTCTTCCTCGAACACGTCGTAGGTCGTCACGGTCGGGTGATAGACCGGCAGGTCGGTGCGCTGCTTGAACGTCAGGCCGTAAAGCTTGTTCGCGGCGAAGAAGACGCCGTTTTCCAGCACGTTCGTCAGCTCGAAATACGGCTTCACCGCGTTCTCGTCGAGGTCGTAGCGTTCCTTGCGGACCATCTCGGCATAGCGATACCAGTCCCACGGCTTGACCTCGAAATCGCCGCCTTCCTCGGCGATCTTTTCGTTCAGCAGGGCAGCCTCGCGCCGCTGTGTCGCGGCGAGGGCGGGGACCATCTGTTCCATGAAGTCGAGCGCGGTCTGCGGGTTCTTCGCCATGCGGTCGTACATGACGTAGCTCGCCCAGTCGGGCTGGCCGAACAGGGCGGCCTTCTGCGCGCGCAGCGAGGCGATTTCGGCGATCAGGGCGCGGGTGTCGTTTTCCCCGCCCTGGTCGGCGCGGTTGTAGGATAGCATGAACAGCTTCTCGCGAACATCGCGATTCTCAAGGGCCGGCAGGCTGGGCTGCTGCGTGGTGTTCTGCAGGGCGATGGCAAACTTGCCCGGCATGCCCTTTTCCGCCGCCAGCTTGGCCGCCGCATCGATTTCGCTGTCGGACAGGCCGGCCAGCTCCTCGCGCGTGTCGACGATCAGGGCATTGTCGACGGTCGCTTCGCGCACGCGCTGGCTGAATTCGGTGGTGATTTCGGACAGGCGGGTATTGATCGCCTTGACCTCGGTCTTCTGCGCGTCGGTCAGCATCGCGCCGGCCTGGACCATGCCCTCATAGGTCTCTTCCAACAGGACCGCATCCTCGCGCTCCATCGCCATGGCAGCGCGGTTGTCGTAAACCTGCTTCACCCGGGCGAACAGCACCGGGTCGAGCGTGATCGCATCGGAATGCGCGCTCAACTTCGGGCCGATCTCGGCCTGCACGGCGTCGAGCGTGTCGTTGGTGTTGGCGCCCGTCAGCGCGAAGAACATGGTGGCGACGCGCCCGAGCTGGCGACCGGAGGTTTCCAGCGCCATGATGGTGTTCTCGAAGGTCGGCGCCTCGGGATTGTCGCGGATCGCGGCAATCTCGACATTGTGGAGCGCCATCGCCTGTTCGAAGGCGGGCAGGTAATCATCGTCGGAAACTTGCGTGAAATCGGGTGCCTGCAGCGGCAGCGAACTGGCGTTCGCGAAATAGCCGGTCGCTTCGGGCATTGCGGTATCGTCTGCCATCGTGGCCTCCATCGTGTCGCCCGCCGATGCCATCCGGGTATCTGTCACGGTGGAACAGCCGGCAAGCAGCGCTGCGCCGAGCACGGTGGGCGCGGCGCCCGTGAACAGGGAGCGGTTGAAGATACGGGTTTTCATGAAAAGGTCTCTCTCCGAAAGGATTATGTCTGCACCGCGCCGCGGGTCCGGGCCGCGCGCGGGGTTGATCCGTGTGTTAGCCGGGGCAGGTTGAACCGCAGATTGATTGCAAATGCAACCGGGCTGCGGGGTGCGGCTTTCAAGAGCGGGCGGTTATTCGCCCGGCGTGCCTTGCGCCTCGACCAGTGCCTGCCGGTTGATGGTGCGGATTTGCGGGACGCCGCCGGTCTCGCCGGTCGCCAGCCAGATGCCGCCAAGCGCCAGGAACGCACCCTGGTCGGGGACCACGGTGACCCGCGAAAGGTCGGCCTTCGCAAGGACGGACAGGACATCGGGCGCGAAGATGGCGTCGAGATCGTCTTCGATGCGCGAACCGTCCGGAAAGGACGTCCGGTTTCCCTCCCGGTCGATAAAGGTCAACTCCGGTGCCAGCATTTGCGCCAGCGCAGCCCGGTCATCGGCAGCAGCGGCCCTGCTCATCCTTTCCAGCGCCAGGTTGAGCTGGCTGGGGCTGGTCCCCACGCCGCAGCTGATCGTGCCGCCTTCTACCGCATCGTACGCGCGGTCGAATTGCACATCGGGAGAAGGGGCCGCATCCCAGACAAGCAGGAGACAGCTGTTTGCCCCCCCGGAGCGTCCGGGGCCTTCGTTTGATGTTTCGCGTACCGCGCGGCGCTGCGCATTCTGCGCATTGTCCGAACCTGCGGTCATACCGGCCAACTGGTCGCCCTGCGGGGCTTGCGAACAGCCCACTACCATCAGGAGGGCGAGCGATGCGACGGCGGCGGAAAGGCGTCGCTGGCCCTTCGGTATGCCGGTACGGGTCTGGCTGGAAAGATGTGTTGAATCAGGCAGGGCGCGGGTTCTCATAATTTGCGTCCATGAAGATCGCGGCACGCCTTTCGCTGCGATGGATAAGGCCGCCGGCAACCGCGCCGCCGGCAGTGGTGTAGTTCAGTTCATCGGCAATCGCGCCGTAATCCGCATTGGCGATTGAAGTGTTGAGACGCGGACTGCGGCTTTCCGATACCCCGCCTTCACCGACATTGAAAACAAGATCGACCAGCGCATCGAACTCGTGCTGATAGACGTTGAGACCGTCCAGCAGTCGCACGACGCCCACTTCGGCCTTTTTCAAATCGCTGGTCAGGAACTGCATCGCACGCTCGTGCGAGATGGTATCGCCCACGGAAAGATTGTCCTCCGGCAGAACCAGATGCCCGACGCCAACGGTCGGATAGCCCGCAACATCGCGGTAGACGGTGTATCTGACACCCTCTTCCTCGACGAGCGCCTGCTTGAACTTCTCACTCGACGTGATGTGCGCGGCATTGATCCGCATCACCTCGGCATTGCGGGCCGCCATGTCGTCGTAGGAAAATTCATCGGCGAGTTCTGCCAGCGCTGCATTCAGCGTCGCAGAACTCGGCGCCGTGTTCCCGATGGTGGCGAGGGCCATGCCGGCAGCGGCCAGGCTGACCGGAACGCCGCGGAGCGATCCGCCACGCCAGCTTTCGCGGACACGCCGCGACCTGTTCTTCAGCCCGGATTTCATTCGGTCACGTTTCCCCCGGCGGCGATTGCCGAAGTCGGGTCCGCCATGGCCACGTGTCCTGCGATGTGTTTCGGAATAGGAGGTTATGACCTGCCCCTTCCGGAGCGCTTTTGACTGCGCGCTCTCCCTGCTTTCTGGTTCTGCATTTCTATCCGTTCGTTGTTCGTTGCGTCAGGCCTTACTCCGATCGAGTGCCTCCGGCCCGCGTCGCAACGGAGTTTTGCCTTGATATTACTGGATTAACTCATGGACGGCCGGAAAAGGTCCACGGTTCACCGCGCCCGGGGGACCGGTCGTCCTCTTGAACGTGCGCCAGCGGGTGATGGAAGAAGGGCATCGGGATGCGCCCGAACCGGTACGCGGGGCGTTCCGCTTGGACCGATCGAAAGGCAAGCCCGTGTGGAAACGAGGCGCAACTCCGGTGGTTGTCCGCCGCGCAATCCTCCCCATCTAGCGCACCTGCACACGTTTTTGCGGCCCGTTTCGCGGGCCTGATCCAGCCTAACGCCGTCGGTCCTTGACAGGCGTGAACACAACAGGAACACAGCGTCCCCATGGCACTTACAAAGATTTCCGTGCGGGGCGCCCGCGAACACAACCTCAAGGGCGTCGATATCGACCTGCCGCGCGATGCGCTGATCGTGATCACCGGGCTTTCCGGCTCGGGCAAGTCGAGCCTCGCTTTCGATACCATCTATGCCGAGGGGCAGCGGCGTTATGTCGAGAGCCTGAGCGCCTATGCGCGCCAGTTCCTGGAGATGATGCAGAAGCCCGATGTCGAGCATATCGACGGGCTGTCGCCGGCCATCTCGATCGAGCAGAAGACCACCAGCCGCAACCCGCGCTCGACCGTGGCGACGGTGACCGAGATCTACGACTACATGCGCCTTCTATGGGCGCGGGTGGGCGTTCCCTACTCACCCGCGACCGGCCTGCCGATCGAGGCGCAGACCGTGTCCAACATGGTCGACCGGGTGATGGAGCTGCCCGAAGGCACGCGGCTCTATCTTCTCGCCCCCGTCGTGCGCGGACGGAAAGGCGAATACCGCCGCGAGCTGGCCGAATGGCAGAAGGCCGGCTTCACCCGCGTGCGGATCGACGGCGAACTTTATGCCATCGAGGACGCGCCCGCGCTCGACAAGAAGTTCAAGCACGACATCGAGGTGGTGGTGGATCGCCTCGCCGTAAAGGAAGGGCTGGAAAGCCGCCTTGCCGACAGTTTCGAGACCGCGCTGAAGCTGGCCGATGGCCTCGCCTATGTCGACCTGGCGGATGGCGTAGTGCCCGGACGCGAGGAGGAAGGGGCCGGCGGTGGCGCGATGAAAGGCGCAGGCCTCCCCGCCAACCGCATCGTCTTTTCCGAACAGTTCTCCTGCCCCGTGTCGGGCTTCACCATTGAGGAAGTCGAGCCGCGCCTGTTCTCCTTCAACGCGCCGCAGGGGGCCTGCCCGACCTGCGACGGTATCGGCGAAAAACAGCTGTTCGACCCGCAGCTGGTCGTGCCGAACGAGGCGCTCAGCCTGAAGAAGGGCGCGGTCGTGCCCTGGGCGAAGTCGAATCCGCCATCGCCGTATTACATGCAGGTGCTGGGCAGCCTCGCTAAGGAATACGGTTTCGACCTGACCACGCCGTGGGAAGAGCTGGGCGAAGCAAACCAGTCCGTCATCCTCCACGGCACGAAGGGCAAGCGCGTGCCGCTCACCTTCAAGGACGGGCGCAAGCAGTACACGGTGAACAAGCCGTTCGAAGGCGTGATCGGCAATCTCAACCGCCGGATGCTGCAGACCGAGAGCGCGTGGATGCGCGAGGAGCTGTCCAAGTTCCAGACCGCGCAGCCTTGCGAGACCTGCGGCGGCAAGCGGCTGAACGAGAAAGCCCTGTCGGTGAAGATCCCCGGGCCGCCGACAGAAGATGGGGCCGGCGTCACCGACATCGCCACGCCGACCAAGATGAGCGTCAGCGATGCAAAGGACTGGTTCCTCGGCCTCGACGAGCACCTGACCGAGCAGCAGTCGCAGATCGCGCGCGCCATCCTGAAGGAAATCAACGAGCGGCTGGGCTTCCTCGACAATGTCGGGCTCGATTACCTCAATCTCGACCGCACCAGCGGCACGCTCAGCGGCGGGGAAAGCCAGCGCATCCGCCTCGCCAGCCAGATCGGCAGCGGGCTGTCGGGCGTGCTCTACGTGCTCGACGAGCCGAGCATCGGCCTGCACCAGCGCGACAACGACCGGCTGCTGGAAACGCTCAAACGCCTGCGCGATCTCGGCAACACGGTGATCGTGGTCGAACATGACGAGGACGCCATTCGCCAGGCGGATCACGTGGTCGATCTCGGCCCCGGCGCGGGCGTTCGCGGGGGCGAGGTGGTGGCGCAGGGCACGCTGAAGCAGGTGCTGAAATCGAAGAAATCGCTCACCGCCGACTACCTCACCGGGCGGCGCGAGATCGCGGTCCCTGCCGAGCGGCGCAAGGGCAACGGCCACGAACTGACGGTCCACAACGCGCGGGCGAACAATCTGAACGGCGTCACCGCCAGCCTGCCGCTCGGCACCTTCACCTGCATCACCGGGGTCAGCGGCAGTGGTAAGTCCAGCTTCACCATCGACACGCTCTACGCCGCCGCGGCGCGCACGCTCAACAATGCGCGCGTGGTGGCGGGCGCGCACGACAAGGTCACGGGCCTCGAATATTGCGACAAGGTGATCGAGATCGACCAGTCGCCCATCGGCCGCACCCCGCGCTCCAACCCTGCAACATACACTGGCGCCTTCACCCAGATCCGCGATTGGTTCGCCGGCCTGCCGGAGGCGCAGGCGCGCGGGTACAAGCCCGGCCGCTTCAGCTTCAACGTGAAGGGCGGCCGGTGCGAGGCATGCCAGGGCGATGGCCTGATCAAGATCGAGATGCACTTCCTGCCCGACGTCTACGTCACCTGCGAGGAATGCGGCGGCAAGCGCTACAACCGCGAGACGCTGGAGGTGAAGTTCAAGGGCCACTCCATCGCCGACGTGCTGGACATGACGGTGGAGGACGCGGAAACCTTCTTCAAGGCCGTGCCCCCCATCCGCGACAAGATGCACATGCTGAACGAGGTGGGGCTGGGCTACGTCAAGGTCGGCCAGCAGGCGACCACGCTGTCGGGCGGCGAGGCGCAGCGGGTGAAGCTGGCCAAGGAACTGAGCAAACGCAGCACCGGCCAGACGCTCTACATCCTCGACGAACCCACCACCGGCCTGCATTTCGAGGACGTCCGCAAACTCCTCGAAGTGCTCCACCGGCTGGTGGACCAGGGGAACAGCGTGGTGGTGATCGAGCACAATTTGGACGTGATCAAAACGGCTGACTGGATCCTGGACCTCGGCCCGGATGGCGGTGTGCGGGGCGGGGAGGTCGTTGCGGAGGGGACGCCTGAGTCGGTCGCGGCGGTCGAGGCGAGCTGGACGGGGCGCTATCTTGCGCCGATGTTAGCGCGGCAGGCTGAAGCGGCGGAGTAGGTTGACATGACCTTAAGGCCTGATAATGAAACAAAGTGACAATTTTTTAAAAAGAAAGAAAAAATGAAAATCGAAACTTTGCAGATCGACAATTTTAGGGGAATTCGTTCCGCTCGTTTCGATAATTTAGGTGATACAGTCGTAATCGCGGGGCCGAACGGATCGGGAAAATCCTGCGTTTTTGACGCGATCCGGTTTCTGAAGTCCATATATGGTGGATACCAGCAGAATGAGGTGCAGCAGTGGTTTGGCGAGTTTCAAGTCAACCCTTCTAGGCTTCAGCAAGATCTTATAAAGCTCTTCAATGACAAAAATAAGCCGTTGCAGATTACAAGTGCATTCACGCTATCTGACGACGAGAAGAGCTATATAAATACCAATGCGCATGACCTCCTGTCACAAGCAGTTTGGCGGACGATACTGCCAGATGCTTTTAACTACGGGTTCTATACGCAGGTTCGCTATTCGGCGCAGTTTCGAGAAAGACAGCCTGAGGTCGATCAAAAAGTCGCAGAATTGATGCCAAAGTTCAAAGATGAACTTTCTCAAGACAAGCACATCGGCGAAATTATCTCGCATCCCCATTCTGGCATACAAGTCAGAGATTCCATTCTTCTGTCTGTGCTGTTCAACACTTACGATCCGCCTCATATCGGTGTCATCGACTATCATGGACCGATGCGGCTCTACACGCGGGACAATGTTCAGAATGTAACCCTGCATTTCGATCAAAGCCGTCAAGAGCAAAAGCGTCAAAGTTCGCTCTACAACTATAATTCAAAGTACGGCAACGTTAAGACAGAGCTTGCCTCTGCGTTTATTCAAGACATGCTCTCTGCCGCGAGTGAAGGGCGCGTTTCTAAGACGCCACCCTTAACCGACACTCTTAAAGAGCTGTTCGACACTTTCTTTCCCGATAAGAAGTTCCTGGGACCCCAGCCGACTGGTGAAGGAAACCTCAACTTCCCGGTTCAGGTTGGTGCAGAGGCAACTCACGATTTGGACGAGCTAAGTTCCGGTGAGAAGGAAGTCTTGTATGGCTATCTTCGAATGCGAAATACGGCGCCTAAAGACTCGATAATTCTGCTAGATGAGCCCGAGCTGCATTTGAACCCGCGACTAATTCGGGGACTGCCGCAATTTTATCGCAAGCACCTTACGGTAGCGCTCAATAACCAAATGTGGCTCGTATCGCACTCTGATGCCTTGCTGCGAGAAGTCGTTGGCAAGACGGGATACGACGTGTTCCATATGGTGCCCTCGACGTCTGCCGTTTCCCAGCAAGGCCAATTGAAGACGATCAAGGTCGGCGACGCGATGGATGCTGCGATTGTCGACTTAGTTGGCGATGTCGCCGCTTATAAGCCTGGCGCGAAGGCGGTCATCTTAGAAGGCGGAGGCGACGCGGAATTTGATATTCAATGTGTGTCAACGCTTTTCCCTGAGTTTGCAGCAGAAGTGAATCTACTTTCGGGTACTAACAAGGTTCGTGTTAAGGCGCTGCTGGAAACCCTAGCGTCGGGTGCCGAGAAAGGTATCGACACGAAATTTTACGCAATTGTCGATCGCGATACGGACGAATTTGACCCTTCTGCAAAGGAGAAGGTCGATCTGTTCTCGTGGGATGTTTATCACATCGAGAATTATCTTCTGGAGCCACAGTACGTATTGAAGGCCATGCATTCCCTTGGCTTAGGGAAAGAGTTCACCGAAGATAAGGTGTTGGATCAACTTCGAGAGTGCGCTCGTGAAATTCGACCCGAACTGCTGCGCATGAAGCTGCAAGATCACGTGAATGACACAATGATCCGCGCAATCAATATAGGTGTCGACAAGAGCGCAGAAGATTTGGCCAAATCGATCAATGCGTCGATTCAAGGATCGGTTAAAAGAATTAATGAATTAACGACTGGCGCTGCTTCTGAAGAGCGCCTCGCTGAATTTGTAACTCAGGAAAACGACCGCTTGGATGCGAGCTTTGCGGATGGATCGTGGCGAGGCACAATTCCAGGCCGACCTATCCTGAAAAGGTTCGTTTCAAGGGTCGAGCTTGGTGTCGCGTACGAGCCCTTTCGAAACCTCATCATTACTCGAATGGCAGATGATGGGTTCGAACCAGAAGGAATGCAGCAAGTATTGCGGAAGGTTCATTCTTGGTAAATGTAGGGCCACGGCGCCTCCATTGGAACCAAAGTGGTGTCCTACTACCCAAATCCGTACACCTAATCCGGTTCACTCAAACCCATGAGGTGAACCATGAACGTTCTCGCCACCATCGAAGCCGCCCCACCGCCGGTCCTCGCGGGGAGGGGCACACCGCGTTCTCGCCCCGGTGGGTCGAGTTGTCCAAAAATTTTCCAGTACTCGGCCATGTCCGACTCGCATGCCTCGCAATGCGGTTTGGTCGGTAGTGCTGTCCTACACGCCGCGCATCGTATAACTGGTCCGGTTCCCTGAAAACCGATCACAGGTGAACCGATGTCTTTTCCGATCTATCCGAGCAACCATCCGCTTCCTTTCGCTGCCGCGCGTGCGTGGCTGGGGCATGTGGACGCTGGCCGTATTGGCGCGCGTCCGGTGCAGAGTGCTGCGTTGAAGGCGCGGCATGCGCGTAACGAGCTGGTGGTTTTGGGAAGAGTCAGTTTGTTTTGACCCTGCGGGCGGAGCACGTCCGTGCTCCTTGCTTCGCCGCATAAGCGGCGGCGGGCGGTCGCCGTTCTGCCTTCGGCAGTGCTTCGCAACGCGGTCGGCTGGTCGCCGACCGTTCTTTCGCTTCCCATAATTTGTTCGTGTGCTGAGTCTTAGTTCGCTTGCTCGCGCACGCTGATCGCGGCGCGATGGGCGCTCTGTCTCGGCGCTAGTCGGCGACGGGATCGCCAGTTCCCTCGCGGGCCACCGGTGCGTCGCGCCCCATGGTCCAGTTGGTCTGCATCCGCACCTTCGGATTGGGTGCGCACCAGATTTCGCCCGTGTCGTCGATCGCGGTGACCCAGATCAAATTGTGCTCCGGCCCGTAATCGATGACCGCCATGGCCAGGCCCTTCCCGCGGTCCAACACGATGACGGGGAGGGGCGGGTCGAGCTGGGTAAACATGGCGGGTGTCCTCCGGACCGATCTGCAAAATTGCAGGAATGCACCTGCCTCCAACGGGCGAAACGGGCGGATGGCTGCCGGAAAACCGCTTGCTTTTTGTTGCTGTCCTACAGGGCGCTCGCGCGGTTAGGGGCGGGGGGACCCGCCGGCGCCTGCCCCTTCCAGCGCTGCCGCGCGGGTCCATGCCCGCTTTCTTGCCCAAGGACATCGCCCCCATGACAGACACGCCCGACACCTCCGCAACCCCTCCGGCCAAGCGCGATCACAAGGCCCGCAATCACAGGTCGTGGTCGCGGCGTAAGATGGTCGTCTTCCTGCGCGAACTTGCCGCCTCGCAATCGGTCAGCCAGGCGGCGAAGGCGGTGGGCATGTCGCGCCAGTCGGCCTACGTCTTGCGCAACCGGCTGCGCGGCACGCCTTTCGACCTCGGCTGGGAAACGGCGCTGGAGCTGGGCTTCTCTCAATTGGCGCAGGCGGTCATGGACCGTGCCGTCAATGGCGAGGAGGTGCCGCATTATCACGGCGGCGAACTGGTCGGCACGCACCGCAAATACGACAACCGCCTGGCGCAGTGGATCCTGCAAAACCCGTGGGAGCTGGGACGCATGCAGGTCGCGCGCGAATATACCTCACCCGGCTTCGAGGCCTTGCTGGAGCGGATCGAGTGGGCGGGCTTCGACTGGGAGGAGGGGGAGAGCCTGCCGGTGACAGGCGGGCCGATCACCGACCGGGAAGAGGGCCGCAAGCTGGAAAGCGGCTTCCTGAAGACCAGCTGGTATGCCGACATCGTGGAATACCGGAAGAAGCGCGGGCGCAAATAGCGCAGGTCGCGGCCTCGCCGGTGCGGGTCCGGGCGGCCTGCGGCGTGTTGGATTTGTAGGAAATATTCATGCGCGGCGCCCTGTTTCGGCGGCGGCCGGTGCACGGCGCTGGACCTCGCGGAAATGCGCGCTTTGCAAGGGATGACACGCAGGGGCGCGGTGTCACTTGTGTCACCCGGCGCGGGGGATTTTCGGATGGAGCGCGCCGGAACCGTCCTACAGGGGGGCGGGTAGGGGTTGCGCGCCTCCCGGTCAGCTGGTGATCAGCTCCAGCTCCACCGTGCCGTGGCCGCGCTGGACCAGGCCGATCTTTTGCGCTGCGGCCCGGCTGAGATCGAGCACGCGGCCCGGGGTGAACGGCCCGCGATCGTTGATGCGCACGATGACCGAGCGGCCATTGCCGGTATTGGTCACGCGCACCTTGCTGCCGAAGGGCAGGCGTTTGTGGGCGGCGGTCATCGCGTTCATGTTGAACCGCTCCCCGTTCGCGGTGCGGCGGCCATGGAAGCGGCGGCCGTAATAGGATGCGATTCCCGAGCCGAGCGAGCGGCCGCTGGCTGTGTCCACCGGTTCCGGCTCGGGCGCTTCCTCGATCGGCGGATCGATGGTGGTGAGGTCGACGACATTGCCGGCGGGCGCCGGTGCGTCGGGCAGTTCGTCGAACGGGGCGAAGGCTTCGTCCAGGTCGGGGGCAATCCCCTGCTCCACAGGCGCGGAGACATATTCCGAACCGGGCGCGGAGGCCTGGGCAGGCATGGCGAGCATAGCGGCGGCACCAACGGCAAGCGCGGCGCGCAGGCGAATCTGGGAGGTCTGAACCGTCATAGTAGAGGCGGCTTAGCCCTTACGTGCGCGTCAAGTACAGTTAACGGCCGGCAAACGGGCGCGGGCACGCAACGACTCCCGCCGAAACGTGGCAAAAGGGCGATAAACCGTGGGAACGGTGGAAAAAGGAGCGCTGAATGGAGGAAATTGAGCCTTCCCAGAGCGAAAAGACAAATGGGGCCGGCATTGCTGCCGACCCCACTCTCACCGTGCGTGGTCGCTTCCTTCATGGCATTCCTCGCGGTTTGCCGCGTCCGAACCGCTCTTGGCGCCAGGTGTTTTCCCGTTCATCCGCACCGCGCGTTTCGGCGTGGCGGGGTGTCCGGTTCTGTCACCGGCGCTCGCACCGGCATCCGGTCCGATCCGGGTGGTGGGCCTTCGGGTCTCGCGTCCGCCGACTGGCTTTCGCGTGTTCCGCCGGCTCCGAACCATCCGGTCCTTCCCGAGACTGGCTTCCCCATTGGTCGAACCTTCGAGCGGCGCGATCTTGGTGCAGGGCACGTCGACCGTTCCTTCGGTTTTCGACCGGTTTGTCCAGCCCATGGCCTCCAACTTCGTCAGGGTCTCAACACTTCCATCGCATCGGGCCGAGGCCTTCCGCAATGTCCGCTCTTCCCGGACGTGGACAGTGGAGCCCACGCCGAAAGACCTATGAAAACACCGAAATATCAATCCCTAAGGATGTCTATCTCGAAACGTTTTCGCTCTCTCGATGGTTGGAGACTGCGCCTCGGAAACGAGTCGGGCAAGGGGACCATGCGCGAGTTATCCACGCGGTCCGGTTTTCGCTGTGGACAGCGGTGGATAACTCGGCAGCCCGTCGCGGGCGGTCGGTTACGTAGCGGAATCCCGGCGCGCCAGCAGCTTCAGGCGAAGCGCGTTGAGGCGGATAAAGCCTTCGGCATCCTGCTGGTCGTATGCTCCGGCATCGTCTTCGAACGTGACGTGGGCTTCGGAATACAGCGAGTGTGCGCTCTTGCGGCCGACCACCCCTGCGACGCCCTTGTAGAGCTTCAGCCGAACGGTTCCGGAGACCTTGTCCTGGCTATGGTCGATCGCGGCCTGCAGCATCTCGCGTTCGGGCGAGAACCAGAAGCCATTATAGATCAGCTCCGCATAGCGGGGCATCAGCTCGTCCTTCAGATGCGCTGCGCCGCGGTCCAGCGTGATCTGCTCGATGCCGCGATGGGCGCGGGCATAGATTTCGCCGCCCGGGGTTTCGTACATTCCGCGCGACTTCATGCCGACGAAGCGGTTCTCGACAAGATCGAGCCGGCCGATGCCATGCTTGCGGCCGAGATCGTTGAGCGCGGCGAGCAGGTTTGCCGGGCTCATCGCTTCGCCGTTCAGGGCGATACCGTCACCCTTCTCGAAATCGATGGTGATGTATTCCGGCGTGTCCGGCGCGTCCTCGGGATCGACGGTGCGGGAGTAGACATAACCCGGCGTTTCTTCCCACGGGTCTTCCAGGACCTTGCCCTCCGAAGAGGTGTGGAGGAGGTTCGCGTCGGTCGAGAACGGGCTTTCGCCGCGCTTGTCCTTGGGAACGGCGATCTGGTGCGCCTCTGCCCATGCGATGAGGGCGGTCCGGCTGCCGAGGTCCCATTCACGCCAGGGCGCGATGACCTGGATGTCGGGATCGAGCGCGTAGGCGGAAAGTTCGAACCGGACCTGGTCGTTGCCCTTGCCGGTCGCCCCATGGGCGATGGCATCGGCGCCCGTCTCGTGCGCAATCTCGACAAGACGCTTGGAAATGAGCGGACGGGCGATCGAAGTTCCCAGCAGGTAGTCGCCTTCGTAACGCGCATTGGCGCGCATCATGGGGAAGACGTAGTCGCGCACGAATTCCTCGCGCACGTCCTCGATGAAGATGTGCTTGTCCGGAATACCCATGGCGCGTGCCTTTTCACGCGCAGGCTCGATTTCCTCGCCCTGGCCGAGATCGGCGGTGAAGGTCACCACCTCGCAGCCGCGCTCCACCTCCAGCCACTTTGCAATGACGCTGGTATCCAGCCCACCGGAATAGGCGAGGACGACTTTCTTCACTTCGGACATCGGAAACTCCTGACTGGCGCGAGCCGGTATCAGCCGCGTCGGAAGCGGGCAAGCGGTCTTGGCCGTCGCTCAGCCTGCCAGAAGATCGGCCTCCCGCTTGGCCATGTAGTCGCGGGTGACGGGCAGGGCGCGCCGGCTGCGGGTGAACTGGATCTGGTAATTGCACATGCCGCCGTGCTCGAACGCCGCAGTCGCGCCGCTGAGATAGAAGGTCCACATGCGGTAGAACCGCTCGTCATAGATGGCGACGATGGCATCACGGTGCTGGACGCAGCGCCGGTACCATTCGCGCAAGGTATACGCATAATGCAG
Source organism: Erythrobacteraceae bacterium WH01K (assembly GCA_027941995.1). Taxonomy (NCBI): domain Bacteria; kingdom Pseudomonadati; phylum Pseudomonadota; class Alphaproteobacteria; order Sphingomonadales; family Erythrobacteraceae; species Erythrobacteraceae bacterium WH01K. Next base: position 2,164,269 of record CP115966.1, on the reverse strand, counting down.
CCGCAGGGTTTCGACATCGGTCGCGATCAGGCGCACCTTCTCGCTCGCACGGACAGTCTCGCTCAGCGCGGGAATGTAACCGCCCGGGAAAATGTATTTCCGGGTGAAGGCGTCGGTCGTGCCCGGGCTGCCCATACGGCCGATGGTGTGGAGCAGCATGACCCCGTCTTCCCGCAGGAGACGCCCTGCCGCCTCGAAAAAGGTCTGGAACTGCGGGCGGCCGACATGTTCGAACATGCCGACCGAGACGATCCGGTCGAAGTTCTCGCCGCTCGCCGCCAGATCGCGGTAATCGACGAGGCGGAAGTCGATGCGATCGGCGACGCCGGCTTCGCTGGCGCGGGATTTTGCCAGTTCCAGCTGTTCGCGCGACAGGGTGATACCAGTCACGCGCACGTCGAACCGGCTGGCAAGGTAGATGGCCATGCCGCCCCAGCCGCAACCGATATCGAGCACGCTGTTACCGGGCTCGATCGCCAGTTTGGCCGCGATATGCGCCAGTTTCGCCTCCTGCGCCTCGCCCAGGGTCATGCCCGCCTCGCGGCGCTCTTCCGGCCAGTAGGCGCAGCTATATTGCATGTGCTCTTCATCCAGCATCAGCCGGTAAAGATCGTTGCCGATGTCGTAATGATGGGCGACGTTGCGCTTCGCGCCGACGGAATTGTTGACCTGTTCGGCAGCAAAGGCGGCAGTGTTCTGCACGCGTTTCACAAGGCCGGGCCTGCCGAAACGGCCGCCCCTGTCCCATGGCGAATTCGCGCGCAGCAGGTACACGAGACCCATCACGTCGCCGCGTTCGATCAGGAGGCGGCCATCCATGAAAGCCTCGGCTGCGCCAATGCGCGGATCGAATACGATGTCGCGGGGAACCCTGCTGTCGGTCAGCCGGATGGCGACGTCGGGGAAACCGTCCTCGGGCGTGCCGTATTGTGCCGTCTCGCCGCCGGAATAGGTGACCGTGAGACTGCCCTGTCTCACGCCTTTCCTCAAGAAACGGTGCAACAGAGTGTGGCTCATGGATTACCTCTTCATGATGCGATCAATTCAAATGCCGGCATACCACTGGTAACCGGAGCGATCCTCCCAATATCCGCCCTTTCCGGCACCGATCCCGTCGAGGCTGGCGACGGCTTCGATAGCGGTCAGGTACTTGGCATGCTTGTAACCGAGCTGGCGTTCGATCCGCATGCGCGCCGGTGCACCGTTCCTGACGGGCAGCGGCTCGCCATTGAGCCGGTGCGCGACGATCGTCTGCGGGTGATAGGCATCGAGCATGTCGACACTCTCGTAATAATCCGCCCCGTTCAGATTGTCCGCACAGCGAAACACGATGAAGCGCGCGCCGTCCTGCACGCCTGCCGCATCGAGGATGAGAGAAAGCTGGGGGCCGGTCCACTGGCCGATGGCGCTCCAACCCTCGACGCAATCATGCCGCGTGATCTGCGTGCGCTGGGGGAGGGCGCGAAGGTTTTCCATGGAAAGGGACAGCGGGTTGTTGACCAGTCCGCGAACCTCGATCCGCCAGTCCGCGAAACCGGCTGCGGCCTGATCCTGGTAATCGCCGTTCTGCGGATCGGTCGAGCCATTGCCACGAAAGAATGGGGAGATGTCTTCCGGCCCGTATTCCGGGGCAAGAGCGGTCCGTCCGCCCAGCGCATCATGGATGCCCTTGTGCCAGTTGGGCGCCGCTTCGAGCAGCGCCTTGCCGGGTCCGGTTTCCCCGATCTTCTGGCATCCGGCGACGAAGGCGGCACCGATGCCGACGATTACGCTGCGCCGCTTCATCGCGCGCCTCCCTTTGCAGCCTTGTCATCCTCCATGCGTCCGCCTGCGATCATTCCCCATATTTGCCGGAGCGGTTTGTTAACGACGACCAGCAGCACGTGCACGACGAAGAAACCGAAAATAAGCCACGCGAATATGAAGTGAAGGCTTCGCGCGCTCTGCCGCCCGCCGAGGATGTCGGTCAGCCATCCGAGCCACGGCTCGACCCCCGGGCTCATCGCCATGCCGGTGAAGATCATCATCGGCAGGAATATGCCCAGTACGAGGCCGTAGGCGACCTTCTGGAGGAAATTGTACTTGCCGGCACCATGATCGAAATCGAACCGTGCGTGCGCCTTCACATCGGCCCAGACATTGGCCGGCCTCCATTCGCGGCGCGTGGTTGCGATGTCTTTCTTGAAATGCCTGTTGGCCAGCATGCTCGCCCACATGAAAAGGAGAGCCAGGGCAAAGGGCCAGGACATGAGAACGTGCCAGTCACGCGCCTGTGCGAGGCTGTAGAAGTCTGGAATGGTCATCCAGCCCGGGAAGCGCGGAACTTCGAGCCAGGCCTGCTCCGGAGCGAAGCCCCAGTCGCCCCAGTACAGCCGCCGGTGTGCGTTCGAGATGTTGAGGCCGGACATGAAGAGAACGACCACGCAGACAAGGTTGGCCCAGTGCCAGATGCGCGTGGCAAGTCCGTGTTTTCTCGCCGCGCCTCTCATACGGATTCTTTCTTTTCTGCCTGCTGCCGTGCGAGGAAGATGACGTCGCGCGGCTGGTCGAGCAAGTGCTGGCCGCTATCGACGAACAGCGTCTCACCACTGGCTAAGTGCCCCTCTGCAAGGAAAAGGGCGGCATCGCACATATCGCCCAGCGACGTCTTTCGGTGAAGGAGGTTCATGCGGTGGGAAATCTCCGTCTCCTCGCGCGCCTGATCATGGCTCGCGAGAATGGCACCGGGGGCAAGGCCGTAGACGCGGTCAGCCGGATGACGGCGCGCCATGGACAGCATCGGAATGGCGCCCGCGACTGCGTGCTTGCTCATGGTGTAGCTGAAGAAATCGGGATTGGTGTTTTCCAGCTTCATATCCGTCAGCTGGATTACCCGGCGGCCTGCGACGCTTTGCGCTTCGCTGAGAAAGGTCTGGGCCAGCTGGACAGGGGAGCGCGCGTTGACGGTCATGGCAGCGTTATACGTCCGGGGGTCCAGCCCGGTTACGGCATCGTTCTCGAAAACGGCGGCGCAATTGATGAGGGCACGCCAATCGGTCAGCCGCTGGGCAAGGGAGTGCATCGCGGCCACCGCGGCATCGCCGTCCGCGAGATCGAAACCGATCGTCTCTGCATTACCCAGCCGGGCTGCGAGAGCCTCGGCTTCTTCGCGGCTGGATCTGTAATGGATGACCACATGCCAACCCGCGCTGGAAAAGGCTTCGCACAGTGCCGCACCAATGCGCTTTGCGCCTCCCGTGACCAGAACCGAGGGTGCGGTCATGTCACATGGGTCCGATGCAGACCTTTGCACGGCGAGCAGCGGGTGAACCGGGTGAGGTGCAGTGCCATTCGGCCCTTTGAGCAAAAGTGCGCGCTTCAGGGAAGGACGTGCAGCGTTTGCCGATGAAAAAAGGGCGCACCGCCCATTGGCGACGCGCCCTTTCGTGGATTGCGAAACGTCAGGAAATCAGCGGCACTGGAGACTTCCGCGATCGATCTCGCGTCCCAGCAGGCCACCAGCCACGCCGCCGATGATGGCGCCCAGCGTCCTGTCGCCGCGACCGGCGATCTCGGAACCTGCGAGCGCACCGACACCTGCGCCGATTACCAGACCGGTCGTGCCGTTGTCGCGGCGACAGTAATACTGTCCGCCATCGCCGCGCCATACGCGGTCATTGCGACTGATGCGGCGCGGCTCGACGTAACGGCCGCGGGAATCGTAAATCCGCGAACGTTCCTTCGCACGCTTGCCATGGGCCGGAGCCCAGCTGGGGGGATCGGCCTTCGCCGGGGAGGGCGCGACAATACCGGTCGCGGAGGCGCCGGTCACGGCCAGGGCCGAAGCTGCGATGAGAGCGGTGAAAGTCTTCATGTGTATTTCCATTGTTGCGATTGCGATGTGAGGGAAACGCCGCGTTTCGCCACTGTTTCCACAACGCCCGATGAACGATGGAAATCCATGGGGTTTGCGAGCCGAGCGGTGCTTGCGCAGCGTCGAATTGCGTCAGGAAATGGCCTTGCGCACCCGGTCGCGTAGCTTGTCGGACAGTCCCTCCAGTGCAGCGATCGCCTCCAGTTCGTCGCGCTGCGGCTGACTTTCCTTGTCATAGATCTTGGCGAAAACGCGCGCGACCGGCCAATCCGCGTGACCTTTTTCAATCCGGTGCAATTCGTCGCCCGCTCTCGCGAAGCCCTCTTCCAGAACGCGGTAATACCAGCCGGACCGGTGGGATCGCACGACCTCTGCCGCCATGCCTTTCACGCCGAAACGATGATCGATCTTCCAGCAGGGCTGGCGCGGCTGGCTGACTTCCAGCACCGCCGTTCCCAGGCGGAACCTGTCCGCGATATGCACATCGCTTTCCGTCAGTCCAGTAGCGACGATATTCTCCCCGAAGGCGTTGGCGCTATCGAGCAAGGGGTGAGGGCCCAGCTTTTCTCGCCACCAGTCGTAATGGTCCCGGGGATAATGATGGATCGCCATGTCGATCCCGCCATGGACCCGCGTATCGGCAACCATGTCGCCCACGATTCCGAAGTCGCGAATTTCCGCATCGCCGCTGACCGGCAGCTTCGCGATGGCACTCATTTCCGCGCCATTGAAAGGTTGCGGCTGGCCGATACAGATCGATCGAACGGTCACGCCGGCCATCATGATTTCCTGACCGTGAGGCCCAGCCATTCGCGAACGACACCATCGCTTCCGTTGCCGGTGTAACGGTCCGATTGGACGATGGAGAACGCGGCATCGCCATACTGCTTGTGCAACCAGGTTGCCGAGGGCAGGCTGGTCCAGCGGCCCAGCGGATCGCGGCCCTCGTCCGGATGGTCCTTGTCGCCCAGCTTGAAATTGGCGAAATGCAGGCCGCCGGGGCGCAGGGCTTCGTAAATTTTTGCCAGTATGCCGGGGAGGGCATCGCGCGGTGCATGAAGCAGCGATGCGTGCGCCCAGACGGCATCGTACCGGGCCTTCCCGGCGAGCTCATCGAACCGCATGACCCGCGCCGATATGCCGAAGCGTTCTTCAGCCTTGCGGACCATGGCCGCGGCCCCGTCCGTCGCATCGACGCGGAAGCCGCGATGAATCATGCGGGATGCATCGAGACCGCATCCGCACCCGAGTTCAAGGATATCTCCATTCGGCGGGAGCAGCTCGAGAAAGGGATCGAGATGCCGGTGATGAAACTCCGCCGTGCTCGCCGTGTAATGCGGTGCAGCCGCCTCGTAGTAATCGAGGGTTGCCTGGTCCCAGATCACGCGGCGTCGGCTTGGGCCGCTTCCCTGTCGCGCTGGGCCCGGCTCTTCTTCTCCGCAGCTGTCTTCAACTGACCGCACGCAGCGTCGATGTCCCTGCCTCGCGGAGTACGAACGGGGGCACTGATGCCGCCTTCGAACACGATATTCGAAAACGCACGGATCCGTTCCGGGGTGGAGCATTCGTAGATGCTGCCCGGCCACGGATTGAACGGGATCAGATTGACCTTGGCTAGCAGGTCGTATTCCCTCAGCAGGCGGACCAGTTCGCGGGCGTCGTCGTCGCTGTCGTTCTTGTCCTTCAGCATGACATATTCGAACGTGATCCGGCGGGCATTGGAGGCGCCGGGATAATCGGCACAGGCCTGCAGCAGTTCCTCGATACCGTATTTCCGGTTGATCGGCACGATTTCGTCGCGGATTTCCTTGGTTACCGCATGAAGGGACACGGCCAGATTGACGCCGATCTCTTCTCCGCAGCGCTCCATCATCGGCACGACCCCGCTGGTGGAAAGCGTAATCCGCCTCTTGCTCAGCGCAAGGCCTTCGCCGTCCATCACCAGTTTGAGCGCGTCGCGGACATTGTCGAAATTGTAGAGCGGTTCGCCCATGCCCATCATGACGATGTTGGTCAGCAGGCGGCCGTCGGACTGGTAGTCGGCCTCGTCCGCATCGTCGGCAAAATCCATCTTGCCCTTCGGCCATTCGCCAAGGGCGTCGCGCGCCAGCATGACCTGGCCGACGATTTCGCCCGGCGTGAGATTGCGGACGAGCCGCATGGTTCCCGTGTGGCAGAAGGTGCAATTGAGCGTGCAGCCGACCTGGCTGGACACGCAGAGCGTTCCGCGATCCGCATCGGGAATGAACACCATTTCGAAATCATGACCGTCGTCGGTCTGAAGCAGCCACTTGCGGGTTCCGTCATTCGAAACCTGCGCTTCGACGACATTGGGCCTTCCCACGATGAAGTGCTTTGCCATCCATGGACGCATTGCCTTGCCGATGTCGGTCATCGCCTCGAAATCGGTGACGCCGCGGTGGTAGAGCCAGTGAAACACCTGCTTCGCGCGCAGTTTCGCCTGCTTGGGGTCAAGGCCCGCAGTCTCGAAAAGTTCGCGGACCCGCGACTTGGGCAGGCCAAGCAGATCGATCCGCCCATCTTCACGCGGAGTGATATCGCGCGGGGCAGGGACCGGATCGACCTGTCCGGGGATGGGCATGACGGCTGTATCGGGCATCGCCCGAATATAGGGCAGATCGCTCGGAAAGTCATCATGTGGACTGCTTCAAGCGGTGCTGTCGGTAGTTTCCTAGCTGAGACAGAGCGACACAATGTGTCTCTTTTGCCACAAATTCTTGTTGTCTCAGGTTCATGAAACTGCGGGGCTTTGTCGCCGTTGGGTGCTGCACAGGGGAGAAAACTCTCAACGAAACTGGAGTACTACAATGAAAAAGGTCGCAACCCTGCTGCTGGCAGGTTCCACCATCGCCATCGCTGTCCCGGCGGCAGCACAGGACAATTCCGCATTCACCGGCCCGCGCGTCGAAGCCGTCGTCGGTTATGACAATCTTCGTGCCGGCAGCGACATCGACAACGATCTGCAGGGCAATATGGATGACCAGGACGCCGACGGCGTGACCTACGGCGCGGCTGTAGGTTACGACGTGGCCGTCGGCGGCGTCGTTCTGGGCGCAGAAGCCGAACTGACGGAATCCTCCGCAGGCGTGGACATCAATCCCGGCGGCGATCCCAACCTGTTCGGCCTGGGCAATGTCAATGCAGGCCGCGACATCTATGTCGGTGCCCGTGTCGGCGCGCTCGTCGGTGACCGTGCGCTGGTCTATGCGAAGGCCGGTTACACCAATGCCCGGTTCGACATCCAGGGTGCGCGCGGCAACGAAATCGACAGCCGCAGCCTCGACACCGACGGCTATCGCCTCGGCGCCGGTGCGGAATATGCTCTCACCGAAAACACCTTCGTAAAGCTGGAATACCGCTATTCCAACTATTCCGAAGGCGAGATCGATTTCGAGCGTGAAGACGTCGCCGACACCGATCGTTTCGACGTCGACACCGATCGTCACCAGATCATGGCGGGCGTCGGTTTCCGCTTCTGATCGCGGGCAAACCGTAGTTCTCGAAGGGGCGGGCAGAGATGCCTGCCCCTTTTCGTATCAGCCGATATCGGCGCAGCCCACTGTGGCGGCATCCATCGCCGTCGCCGCCCCGCCAAGATCGTAGGTATTCGAAAAGCGCCGGCTACGCGCATCGACCGCGCTGATCGTCATGGACCCGGCGGCGCGAATGGCGGCTACGATCGCAGCGTCGGAGGACGCGCTTTGCGCCCAGGCGTTCGAACGGTCGCCTTTCAGAACAAATTGCTTGTCGCTGATCCGCAGCCTTATCGGCCGATCCTTGGCGAGATTTCGTGAAAGACGGAAATGCACCTGTCCGCGAACCTTGCGGGTGGGCCATGTTCCGACGCTGGCGAAAGGTTCGTGATCGCGTTGCAACCGGCTGGGCGCAGCCTTCGCGATCGCGTAGCAGCGCGGTGTTTCCGCGTCCCGGAACGCGCCCCAGTCGCCGAAGACGCCGAGGCTGTCCTTCGCGTGCAGCGGAGCGATGGCCGTGCCCAGCAGCACCGAGCCCGTCGCAATGGTGAACAGGCTGCGGGTCACGCGCCCATCCTTTCTGCAAAGTGGGGATAGGAAATCGCCATGACTTCGAGTTCCTCCACCCCGGCGGGCAGGCGCAGGGTCCTTACATCGCCGACACTTGCCCCTCGCAGGGCCCGGGCCATGGGGCTTGTCCAGCCGATCTTGCCTTCCGAGGGAAGCTGTTCGTCATCGCCAACCAGCGTCAGGGTCCGCCGTTCATCGTCCTCGTCCGCCAATTCGACGGTGGCGCCGAAGAGCACCCGATCGCGGTGTTCCTGCGTGGCGGGATCGATAATGCGCGACCATTTCATGCGGCGCGAAAGATGCGCGAGTTCGCGGTCGATCTCGCGCATTCGCTTACGACCGTACAGGTAATCGCCATTCTCGCTGCGATCGCCGTTTCCAGCGGCCCAGCTGACAATCTCGACGATCTCCGGTCGCTCCTTCCCGATCAGATGGTCATACCGCGCCTTCAAGGCGGCATAACCATCTGGCGTGATGGGATTGGTCCGCTGGTCCCCCATGGCCATTCCTGAAGCCTAGCGCAGGAACTCGTTTGCCATACGAGCACGCCCGAACTCGGCGCGATCGGGATAGAGATGTTCGTACACCGCGGCATTCTCGATCACACGCTGGACGTAGTTCTTCGTCTCGAAGATCGGGATGCGTTCGATCCAGGTTAGCCAGTCCACGCTGCCATTGCGCGGATCGCCATTGGCGCGCAGCCACTTGTTCACATTGCCCGGCCCGGCATTGTAAGCCGCGATCGCAAGCGGGTAGCTGCCGTCATAATAGCTCATCATGCGGGCGAAATACGCGTTCCCGAGCTGGACGTTGTAGCTGGGTGAGCTGATCAGATCGTCCTGGCGGTAGCTCATGCCCAGCATCCCGGCCTGCTCCCGCGCCGTGCCCGGCATCAGCTGCATCAGGCCGCGCGCGCCGGCATGGCTGATCGCGTTCTGGGCGAACTGGCTTTCCTGCCGTGCAATGGCGTGGACGAACGTCCAGTTCGAACCCGGCGGCGTCTGGAGCGTCGGGAAACCCTGGGCCACGAAATCGGGAAGGCCATCGGCGCCCGCAGCTTCCGTCACGTTGACGGCCAGATCGCGGCGACCGGTTTCGCGTGCAAGCTCGCTCACCAGCACGTGTTCTTCGGGCGTATCCGCACTTTGTGCGACTTCCTGGTAGAACCGGATGCCGGTGCGCCACGGTGCACCGCGCGCAACTTCGCGCACAGCGTTGGCCAGGGCAGAGCGATTGAAGGCGTCGCGCTGTTCCGCCGTGGGCTGGGCGGTCGGCTGGGCAGCAAGGGAAGGAACGCCGCGGCCGAGCTGCGCAAGGGCGAGTTGCCCATAGAACCGCTCAGGATAACGGGCAGCCATCTCGTAATAGCGCGTCGCTTCGGCCATGTCGCCGGCCCGCTGGCTGGCAAGACCGGCCCAGTAGAAGCCCTTCGACCGTGTCTGGGGGGTCTGGGCTGCCGCACCATAGCGATAGAACAAGGGCGCCGCTGTACGGCCGTCACCCATCCGCCAGAGCGCATTGGTGCCGCCGGCCCACATCAGCGACGTGTAATCGTCGCGCGTGCGATAGCTTTCCTTGCTGACATCCGTGTCGGCGGCGAAAACATCGTCGACTTTCTGTGCGATGCGCACGGTGTCGCTGGCGCTTGCTTCCCGCGCAACGCGCAGCATCTCGCTGATCATCGTTTCGGAATCGTGCGGCACGCTGTTGAAGTTCGGACGGTTCACCAGCACGTCGACGGCGCTGCTGGTCCGGCCGTCGATCCGGTGATAGCGCGACATGTTGTAGACATAACCGGGATCGGCACGCAGATTGCCCGGCGCACCATAACCCGCCGCCATGGGCGACTGGCCCTGCAGGGTGGCAAGGCGGGCGGCGAAGCCGTCTCGGCGCATCGGTGTGACATAGGCGATCTGGCGCGCCCCAGCCTCTCCGTCACGCTGCCAGAGCAGGGCGTTCATCCGGGCATCGTGATCGTCCGGCGTAAAGCGACCGGCGAAAATGCCCATCATGTACGCCTCTGCCGGACCGCTCATATTGCCGCCGCGCCATGCTGCGCGCGCGACATCGAAAGCCTCGGGCCGGTTGAGCGTGGCGAGGGCCAGGGCATAGCGCGCCCTCGCGGAATTGGTGACCGGAGGCAGGGCGTCGAAGAATGCTACCAGCTGCTGCGGCGTGGGCGTGGCGTTATCAAGCGCATTTTCCGCCCGTTCCTGCAGCGTTTCGGCCTGCGGAAAATCGGGATAGGTGAGCAGGAAGCCTGCATACTGGTCGAACGACAGGTCACGCTGCCCGATCAGGTATTCCCACCTGTTCACCGCATCGGCCATCCGGACGGGCTGCTGCGCGACGAGGCTGGCGCGCGCGCTGTCCCATCCTGCCGCGTTCTGCGCGGCGGCCTGGGCGGGAGCAAAAAGGGCGGTGGTCGCTGCCAGAGTTGCAGCGTAGAGGGGAATGCGTGTCATGCTGGACATCATGTCCGGCGGCTCCTTATCAGGGACTGAATGGGCGGTGGATTCTTCGTCTAATTCTGCATTGCACTTAAGACATTAGAGGAACTGAGCAAATGTTCTCCGGCTCGATACCCGCCCTTGTGACTCCTTTTCGCGACGGATCGTTCGATGAAGCTGCCTTTCGCCGTCTTGTCGACTGGCAGATCGACAATGGATCGAATGCGTTGGTACCCTGCGGAACCACCGGGGAAGCATCGACGATCTCCAATGCAGAACATCACCACGTAGTCGAAGTCTGCGTGGAGCAGGCGGCGGGGCGCGTGCCGGTCATCGCGGGCTGCGGATCGAACGATACGCGCAATGCCCTGCTCCATATGCAATTCAGCAAGAAGGCGGGGGCGTCCGCCGGTCTTTGCGTTGCCCCCTATTACAACCGCCCCAGCCAGCCAGGCCTGATCGCGCATTTCAGCCATCTGGCCGAAAACAGCGACTTGCCGATCGTCCTTTACAACGTGCCGAGCCGCACGGTCACCGACATAGAAGACGAGACGGTCGTCGAACTGGTCCGCAAGTTCCCGGACCGCATCGTCGCGATCAAGGATGCCAGCGGCGACCTGTCGCGCGTGGCCGACCACCGCATGGGGCTGGACGCAGATTTCTGCCAGCTTTCGGGAAATGACGAATTGTGGCTGCCCCACTCCGCTGCGGGCGGGGCTGGCTGCATTTCTGTGACCGCGAATGTTGCGCCGGCACTGTGCTCCCAGTTCCACGAGGCCATCGCGGCGAACGACCTGGTAAAGGCGCGCGAACTCAACGACCGCCTTTTCCCGCTGCATTACGCGATGTTCTCCGATGCCAGCCCGGCGCCTGTGAAATACGCACTCAGCCGGGTGCATGACTGGGTCCAGCCCGATGTCCGTCTGCCACTGTGCAGCGCCAGCGAGGCGTCGCGCAAGGCCGTCGACGAGGCGCTTGTGCACGCAGGAATCCTGTGATGCGCCGCGCCTGCATCGGTATACTCGCCCTCGCGCTGGCCTCCTGCGCGACCGTGCCACAGCCGGACGAGACGCTGGATTCGCTGGCGCAGGACTACGTGGTCCTGCAACTCGCCATCGGCGAGAAAGAGGACGGGTACATCGACGCCTATTACGGTCCCGACGAACTGCGGGAACGGTCGGTCGCAGAGCTTTCGGCGAAGGATGTGCCGCAGCTCGAAATCCTTGCAGCGGCCTTGCGCAAGCGGATCGACCGGTATGCCGATGACGGTGTCCAGGGGACCAGCATGGATGAGCGCCGGGCCCGCTTTCTGGTCGCCCAGCTGACGGCGGCGCATACGCGCCTGCGAATGATGCAGGGTGAGCAGATCCCGTTCGTTCAGGAGGCCGAAGGACTTTTCGGCGTCACGCCCGAAACGCCTGCGCTCGGAAGCTTCGATCCCGTCCTTGCCCGGATCGAGCGATTGGTTCCCGCTGCCGAAGGTTCGAGCGCCCCTCTCTGGAAGCGTCTCGACGACTATTACGCCCGCTTCAACATCCCGGAGGATCGCCTGCAGGCGGTGTTCGATGCTTCCATTGCGGAGTGCAAGCGCAGGACGCTGGAACACATCGCCATGCCGGAGGGCGAAAGCTTCACGCTTCGCTTCGTGACCGACAAGCCGTGGAGCGGATACAACTACTATCAGGGGGGCTACGCCTCGAAGATCGAGGTCAATACCGATCTGCCGATCAGGCTCGACCGCGCAGTCGATCTTGGGTGCCACGAAGGCTATCCGGGACATCACGCGTTCAACGCGCTGCTCGAGAAGAACCTCGTGAACGATCGCGGATGGACGGAATTCTCGATCTATCCGCTTTATTCCCCGCAATCGCTCATTGCCGAAGGCAGTGCGAATTACGGCATACCGCTGGCCTTTCCCGGCGAAGAGCAAGTGCGTTTCGAGACCGAGGTGCTCGCCCCGTTAGCCGGCTTGCCGACGGAAGACCTGGCGGAATACGCCGCCCTGCGGGATGCTTTGAAGGACCTGGGGCCAGCACGCTACACGATCGCCGCAGAATACCTCGCGGGCAAAATGTCCGGCGAGGAAGCGATCGAACTCCTGCAGCGCTACCAGCTTGTCTCGCCGGAGCGGGCGGCCCAGTCTCTGCGCTTCATCGACACCTATCGCAGCTACATCATCAATTATGGCCTCGGCCGCGACATGGTGAGCTCGTGGATCGAACGCGGCGATGCCGATGCGACGATCCGGTGGGAGCGAATGGAACGTTTGCTGAGCGAACCCAGCCTGCCAAGCGACCTGCTGGCGGAATAAGAGGACGGGGCGTCAGCGCTCCATTCACTCGGCAGGATTGTGACGCTCGACGAAGGCGACGGTCGCGGTAAGCATTGCTTTCCGGGTCTCTTCGGCCGAGAGCCAGTGATCTTCACCGTCCAGCGCGACGAGCGTCACATCCTTGCCAGCGTCTTTCAGCGCATCCTGCATCAGCACGCTCTGGCGAAATCGGACTACCGTGTCGTCACGTCCATGGACAAGCAGGACGGGGGCATCGGTCTTCGCGGCACGGTGGCGCGGTGATAGGGCCTTCAGGTCGGGATCGGAGCCGAGCATTCTTTCGGCATTCCGGCTGAAGACATCTTCCAGCCCCGTGAGTGTCGAACCGAACATATCATTGAGATCGCTGACCCCGTTCACCGATACGGCGCAGCGATAGATTCCCTGCTGCAAAGTGACGCCCGCCAGCGCTGCATAACCGCCATAGCTTGCCCCGACGATGCAGGCGCGGTCCGGATCGCCAATCCCGGCATCGGCCAAGGCTTTCAGGCCGTCGGACAGGTCGGTCTGCATCTTGCGTCCCCATTCCCCGTCACCGGCAGCGCGAAACGCGTCGCCGCGATCCGTCGCGCAGGCGTATTCCGTCTATCCGGCTGCTGAGAGGGCGATAAATGAGCCGGTCGACAGCCGTTTGCTGCCACAACTCGGAAGGCTGACCACCGGTTAGCGACGTTCTCCAGTAACGCGTCCGGCCTCCACGGTAATCGGAATAGATGGCAGCGGTGCCGTCTGGCGAAAGACCGTGGATCCCAACGCGGACAAGGTCCTGCGTCCCCGATGCAATGACATCGTCGGACGCGTTCGAAATCGTCCAGCGGCCGCTGTCCAGATCGACGTCCAGCTTTGCCGCGACCTTGCCGTCATCGGCAATCACCTAGTCGCGATCCTGCTGTCTGGACGAGAACAGGCCGGGGGTGGGTGGATAACCAACGAGTTCCACCGCTCCGCTTCGCAAGTCCACTTCGAACAAGGAGGGGTGACCATCCAGAATGCGGTCCTTCACTCCCGACAGGTCGCCCTTTCGAAATCCGCCGAAATACCCCTTCCAGCTGTCGCCGACCTGCCGGATGCCATAAAAGCCTAGGATGGCGTTTGCCACGTAACGCTGGTCTGCGAAAACCGAGATTACCTGGCACCGGTCATCCAGAGGTATGACATTGGCGCGCAACCATTCGTTCCGGACGCTCCCGAGGCCCAGTTTAGGAGCCACGGTTTCGCTCCTGACAAGAAGGATCGCTTCATCGCCGACCCAGTCGATCGAGCGCACCTTCGTATCGCCCGCCAGAAGCCGTTTCACAGCCTTGCCCTCGCGGTCCAGGATCACGACAACCCGCTGGCCGGCATTCGCCATCAGCATGGCAGTGTGCGCCCCGCTCGGTGAAAGCACGGCCTGTTCGATCTGCGGAAGCTCTGCGTAAACCTCGACCGGAATCGTCGGCGCCGTTTGCGCTGCTGCAGGCAGGGCGGTAGCAAACAGTGCAAGGGGGGGCAGTCAGCAGTGCTGGAAACCGGATCGACATGGACGTGCTCGTTTTTTCGTGATGATGCTTCCGGCTTCATGATGGCTTGCTTCGCCACTGGCAAACCAAATGACGGCATGATGCACCGGATCGGTGCGCAGGGGTTTTCCTTTTGCCTTCGCGCGCCTACATCGCCCAGCCCATGGCAAGACCCAAACCCGAGACTTTCGACAAGCAGAAAACCGTCGCGGAAAACCGGCGGGCGAAATTCGATTACGCCATCGAAGACAAGTTCGAGGCAGGCATCGCGCTGCAGGGAACGGAAGTGAAGGCGCTGAGGGCAGGCGAGGCGACGATCGCCGAAAGCTATGCCGAAATTCGCGACGGGCAGGCCTGGCTCATCAATGCCAACATTCCCGAATTCAGCCACGGGAACCGCAACAATCACGAGGCGAAGCGCCCGCGCAAGCTCCTGCTTCATGGCCGCGAGATTCAGCGGCTGCTGGGCGCGGTGGAGCGCAAGGGCATGACGCTGGTCCCGATGTCGATCTATTTCAACAAGACCGGCCGTGCGAAGGTGGAGCTGGCTTTGGCCAAGGGGCGGCAGGCGAAGGACAAGCGCGAGTATATCAAGGATCGCGACTGGAAACGGGACAAGGCGCGGATCATGCGCGACCAGGGCTGACCGCATTCCCCGGCAAGCTTGGAATTCGGTGCGGTGCAATTCACCTTCTGGCCATTGAGACCGTGCTATCCATGTGGGCCATAATGTTTCCCGACGCGTTTCCTCCCCACACCCCTTGCACCTGCGCGTCCGCGCGCGCAAAGGCGGCGATGAGACCATGAGCATTCGCAGCAAGACATTCCTCGCCGACTGGCTGCGCGACCATATGCCGTCGCGCGAAGAGATGGCGCAGAACAAGTATCTTGCCCCTATCGCGCACCGTTTCCTCAGCCCGGAATTGTGGCGGTTTACCCGCCGTTCTGTCCCGCGCGGCGTGGCGCTCGGGCTTTTCTGCGGGTTCATCATTCCTCTCGGGCAGATATTCCTTGCCGCCTTCATGGCCCTGCCTGCGCGCGCGAACGTGCCGCTGGCGACGCTGGTGACGTTCATCACCAATCCCTTCACCTTCCCGTTCTGGGTGGTCATTGCGAACCGTGTCGGCAGACTGATCCTCGACATCGACCGGGAAGTCGGCTCGTCCATGATCCAGGAGCAGGTCAATTCCGAAAGCTGGCGGACCTTCAGCGGGTTCTTCGAAGCTGCCGGGCTGACCGTTTTCGGTTTCTTCGTGCTTGCCGTCGTATCGGCAGCAGTGGGATATCTGGTATCCGGCTGGTTCTGGCGCTGGCGGGTGGGAAAGAAGCGCTCGCGCAAGCTTCGCCGTATGGAGCAGCGTTTGAACCAGCGGCTGCAGGCGGACAAGTGATGCCCACGGGGGAAGACAGGACAAATCTGGTATCGGGCGCCATGCCGTGGGGCTGGCTGACCCTGGGCGGTGCACTTGTCGCCAGCGTCCTCGCTGTCTGGTTCGCCAGCGGGCTGGCCTTGCTGACCGTCGCCTATGCTGGCGCGCTCGCGACACTCATCATCCTGGGCATAACGCTTTACAGGCTCCGTCCCGCTCCGGTGGCTCAGGCGCTCGCGCCGCCGGACTGGTCGGTAACGGTGAAGGCAATCGACCGTCCCGACATTGCGGTCGCCATTACGGACAAGGCCAACCGCCTCGTATGTGCCAGTTCTCTCTACGTTACCCAGTTCGGGGAGAACCTGGCGCCGCCCAATCTCCAGATTGATCCGCAGTCACAGGAATCCCTGCTGGTTGCCGCGCGCGAGGCCTGGCGTGATGGCGAAGCGCGGATCGAGCGGCTCGACAGCCGCGATGGCAAGCGGCACTGGACCGCATCTGCGCGGCGTGCCGGTCGGGGCGACGACTACCTCGTCTGGGAGTTCGCCCCGAGAGGGCAGGACGATGTTGCGACCGATTTCGCGCGGCTGATGTCAGGATCGCTCGGCGCGGTCCTGTCGCGCGCCGGTGTCGAGGGCGCGCTTGTCGGACCCGACGGTATCATCCACGCCGCGGGCCCCGGGTTTGCGAAGCGGGCTTCGGGCGATCCGGCCGCCACGCTCGCCGGACAGGAATTCGTGCAATATCTGCGCACCGACGAGCGCGACAACATATTCTTCGAGCGGGAAGGGCGCCGGGGCACGCCGCACCGGCTGGTCCATGTACCCTTGAACCCGGTGGACGAGGAAACCGGCGCCAATGCCAGCGATGCCCCGTCGCTCATGCTGCTGCTGGAGCATGGGGTCGGCATCGGTGACAGCGAGAATGTGGAAAGCGCCGCGCCCCAGCTCGAAGCGCTGCTGGGCGCGCTCCCGCTCGGCCTGGCGATGGCCGACCGCGACGGGCGCCTGCTGTTCGCCAACTCCGCATTCCTGCGCGCGGCCGACCGGGAAGAGCGAGGCCTGCCGCAATATCCCTCCGACCTGGTCGTACCGGAAGACAAGAGCGCGCTGGCCGACGCAGTTCGCCGTTTCGCGCGCGGGTCCGCCACCAGCGCCGATATGGCGATACGTCTTCGCCACGCACCGGACGATCCGGTGTCGATGGGTCTTGCCGGCGTTCGCGGCCTCGGCGACCCGGCCGTTCTGCTCAGCCTCGCCGATACCAGCGAGGAAACCAGGCTGAAGCGCCAGGTCGCCCAGGCAACGAAGATGCAGGCCGTCGGGCAACTGGCAGGCGGTGTCGCCCACGATTTCAACAACGTGCTGACAGCCATCATCGGATATTGCGATCTGATGCTGCTGCGCCATTCTCCCGGCGATAGCGATTATGACGATATCCAGCAGATCCGCGCCAATTCGAACCGTGCTGCCAGCCTGACGCGGCAATTGCTCGCCTTCAGTCGCCAGCAGACCCTGAAGCCCGAGGTCCTCCAGTTGCCCGACGTGGTGAGCGAGGTCAGCCAGTTGCTGAAGCGACTGGTGGGAGAGAAGATCGAACTCGTCGTGCGCCATGACCGCGACCTGGGTCCGGTCCGCGCCGATCCCGGGCAATTGGAGCAGGTGATCGTCAATCTCGCGGTCAATGCCCGCGATGCCATCCAGTCGCGAGGAGACGGTTCGGGCAAGGTATCGATGGCCACGCGCCGGATTACGGCAAAGGATGTCCGGGCAATGGATTCCGACATCCTGCCGGTCGGTGACTATACCGCCCTGGTCGTGCAGGACACGGGCGGCGGCATTCCCGAGGATGTCCTCGGCAAGATTTTCGAGCCGTTCTTCACGACGAAGGAGCAGGGGAAGGGCACCGGCCTCGGCCTGTCGACTGTTTACGGGATCGTCAAACAATCGGGCGGGTTTATCTTCGCCGATAACATGGAAGCAGGGCTTGGCGGGAAGCCGGGGGCGCGCTTCACGCTTTACCTTCCTGTCCATCGCGGCGCCGTCGAGCCAGTGTCCAGGCCGCCTGAAACGCCTGCTGCCGGCTGGGCTACCGGCGGGCGCGTGCTGCTGGTCGAGGACGAGGACATGGTGCGCGCAGTGGCAGAGCGCGCGCTGGCGCGTGCCGGGTTCGATGTCACCCCGTGCAGCGATGGCGAGGAGGGGCTTGCCGCCTTTGCCAACAACGATCCCTTCGACCTCGTCATTTCCGATGTCGTGATGCCGGGTATGGACGGCCCGACCATGGCGAAGGGCATCCGGCGGGTGTCGCCCGACCTGCCGATCCTCTTCATGTCGGGTTACGCAGAGGAACAGCTACGCAAGGATATCGATGTGCCGGACATGCATTTCATATCCAAACCCTTCAGCGTGCAGCAGATTTCGCAGAAAGCCGGCGAAATCATCGGCGCTCGGCAGACGCACCGGGAGCCTGCTTCGTGAAAATTTTCGTTCCACTCTTGTTCTTCTGGAACAGAGCGAGTACATGGTTTCCACGGACAGGCTGAAATGGTCCGTCGATAAGGGCGATCCGGCCCTAGGAAACTGTGGGAGAGCGTGCGATGTCCGCCAATCTGAAGCTGGTTGATAAGGAAAAGACCGTGGATCGTCAGAAGGCGCTCGACGCCGCACTCGCGCAGATAGATCGCGCATTCGGCAAGGGCTCGGCCATGAAGCTGGGCAGCCGTGAAGCCATGAACGTCGAATCGATTTCGACCGGTTCGCTGGGCCTCGATATCGCTCTGGGTATCGGGGGGCTGCCGAAGGGCCGCGTGATCGAGGTGTACGGGCCGGAAAGCTCGGGCAAGACGACCCTGGCGCTGCACGTCATTGCCGAAGCGCAGAAGAATGGCGGCACGGCCGCTTTCGTCGATGCCGAGCATGCGCTCGATCCCGTCTATGCGAAAAAGCTGGGCGTGGATGTCGACGAACTGATCGTCTCGCAGCCCGATACGGGAGAGCAGGCGCTCGAAATCACGGATACGCTGGTGCGTTCGAATGCGATCGACGTGCTGGTGGTCGACTCGGTAGCCGCGCTGGTCCCCCGCGCCGAAATCGAAGGCGAGATGGGCGATTCCCATGTCGGCCTGCAGGCGCGCCTCATGTCCCAGAGCCTGCGCAAGCTCACCGGGTCGATCAACCGTTCCAAATGCATGGTGATCTTCATCAACCAGCTGCGCATGAAAATCGGCGTCATGTACGGCAACCCGGAAACGACCACCGGTGGTAACGCGCTCAAGTTCTATGCCTCTGTCCGACTCGATATCCGCCGTACCGGCCAGATCAAGGACCGCGACGAAGTGGTCGGCAACTCGACCCGGGTGAAGGTCGTGAAGAACAAGGTGGCCCCTCCGTTCAAGCAGGTCGAATTCGACATCATGTACGGTCAGGGCATCTCGAAGCTCGGCGAAATTCTCGATCTCGGCGTGAAAGCCGGCGTGGTCGAGAAGTCGGGAAGCTGGTTCAGCTATGACAGCGTGCGGATCGGTCAGGGCCGCGAGAACGCAAAGACCTTCCTTCGGGAAAACCCCGAAATGGCCGAGAAGCTCGAAGCTACGATCCGGGGCAAGACGGAGGAAGTCGCCGAGGAAATGATGACCGGCCCCGAGCCCGACGACGGCGAGGACTGATATTCGGATGTCCGGAGGTTCGCTGCCGGACATCGAGACAGGGTAACGGCGCGCAAGTCCATCGGGCTTTCGCGCCGTCCTTGTATTGACTTACTTGTATTGGCTTACCCCTTGCGCGCCATTACTGCCTTTCCACATCATCACATGGCCAGATTCTTCAGGGGACGCCGAATTGACCGACAAGAACGACTGGCAGGGAAGGGTCGGCGCGAGCTGGGCTGACGAGTACGAACGCACGGACAGGAGCTTTTCCGTGCTGACCGACCGCTTGCTCGGTCTTGCGAGTTCCGGCGGATTTTCCCGCGCACTCGACATCGGTTGCGGCGCAGGTGAGCTGTCGCTTGCCCTTGGCCGCGGTCACCCTTCCGCTGTCATCCGCGGCATCGACATCAGCGAACGCTTGATTGAAGCGGCACGCCGCCGCGGATCGCGGCGCGGCAATGTGGGGTTCGAAATTGCCGATGCTGCCAGGTGGAAGCCCGTGACCCTCGACGCCGCTCCGGACCTGCTCGTGTCCCGTCACGGGGTCATGTTTTTCGAAGATCCGGCAGGGGCCTTCTCGCACCTTCGCTCTATCGCGGCGCCATCCGCAAGGTTCGTTTTCAGCTGTTTCAGAAACCGTGACGAGAACAATTGGGCTACCGAGGTTTCGTCGCTGCTACCCGGCTCCCCCGCTGCTTCGCCGGACGGCCCAGGGCCCTTCGCCTTGGCGAACCGCGAGAAAACTGCGGGCCTGCTCGAACAGGCAGGCTGGGAAGATGTCAGGCTGGAGCCTTTCGATTTTCCCTACATAGCGGGCGGCGGCGACAACCCGGTAGAGGACGCTGTCAGCTATTTCCTTTCGATCGGTCCCGCTGCGCGTGCGGCCGCCGACCTCACTCCCGAGGCGCGGGCAGGCTTCACCGACGATCTTCGTCACCTGCTTGGAAAGCACCGCGATGGTGGCCTCGTCATGCTGAAAGCGGCAGCTTGGCTCGTATCAGCTACGGCCCCTGAAAGGCCCTAGGCCGGAGCGGAGTCGGCGAAGGGGTGCGATCGCGGCTTGCCGGGGCAGGGCGCAGCGCCTAATTTGCACCTCATCATGCATTCGACAAACGACATCCGCCGCAGCTTCCTCGAATTCTTCAAGCAGGCTGACCACGCCGAAGTGCCCAGCGCACCGCTGGTGCCGCATAACGACCCTACGCTGATGTTCGTCAATGCGGGGATGGTTCCGTTCAAGAATGTCTTCACCGGCATGGAAAGCGCGCCTGCACCGCGCGCGACCAGCAGCCAGAAATGTGTGCGGGCCGGCGGAAAGCACAACGATCTCGACAATGTAGGGTACACGGCCCGGCATCATACCTTCTTCGAGATGCTCGGCAATTTCAGCTTCGGGGACTATTTCAAGGAACAGGCGATCCTGAATGCCTGGACCCTGCTTACGAAGGAATGGGGCATCGATCCCGGTCGCCTGACGACCACCGTTTTCCACACCGACGACGAGGCGTTCAATCTCTGGAAGAAGATTGCGGGACTGCCGGAAGATCGGATCATCCGCATCGCCACCAAGGACAATTTTTGGGCCATGGGCGATGACGGTCCCTGCGGGCCATGCTCGGAAATCTTCTACGATCATGGCGATCACATCTTCGGCGGACCGCCCGGATCCCCGGACGAGGACGGCGACCGCTTCGTCGAGGTCTGGAACCTGGTGTTCATGCAGCACGAACAGCGCGGCGGTGAGATCATCGGTGACCTGCCGAACAAGAACATTGATACGGGCATGGGCCTGGAACGGATCGCTGCGGTCCTGCAGGGCCAGCACGACAATTACGATACGGATACGTTCAAAACTCTCATCGGTGCATCGGAGGGGCTGCTCGATGTGAAGGCAGAAGGGGCGGAGCAGGCCAGCCACCGCGTGATTGCCGACCACCTTCGGTCCACCAGCTTCCTGATCGCCGATGGCGTCCTGCCGTCCAATGAAGGGCGCGGCTACGTCCTGCGCCGTATCATGCGGCGCGCGATGCGCCATGCCCATATCCTGGGTGCGAAAGAACCGTTGATGCACCGTCTCGTGCCGACGCTGGTCGCAGAAATGGGGCAGGCCTATCCTGAATTGACCCGCGGACAGCCACTGATCGAGGAAACGCTGGAGCGGGAAGAAGCCCGGTTCCGCCAGACGCTCGACAAGGGGCTTCGCCTGCTGGACGAAGCGACCGGCGCGATGTCCGAAGGCGATCGTCTGGACGGGGAAACCGCGTTCAAGCTCTACGACACATACGGATTTCCCTACGACCTGACCGAGGACGCCTTGCGCGACCGCGGCATCGGTGTCGACCGCGAGGGTTTCGACACCGCGATGCAGCGCCAGAAGGAAGCCGCCCGGGCAGCCTGGAAAGGTTCGGGTCAGGCCGCCGACAGCCAGATATGGTTCGACATTGCCGAGCGCGAAGGGGCGACCGAATTCACCGGCTATTCCGCGACGAGCGGGGAAGGACGCGTCGTCGCTCTGGTCGCGGACGGGGCCGAAGTCACCTCGGCCAAGGCCGGCGACGAAGTCATAGTCCTCACCAACCAGACGCCATTTTACGGTGAAAGCGGCGGTCAGCAGGGCGATACCGGCATGGTATCGGCGCCCGGCGGACTTCAGGTTCGCATCAGCGATACGGGCAAGCCGCTTGGCCGCTTGCACACGATGCAGGGACGCGTCGAAGCCGGGGAAGTCCGGGTCGGGGACGTCGTCCATCTCGATGTCGATGCGCAGCGGCGCGACAGGGTGCGCTCGAACCACTCGGCCACGCACTTGCTCCATGCAGCCCTCCGCAACCGGCTGGGCGATCACGTCACGCAGAAGGGGTCGCTGGTCGCGGAAGACCGGCTTCGCTTCGACTTCAGTCACCCGCAGCCGCTGACGAGCGACGATATTGCCGCCATCGAAGCGGAGGTGAACGAGGAAATCCGCGCGAACGAGCCGGTCAGCACCCGCCTTATGAGCCCGGACGATGCCGTAGAGGCAGGCGCTCTCGCACTGTTCGGCGAGAAATATGGCGATGAAGTGCGCGTCCTTTCGATGGGCCGCAAGGGCAGCGGCGACCTCAACTATTCGGTCGAGCTATGCGGCGGCACCCACGTCAACGCGACCGGCGACATCCAGCTCTTGCGCATCGTATCGGAAAGCGCCGTCAGCTCAGGCGTCCGCCGTGTCGAGGCGCTGACGGGCGATGCTGCGCGGCTCTGGCTGGTTGAGCGGGAAAACGCGCTGAAGGAGGCTGCCTCCGCACTCCGCACGAATCCTGAGGACGTCGCGGGCCGCGTTGCCGCGTTGCTTGACGAGCGGAAGACGCTCGAGAAGGAACTTGCGGACGCGAGAAAGCAACTGGCCCTTGGCGGCGGCGGCGCTAGCGGACCGCAGCAGGAAACCATCGGTGATGTGGCTTTCAGCGGGCAGGTTATCGAAGGACTAAATCCGAAGGATCTGCGCGGGCTCTTGGACGAAGCCAAGCAGCGAATGGGATCCGGTATTGCGGCCATCTGCGCCGTGAACGACGGGAAGGCGGCCTTTGCCGTCGCGGTGACCGACGATCTGGTCGCAAGCCATAGTGCCGTCGATCTGGTGAAGGCCGGCGTCGAGGCCCTCGGAGGAAAGGGTGGCGGTGGCCGCCCGGACATGGCGCAAGGCGGCGGTCCGGACGGTGACAAGGCTGACGCGGCAATAGATGCGGTGCGAAGCCTTATTGCGAAATAGGCTTATCCGCCGGAACGGCGTGCTTCCGGTTCGCTGCCGCGGGGAATATCGGTCCCGCCTGTATCGGCCGGCTTATTGCCATTGCGGCTGGGCGGTTCAACCGTCGATTGCGGGTCCGCCACGTTTTGCGGCTTGAACTTCTCGCTGTTCGGGGTCGGTTTCGTCGGGTCTGGATTGGACATTGATTTCTCCTTTCCCCCTAAACGCATGAGCGCTGTCGGAGGTCCGAGAAATCCGGGCCGTTCCGGTTAGCCGTCGGCCGTACTGGTCCGCAGTTTGGGCTTGTGATCAAGCGCCGCGCCTTCCTGGATCGCTGCACGAAACTCGTCGCGCTTCTCGTGGATCGACGCGATGACCGGACCCATTGCGACGCCGATATCGGCTAGCACCGCTTCCGAGAGCTGCAGCGAGCTCTCGAGTGTTTCGGGCACTGCATGACTTGCACCTGCCCGGTACAGGGCTGCCGCGTGCTCGCCATCGCGGGCGCGGGCGACGATCAGAAGGTCGGGATAACGTGCGCGCAGATTGCGGGTCAGCCGCTCGGCCAGCACGGGCTCGTCCATGGTCAGCACCAGCGCAGTTGCATGTTCGATGCCGAGATGATCCAGCGCCTTGCCACGGACCGCGTCGCCGAAGGTTGCCCGGAATCCTTCGCGCCTTGCCTCTTCGATAAGGTCTGAATTGGAATCGAGCGCGATATAGGCGCGGTCGTGACGCTTCAGCATATCGGCCACCAGTCGCCCGACGCGGCCAGCGCCAATGATGATGACCTTGTCTTCCCCCTCATCCTCTTCCGGCAATTCGGGAATGGGCTCGACCCGTCGTCCGATGGCCCGGCCAAGCATGGCGAGAAGGGGCGTGATAGTCAGGCCGATGGCCGTGACAATCTGCCAGAATTGCGCGGTGCCGGGCTGGATCAACATCGCCGACCCGGCAGCGGAGATCACGATGAGCGTGGTCTCCGACGGGCTGGCCATCAGGATGCCGGTTTCTGCCGCGGTGCTGCGCCGCGCACCCATGCTGCGAAGGAGAAGGCCGGTCAGCAATGCCTTGAAGGTGAGAACCAGGACGACTGCCGACAGGATGGGGAACAAATTGCTCCAGATGCTGAGCAGGTCGATGCTCATGCCTACCGTGATCAGGAATACGCCGAGGGCCAGCCCCTTGAACGGTTCCATGATGTCTTCGACTTCCGAGTGGTACTCGGTCTCGGCAATCAGCAGGCCGGCGATCAGCGCGCCGACGATGGGCGACAGGCCGACCAGCGCCGTCGCAAGGCTCGCGCCGATAACGACAAGGAGGCTGGCCGCGAGAAACAGTTCCGGGCTTTTCGTGCGAGCAGCCTGCGCGAATAGCCGGGGAAGGGCGATACGTCCGAATACCAGCAGGACGACGATGACAAGGCCGCCCTGCCAAAGCGTGTCGACGAGGCCTGTCAGGCCGTCGCTCTGTGCGTAAGGAGCGAGCGCGCCGAGCAGGAAGATGATCGGCACGATGGCGATATCTTCGAACAGCAGCATGGACAGCGCGGCGCGGCCCACGGGCGACTTCGTGCCGGAGATCGGCAGGACGATGGCGGTCGAAGACATGGCGAGGGCGAGCCCCAGCGCCATGGCGCCCGACCAGTATTGCCCCATCATCGCGAGCACGATGGCAATGATGCTGCCCCCCAGGAGCAGCTCCAGCGAACCGAGGCCGAAAACCAGCTTTCGCATCTGCCACAATCGCTTGAACGAAAGTTCCAGTCCGATGGTGAACAGGAGCAGGATGATTCCGAACTCTGCGAAGGGCTCCAGCGCCTCCGGATCCGAGATCGTTATGTGTCTCAGCCAGTCCACATCGTAGGTCAGCTTCCCCAAGCCGAACGGCCCCACCAGGATGCCGATCAGGATGAAGCCGATCACGGGAGTGATGCGAAACCGTGCGAATACCGGAATGACGATGCCAGCCGCGCCGAGAATGACGAGAGCGTCGGACAGAACGGGGGATAGGGTAATCTCGCCAGCCATGCCTCAGCCTATAGCGCGCAAGACGGGCCGATTGCACGGCCCGATCACCGTGTTAGCCACCGCCGGGCGAATGGCGACCCATGGGCTGGGCCTCGCCGTCCTGGTCTTCCCCGATGCGCGGCGAAACCTGCCCCACACGCTTGTCCCATTCGATGCGGTAAAGATCGAACCGGCGGTCGGCGAGATTCTGCACTGTCCCTTCGGCGCGGGCCCAGCTGAGATCGGCCAGATTGACGTCGCTGATGGTCAGCGTCTCGACATTCTCGCTCGCCTCTGCCGCGATGCCGTCACGTGCGAAGGGAAAATCGCACGGCGTCAGGATGCAGCTCTGCGCATACTGGATATCCATGTTGGCGACGTTTGGCAGATTGCCAACATTGCCCGACATGACGACGTAGCACTGGTTCTCGATCGCCCGGGCCGCCGCGCAATAGCGCACGCGCATATAGCCCTGCCGGCTGTCGGTGCAGAACGGCACGAAGATGATGCGCGCGCCTTCGTCGACCAATCGGCGGGCGAGCTCGGGAAATTCGCTGTCGTAGCAGATGAGGACGCCGATCGGCCCGCAATCGGTCTGGATCGCATCGATGCTGTCGCCGCCCTTGATGTTCCACCAATACGCTTCGTTGGGCGTGGGGTGGATCTTTTCCTGCGAATGGATCGAGCCGTCGCGCAGGCAGACATAGGCGATATTGTGGATGTCGCCGTCATCGAGGCGGGTCGGGTGCGAACCGCCGATAATGTTGATGTTGTAGTTGAGCGCCATCTCGCTCAGCGCGGTGCGGATTTTCGGCGTGTACTTGCTCAGCGCCTCGATGGCTTCCATCGGGCTGAGTTCCTCTTCCTCTGCGCTCAGCAGCATCAGGGTAAAGAGTTCGGGAAAGACGATGAAGTCCGCCTCGTAATCCGCTGCCACATCGACGAAATACCGGACCTGCCGCATGAATTCGTCGAAGTCGGACACCGCGCGTGCCTGCAGCTGGCAGGTCGCGATGCGAACGCTTTCCACGTCGCGCGGCACGCGGTGACTCTTGGGTGCGTCGCTGTCGACATAGGGGTTGCGCCAGACCATGCGGACGGCGAACGCCTTGCTCTGCTTGTCCTCAGGCAGGTAGTTCTCGATGATCCCCTGCGGTTCGAACCCGTTGGCGAGCTGGAACCGCAGAACGGGGTCGTGGATCTTCGAATCGAGGACCATGTCGAGATAGTCCTGCGGCGTTTCGGCGTGGTCCCTCTTGCGGCGCATCGCGCGCGCGAGCCCCGGCATCCGGCCACCGAAGACGATGCCGTCCAGTTCCAGCCGCTCGGCCAGGGCGCGGCGCTCTTCATACAGCCTTCGCCCGATGCGCGTGCCCCGGGTCTTGGGATCGACGCACATCTCGTAACCGTAGAGCCACGAGCCTTTCGCGTTGTGGCGGCTGCCGAATCCGTTGCCGGTCAACTCGTCCCAGCTGCCGTTCGAGAAGGCGACACGCTCCGACAACCGCATCGACGCGCAATAGCCGACGAGCTTGCCATCCAGCTTGGCGACGAAGCAGCCTTCGGGATAATTGTTGAGCTGCCCGCGGATTTCGCCATGCGTGTAGGCGGGCAGGTCGGTATAGGCCCGGCGCACGAGGTCGGCGATGGCGCGCACGTCTGCCGGGCGCGCCTGCCGGACTTCCAGCCGGGCCTTGTTGCTTGTCGCCATGAGAAGGCGGCTTTCTTCTGGTCTTCAAGCTTACTGGGCCATCTCTTTTTCGAGATTGGTCACGATCGCCTCGAAGAACTGCTCGGTCGTCAGCCAGTTCTGTTCCGGCCCGATCAGCAGCGCGAGATCCTTGGTCATCTGGCCATTCTCGACCGTCTGGATGCAGACGCGTTCCAGCGTTTCCGCGAACTTCACCACTTCAGGCGTGCCGTCGAACTTGCCGCGATACATCAGGCCGCGCGTCCATGCGAAGATGCTGGCAATCGGATTGGTGCTGGTCGCCTTGCCTTCCTGGTGCTGGCGATAGTGGCGTGTGACGGTGCCGTGTGCAGCCTCAGCTTCCACGCAATCGCCCGATGGCGTCATGAGGACGGAAGTCATAAGGCCGAGCGAACCGAAGCCCTGGGCCACGGTGTCGGACTGCACGTCGCCGTCGTAGTTCTTGCAGGCCCAGACGAACTTGCCGTTCCACTTCATCGCGGCGGCGACCATGTCGTCGATCAGGCGGTGTTCGTAGTGGATGCCGGCCTTGGCGAACTTTTCCTTGAACTCGTTCTCGAACACTTCCTCGAACAGGTCCTTAAAGCGGCCGTCATATTTTTTGAGGATGGTGTTCTTGGTCGAGAGATAGACCGGCCAGCCGCGGTCGAGGCCGTAATTCATCGAGGCGCGGGCAAAATCGCGGATCGAGTCGTCGAGATTGTACATCGCCATCGCGACGCCGCTCGACTGGAACTCGAACACGTCGAGGTCGATCTTCTCGCCGTCCTCGCCTTCGAAGACGAGACGCAGCTTGCCGGCGCCGGGGATCAGCGTGTCCTTGGCACGGTACTGGTCACCGAAAGCGTGACGGCCGACCACGATGGGGTCGGTCCAGCCCGGTACGAGGCGCGGCACGTTGTCGATGACGATCGGCTCACGGAAGACCACGCCGCCCAAAATGTTGCGGATCGTGCCATTGGGGCTGACCCACATCTTCTTGAGGTCGAACTCTTCGACGCGGGCTTCGTCCGGGGTGATGGTGGCGCATTTCACGCCGACGCCATGTTCCTTGATGGCGTTTGCGGCATCGACCGTGATCTGGTCGTCAGTGGCGTCACGGCTCTCGATCGAGAGGTCGTAATATTTCAGGTCGATGTCGAGATAAGGCAGGATCAGCCGCTCGCGAATCCACTGCCAGATGATCTTCGTCATTTCGTCGCCGTCGAGTTCGACGACGGGGTTCTTCACCTGAATCTTTGCCATGTCGGATGATGCCTTTTTTCGCGGAATGTTTCGTTGCGCTGCGCCTTAGCAAAAGGGGCAATTGACGCAAGGGAAGGGCGCGCATCGTCGCCTAGAAGGGGAGAAATTCCTCGATCAGGGCCGGCGGCGTTTCGAGATGCAGGGATTCGCGTCCAGCGATGAACGGCGTTCGCCTGACGAACCGGTCATCGGCTCCGCATTCCAGCATGAACCGGGCAAGGTCGGGGCGCCGTGTGCGAAGCGTGCCGGGCGGCAGCGAATTCTCACCGATTTCGTATTGGCCCGATTCCTTGCGGTTCAGCAGCCAGCCCGGACGAACAGCGGTCCATTCGATGTCGGAAGTGGCACGCAATACCCGCTCCATCGCGCCTATCTGGCGAAAGATGCCGGTCAGGGGAAGCGTGGCAGCGCGAAACCATAGGGGGGCTCCTTTGCCAGGCGCAGCGAAAGCGGCGGAGATAACCACCAGGCGTTTGAGCCCTGCCTTTCGCATCCCTTCGATAATCCGCACGGCGCCCTCCGTATAGAGAGGTGGCGGATCGGCCAAAGTCTGCGGATCCCGGCCAAGGCCTAGCGCGGAGATCACCACGTCGCAGCCATCCATCAAAGGCGCCAGGTCGTCCTCGAGGACATTTGCCTCACGCGCTTCGAATGCCGGGTCGTC